>QBXA01000042.1 GCA_003283905.1 Pelagibacteraceae bacterium AG-319-F18 | reverse complement strand
AAAACTTTTTGTCTCTTGTTAGCGATAAATTAACTCCAGCCCATAATATGAATTTAATTTTAAATTTGTTTAATATTTTTAAACTTTCAATAAAGTTTTTTTCTACACTCATTAAGAATTAATTTTTCTTGATGTAATTTTTGTAAGAACTTTTTTAATATTTTGTTTATCAAATTTTATAAAACCTAAGAAAAATATTGGTTGAAATGATTTGTTGTCTCTTGGTTTGTAATAAACAACATTTTTCTTCTTATTAAGTTTAAAATTTATATCTAAACCTATAATTGGATTAATCTGGTTTCTTGAAAATTTTAACAAGAGTTTCCTTGCATATAAAAGTCTTTGTAAATAAAATTTGTGTTTTTTTGAAATTTCAAATAGTGCAGCTAAACAATTATAACCCATTGTAAACATTGATTTCTCATAAGTTTTTAAATCATCAAAAAAATTTAAATTTTTATTTATTTTTTCTTGATCATAAGCAATAAAACCTAGTCCAGTTGGTCCAAATAATCCTTTGCAACTACTAAAGAACATAACATCGGCTTTGTTGTGATTTTTTTCTAAACCTATACTTGCAGTTGCATCAAGCATTAGTTTGCATTTAAATTTTTTTTTAAAATTATGTATTTTTTTAATATCAAAAATTTTACACTCAGCAGTTTCCACATAAACAAATACTACCCAATCAACTTTTATCTTAAATTTTTCTAAATCCTTAAAACTACAAATAAATAAATTTTTTTTAACAATTCTTTTAAAGAATTTGGTCTTGAAAGTTTCTCTAAAGTGCCAGTTTTAATTAAGACTTCGAGAAAATTCGGTCCATCTTTTTTTAAAAAAAGAGATAACTTTTTTTCTAATTCATTAATTTTTTCAATTTTCTGATAATTTTTAAATTTTAAAGACTCAGATAAAAGTTTAAAATTAATTTTTTTTGATACTGTTGGTTGTGCACCAACAGACTCATGACAAAAATTATTTAATAATATATATTTAAAATTCTTTTTTGCTAGTTGAGCGCATGTGGCTAGAGCACCTAGATGCATCAACATTGATCCATCACCATCTAAGCATATTACTTTATTTTTACTATAAATTGAGTATCCGAGCGAAACACTTGAACTATGCCCCATTCCTCCAACCATATAAAGTGCTTTTTGTTTTAATCTTTTCTTTTTTTTAAGAATTGTATCAAGTTCTCTCGAAGTATATCCAGTATTTGAAACTATAAGATCTTTTATTTTTATATTATCTAAAAGTTTTTCTAAAAATTTAAATCTTTTAATATTCGCTTTAGAAGAGAAAATATTTTTTTTTTTTCCAGTCAAAGTTTTTTTAGAAATAAGTAATGCAACTGATCTCAAATTTTTTTTAGCGTAAGTAATTAATTTCCTTGCTCTAACAAAATCTTTTTTACTCTTGATTTCTATAAATCTTATATTTAAATTTTTTAGAATTTCCTTTGTTTTTAAACCTTGTGTGATATGTTGTGGTTCATCTTTTTCACCTGGCTTACCTCTCCAACCAATAAGCAAAACTAGTGGTATAGAATAAATATTTTTATCAGCAATAGATATAAGGGGGTTTATTGCATTTCCTAATCCTGAATTTTGCATGTAAGTCACATTCAATTTTCTTGTTTTAAGATATTGTCCTATAGAAATACCTACTGCAGAGCCCTCATTAGTTGTAATGATATTATTTACTTTTTTTGATTTTAATTCTTCTATAAAAAATTTTAACACACTGTCTGGAACACCTGAAAAAAAAGAAATATTATTTTTTATGAAAAAATTTAAAAGATCTATTGCTTTAATCATTATTTTATAATCATATACTTATAATATTTAAAAAAAATAAATATACTCAATAAAAATTATATGACAAAATTAACCTTGTGCCCAGGTCCTGGTGCTAAAATTAAAGAATGGCAAACATCTCAAAAAGAATATTTTGGGAGAGGAGATAAAGAATATACCAAAATAAAAGAGAAAACACTTAATTGGCTTAAAAAAGTATCTAAAAAAAAAAATATTGTAGCTGTTCCAGGTGCTGGCACAACAGCGGCATATATTGCTTTTAAAAATTTTTTAAACAAAAAAATTTTAATTGTAGATACTGGCTATTAT
>QBXA01000041.1 GCA_003283905.1 Pelagibacteraceae bacterium AG-319-F18 | reverse complement strand
TGAATTAATTTAATGAATTTAAATCCATCAAATCAATTGAATTTATATGGTCATCAGACAGAATTTATAAATTTTAAAAATCTTTATTTTAATAAAAAATTGCCAAATAAAATTTTATTGTCAGGTGAAAAAGGTATCGGTAAATCTACTTTAGCATACCACTTAATAAATAATATTTTGTCAACCGATGAAGAATTTTCATACGATTTTGAAAAATTTAGTATTAACCCAAATAATAAATCTTTTAGATTAATTAAAAATAAATCTAATCCAAATTTTATTTCAATTGATATTATTGAAGATAGAAAAAGTATTGATATAAATCAAATTAGAAATTTGATTTTAAATTTAAATAAATCATCGTTTAACAATAAACCTAGACTTGTTCTTATAGATAATATTGAACTCTTAAATATTAATTCAGTTAATGCTTTGCTAAAAATATTGGAAGAGCCTAACGACAATATATATTTTATATTAATCAATAATAACAAAAAAATATTACCAACACTTAAATCTAGATGTCTTAACTATAAGATACATCTTACTTCTAAAGAATCTTTTAATATTACAAACAAAATTTTAGGCGAAAATTTTATGAATTTAATTAATGATCAAATGATAAGCAATTATAGTACACCAGGTTCGTTATTAAATTTATTAAATTTTGCCAACAAAAATGATGTTAATTTAAAGGAAATAAATTTAAAAGATTTTATTAAAAGTATTATAAAGGTAAAAAAATATAAGAAAGATCAATTTATTAGATATTTACTATACTCATTAATAGAGATTTATTTTAGTAAAAATCTATCTCTTAAAAATATTAAACTACTAGACATACGAAATTATTTCTTAAATAAAATTAATAATACTAAAATTTTTAACTTAGACGATGAGATTTTATTAATGGAATTTGAAGATAGAGTGTTAAATGGATAAAAAGTTTTATATCACAACACCAATTTACTATCCTTCTGCTAAACCACATATGGGGCATGCTTATTCAAGTATTATAGCCGATTTCTTTGCTAGATTTAAAAGAATGGACGGATTTGATGTCCAATTTTTAACTGGAACTGACGAACATGGATTAAAAATACAACGTTCAGCAGAAAAACAAAATATTGACCCTTTAGAATTTTGTAATCAAATTAGCCAAACATTTAGAGATCTTTCACAAACACTTAATTTAACTAATACAGATTTCATAAGAACTACCGAAGACAGACATAAAAAAACAGTACAACACTTGTGGAATGAACTTGAAAAAAATGATGACATTTATTTATCAAAATACTCTGGCTGGTATTCTGTTTCAGATGAAGCCTTTTATAATGAAGATGAAATAGAGGATATAGATGGTGCTAAAAGATCTATCTCTTCAAAATCACTTGTTGAATGGATAGAGGAAGAGTCGTATTTTTTTCGATTAACAAAATGGGAGAAACCATTGTTAGATTATTATGAGTCACATCCAAATTTTATTGCGCCTGAGTCTAGAAAAAATGAAGTTATTAGTTTTGTTAAAAATGGGTTAAAAGATTTATCTGTTAGTAGAAAAAGTTTTTCTTGGGGAATAAAAGTACCTAACAATAAAGACCATGTTATTTATGTCTGGCTTGATGCCTTAACAAATTATATTAGTGCATTAAATTATCCTGACACAAATAATGAATTATTCAAAAATTTTTGGCCAGCATCAATACATTTAATTGGTAAAGATATCTTAAGATTTCATGCTGTATATTGGCCAGCATTTCTACTAGCTGCTAAAATAGAATTACCATTAAGAGTTTTTGGTCATGGTTGGATACTTTCAGGTGATGAAAAAATGTCTAAATCTAAAGGAAATATTTTAGATCCAATCGAAATAATTGATGAATATGGTTTAGATCCATTAAGATATTATTTAATCAAAGAAGTATCTTTCGGTAATGATGGTAATATCTCACAAGAGAGACTTGAAGATTGTATAAATAGCGATCTTGCAAATAATTTTGGGAATTTGTGTCAACGTGTTACAGCATTTGCTATTAAAAATTGTAATGGAAAAATCCCTTCTGAAATCAAATTCCAAAAAGATGATTTAACTATATTAAATAAATTTAATGATAATTTAGATAAAATAAGATCAAAAATAGACGA
>QBXA01000040.1 GCA_003283905.1 Pelagibacteraceae bacterium AG-319-F18 | reverse complement strand
ATACAATTTTGTATTTCTTAATCTTGTTAGTCTTAAGATGTTTTTTAACTTCTTTTAAATACTTTTTATTGGTACTTATAATTGGTGTGTCATAAATTGAAGCTTTAGTTCTCTCTAAAGTTTTACCAAGTAAAGTCCATTTACCAAAATCAATAAATTGTTTTGCTTGATTATTTTTTGTATTAATCCAAAGTCGTGTACCAGCTCCACCACATAAAATAACTGGACGAATTTTCATTAAATTTCTGAATAATCCTTTACTTCCTTTTTCTTACCTGGATGTGTTGGTGCACCTAAATATGCGGGTCCAACTGTTTGTGCATATTTCCATAATGTTCCTGAGCCAAAATCAGATTTTCTAGGTTTCCATTTTCTTTTTCTTGAAACTAATTCTTTTTTAGAAAGTCTTACATTGATAGTCCCTTTTTTGGCATCAATATCAATGATATCTCCATTGCGTAAAAGGCCTAAAGGGCCTCCTAAAGCGGCCTCAGGGCCCACATGACCTACACAAAAGCCTCTTGTAGCGCCAGAGAACCTACCATCAGTTATAAGGGCTACTTTCTCACCTTTTCCCTGACCATAAATAGCTCCTGTTGTTGATAACATTTCTCTCATACCTGGGCCTCCAACAGGGCCTTCATATCTAATAATAATTACATCACCGTCATTATACTTTTTACTTTGAACAGCTTTCATAGCGCTCTCCTCATTATCAAAGCATCTTGCTTTTCCAGTGAATTGTAACTTTTTTAATCCTGCAACTTTAACTATCGCACCTTCTGGTGCTAAATTACCTTTTAAACCCACAACACCACCAGTTGGTGATAAAGGATCTTTATAAGATCTCATCACTTTTTGTTTTGGATTAAATTTAATATTCTTTAAATTTTCCTTCATAGTTTTTCCAGTGACAGTCATACAGTCTCCATGAATAAAGCCACCTTCGTATAAAGTTTTAAGTAACATTGGAACACCACCTGCTAACCACATATCTTTAGCAACATATTTTCCTCCTGGTTTTAAGTCTGCTAAATAAGGAGTTCTTTTAAAAATTTTAGCAACATCCATTAAATCAAATTTTATACCAGCTTCATTAGCAATTGCTGGTAAGTGTAATCCAGCATTAGTAGATCCGCCGGTTGCAGCAACAATTGTTGCAGCATTTTCTAAAGCTTTTTTAGTTACAATATCTCTAGGCTTAATTCCTTTTTTTAAAAGGTTCATAACCATTGTTCCACTTGCTTTAGCGTACTTATCTCTTTCTTCATATGGAGCAGGAGTTCCAGCTGAATAAGGTAGTGCTAAGCCAATCGCTTCAGATACACACGCCATTGTATTTGCTGTAAATTGACCACCACAAGCACCTGCACTAGGGCAAGCAACTAATTCTAATTTTTTAAGTTCGACTGTAGACATTTGTCCTGATGAATGTTTTCCAACAGCTTCAAATACATCAACAACAGTTACATCTTTACCTTTATATCTGCCAGGAAGAATAGAACCACCATAAATAAAAACACTTGGAACATTTAATCTAACCATTGACATCATTAGGCCAGGTAAAGATTTATCGCAGCCAGCGATACCAACTAAGGCATCATAACAATGGCCTCTAACAGTAAGTTCAGCAGAGTCTGCAATTATTTCTCTAGATATTAATGAAGACTTCATACCCTCATGCCCCATTGCTATACCATCAGTAACTGTAATTGTACAAAATTCTCGAGGTGTTCCACCATTTGCTCGAACTCCCCTTTTAACAGATTGGGCTTGTCTCATAAGAGCAATATTGCAGGGTGCAGCTTCATTCCACGTAGAAACAACACCAACAAATGGTTTTGCTACATCTTTTTCAGTTTCACCCATTGCATAATAAAATGATCTGTGAGGAGCTCTATCTGCTCCTAACGATGTATGTCTACTTGGAAGTTTTTTTTTATTAAATTTTGCCATTATATACCCTTTATGGTTACTAATATTTTATCAATATCATTCTTTAAATTATTATAATTAGTTTTTTCCTGTTCAACAATCTCTTTTGGCGCTCTATCTACAAAACTTTTGTTTTCTAATCTTTGAGATATTTTATTCATTTCTTCTTGAATTCTATTTTGCTTACTAGTTAAATTTTCCTTTATAAGTTTTAAAT
>QBXA01000039.1 GCA_003283905.1 Pelagibacteraceae bacterium AG-319-F18 | reverse complement strand
TGACATCAATACAATTTAGACTACTTGGGCCAAAATTAAATGCCATATCTAATTTATTTTTATTTTTATATGTATTTTCTGCTATAATAATATATCCAAGAAGTGGTTCCAATACATGCTGCCATGGTCTAATTGATTTTGGATTTCTTAAAATTATTTTCTTTTTATTATCAATTGCTCTAATACAATCGGGAACAATTCTATCTTTTGTCCAATCTCCACCACCAATCACATTTCCAGCCCTAAGACAAATTATCGATTGTTTTTTTGATTTATTAAAAAAACTTTCATTGTAAGCGTTTGCAATAATCTCAATGGCTGATTTACTCGCACTATAAATATCATCCCCTCCTAATTCATCGACCTCGGTAAAAGAGAGTTTATTATTTTTATTTTTATAAACCTTATCTGTAGTGGTAATTAATAACGAATTTATAAAAGGGTTATTTCTTAAAATTTCCAAAACATTAGTGGTTCCTAATACATTAGTTTTTATGGTATTTAATGAACTTGTGTAACTATCTCTAACTTTTGACTGAGCAGCTAAGTGAAAAATAATTGAAGGTTTTATTTTTTTTATTTCCTTATTTAATTTCTCATAATTTTCTATATTTATTCTTAAATCTTTTATCAAATATTTTTTTAAATTTACCAAATTAAAAAAATTTGGTTTTGTCTCAGGTTTTAATGCTATTCCATAAACTTTTGCCCCAAGCAGGTTTAAAATTATAGTTAGCCAACCACCTTTAAAACCTGTGTGGCCAACTACCAATACTTTTTTATTTTTCCAAAATTTTTTTTTCAATTTATTTCCAATTTTTCCAAGCAGCTTTTTTATTTTTCCACATTTTTTCTAAAAAATTTTTATCTCTTAATGTATCCATTGGATGCCAAAAATCATATTTTGTGAAAGCCATCATTTGCTTTATTTGAACTAACTTGGTTAAAACATTAGTTTCCCATATAGAACTATCACCAGAAATGTATTTAAAACATTTTGGAGATAATATGAAATATCCGCCATTAATAAAACCCTCACCTTTGTCTGGTTTTTCATCAAAAGTTTTAACCTTACCATTTTTAGCTATCTCTAAAGCCCCATATCTACTAGGAGGCCTAACGGCAAGCACTGTACAAATTTTTTTATTTTTCTTATGAAAGTTGATCTGGTTTTTCATATTAAATTTGGCTACTCCATCACCATATGTAAAGAAAAATAATTCATCCTCTTTAAGATATTTGCTTACTCTTTTTAATCTACCACCAGTCAAAGTTTTAAGGCCTGTATTTACAAGTCTTACTTTCCAAGTTTCTTTTTTATTTTTTTTTATCTCAAAAAGGTCATTTTTATATTTGATCTTTATATTAGAATTTTTTTTAGAAAAATTCTTAAAGTAATTCACTATTTTGTGCCGCTTATAACCACAACAAATTATAAATTCTGTTATATTATGGGAAGCATAAATTTTCATTATATGCCATAGGATTGGTTTGCCACCAATTTCTACCATTGGTTTTGGTTTATTATGAGTTTCCTCACTTAATCTACTTCCTAGACCTCCGGCTAAAATCACTGCTTTCATTTTCTTTTATTTGTTATTTTATAAATTTTACCGTTTTTAATTTCTATGATTTTGTCACACTTCTCAACAGTTGAAAGCCTGTGAGTAACAATTATCATTGTAGTTTTACCCTTCAAAAGATTGACTGCTGACATTAAGTTCGACTCTGTTTTATAATCTAAAGCACTAGATGCTTCGTCTAAAACTAGTATGCTTGGATTTTGAAACAATGCTCTTGCAATACCTATTCTTTGAACTTGTCCTCCGGACAACCTAACTCCTTTTTCACCTACAATAGTATTTTCTTTATTTGGCAAAGTGTTAATTAATTTTTTTAGTTGAGCTTTTTTCAGCGCGTTTTCCACTTTTTTAAACTTAAATTTATCTTTGCCTATACCAAATGCAATATTATTGAAAATAGTATCGTCTGTTAAATAAACGTTCTGGGGAACATAACCAATATTTTTATTCCATCCTTTAATATTTTTTATATTCAGGCTATCAAAAAATATTTCTCCTGACTTTGGTTTTAATAAACCAAGAATTATATTTAATATTGTACTCTTTCCTGAGCCACTAGGACCTACAATTCCAATACTTTCTCCTTTTTTTATGGTAAAATTTATATTCTTAATATTAAATTT
>QBXA01000038.1 GCA_003283905.1 Pelagibacteraceae bacterium AG-319-F18 | reverse complement strand
GTCGGATCTATTCCTTTTGCTTTTTTTGGAGCATCAATCTCAATAGAAAAAGATTTATTTGAAATATTATTATTTTTTGTCTTGACGATAGCTGGTGTCTTTCTATTTATTGAAAGCAAAACATTAAATAATGAACAATTTCAAATTAAAAAGGTTTCCAATATATTGTCTATTTTTATTGGATCTATAATAGGGTTTGTCTCAGGTATTGTTGGGATTGGTGGCGGAATATTTTTGAGTCCAATATTATTTTTAATGAGAGCAGGATATCCAAAACATATTGCTGCTACTGCATCTTTATTTATCTTAATAAATTCAATTTTTGGTATAACTGGTCAACTCACTAAAAACATTGTATTTGATGAATTTTTAAACTTTTGGCCTCTTTTCTTGTGTGTTTTAATTGGAGGACAAATTGGTAACTATTTAAATATAAAGTTTTTGTCTAATAAAACTCTTGCCTTAATTACTTCACTGCTAGTTATTTTTGTAGCTATAAGAATGGGTGTAAGTCTGATATCGTAAACTTAATTTAAGTATCTATTAATATATTTAATTTTGAAATGAAAAATATTAAACCATTTGGTCCTTCTATTGGAAAAACTAAAATTTCAAAAAAATTTTCTGATAAATTAAACAATGAATTTGATAACAAATCTAATGTAAAAAAAGTTGATTATAGTTCAAAATTAGCGAGTCAAATTAAAAATGAGTTAAAAATTTCAGACAATTTTATTAAAAAAAATTTAGAAAAAGAACTAAAAAAAAGTATTAATAAATTTTTATCTAACGAAAAAATTAACAACATTAAAGAAATTAAAATTCTAAATCTTTGGGTAGTTCGTCAATTTAAAGGTGAATATAACCCTATTCATTACCATGAAGGAGATTTGTCAGGTGTTGGCTATTTAAAATTACCAAAAGGTATGACCAATAATAAAATGGTAAAAAATAAGAAGTTGAAAACAAATGGAACAATTGATTTCATAAATGGACAAAAGGGATTTTTGAGCAAAAGTATTTATAATGTGGTACCAAAACTTAAGGATTTAATAATCTTTCCAAATTACTTGTTACACACTGCTTATCCCTTTAATATTAAAGGTGAACGAAGATCATTCTCATTTAATGCAAAAATAATATTTAGAAAATAGTTTACAATCTAACCTGTTTGATATAGTTTATATTTAGCCGATTTGATCCATATTGCACACTTAAGCTGCTAAAAAGGAAATCATTAGATAAATTGGTAAAGGGTAGTTGAACTATATTGTGCTCCTAGCATTAAGCTAAAGCACTAAAAAAGTGAGGAATAAAATGGACATAAATTTTTTCAAACAAACTAGAATATTAGATGGTGGAATGGGCCAAGAACTATTAGCAAGAGGTCTGGAGATAAAAGGTACTTTGTGGAGTGCAAATGCTCTTCTACAGAATAAATATCATGATCTATTATTAAATACTCATTTAGATTTCATCAGAGCAGGTGCTGAAGTTATTGTAACCACAACATTTACTACAAGAATAAATAGATTAAAGGATAATAATATTGAGGATAAATTTGAATATCTAAATAAAAAAGCAGGAGAAATTGCTATTAAGGCAAAAAAAGAATTTCCGAATACTTTAATAGCCGGTGGTTTACCTCCACAAAATTTAACCTACGAAGCTGATGATAGAACTGAAGAGGAGATTACTAAAAACTTTAATGAACAAGCTAAAATATTAAATCCGTATGTTAATTTTTTTTATTTTGATGTATGGAGTAGTATCAAGGAATTTAAATGTGGAGTTAAAGCAATCAAGGAATTTAAAAAACCATATTTAATTGGTATTCATATTTCTGAAGGAACAAATCTTCCAAGTGGAGAAAAAATATCAGAAATAAAAGAGGTAATTGATGATCAGGTACTTGGGATCATGTTATCTTGTGTTTCTCCAGAAAATTTTGAGATAAATCTAGAAGAAATTAAAAATTTAGGAGTTCCTTTTGGTTTTAAATTAAATGGATTTATAACTACTAAACCTAGTCCTAGTTACCACCGAAACTATTTAAAAAGCAAAACATTTAACCCCTCAGAGGTTTTAGGCAAAAGAGAAGATCTTACTCCAGAAAATATGGCTAAAATAGTTAAAAAATTTAAAGATTCTGGAGCAACTATTCTTGGAGGGTGTTGTGAAACAAGGCCTTCACATATTGAGGCAATTGCAAGAATTAAGTAACATTTTTATAATCTGCTTTTCT
>QBXA01000037.1 GCA_003283905.1 Pelagibacteraceae bacterium AG-319-F18 | reverse complement strand
CAGGTTTACCAGCCATTGATTTAGTTTTATCATTAAAAGCTTTACAAAATTCCATTATGTTTACACCACGTTGACCTAACGCTGGTCCAACAGGAGGTGCTGGGTTTGCTTGACCGCCCTTAATTTGTAACTTTATAAATCCACTAATTTCTTTTGCCATTAACTTACTTTCTCAACTTGATTATATTCTAAATCTACTGGTGTTGGACGTCCAAATATAGAAACTGACACCTTAAGTCTAGACTTTTCTTCATCTATATCTTCCACCATTCCACTGAATGATGCAAAAGGGCCATCAACAACCTGAACTTTTTCACCAACGCTGTACTCTATACCAGATTTTGGCTGAGCCACACCATCTTTTATTTGTCCTAATATCTTTTCAATCTCCTTATCTGAAACTGGAACTGGAATTCCTTTTGATCCTAAGAATCCACTTACTCTCTTAATATTTTTAATCATGTGATAAATACTATTATCCATTTCACTCTTTATTAATACATACCCAGGAAAATATTTTTTTTTTCGTTGTACCCTTTTACCTCTTTTAACTTCAGTAACATCGTGAGTAGGAACAATAATTTCCTCAAATTTTTCACCAATTTTAGCTTTATCTGCTTCTTCTTTAATTAAGTCGGCTACTTTATTTTCAAAGCTGGAGTGTGATTGAACTATGTACCAATTTTTCATTAAATGCTCACCTTAAGCAATAGTTCTAAGAAAAATTTTAAAACTTGATCCAAAAGAAGAAAAAATAAAGACATTGCAACAGCCATAGCAAAAACCATCAAAGCGCCTTGTAAAGTCTCTTTCCATGTTGGCCATGAAACTTTAAAAGCTTCCTGTTTTACTTCCTGGATAAATTTAATCGGGTTTTTCATAATATTTAAGCACTAATTGGCAGGAGCGGAGGGACTCGAACCCTCAGCCTCCGGTTTTGGAGACCGGCGCTCTACCAATTGAGCTACACTCCTATTTATAGAGTTACTCTATAATTTTAGTTACTACTCCTGCTCCAACAGTTCTTCCACCTTCTCTAATAGCAAAGTTTAATTGTTCTGCCATAGCAATCGGTGTAATCAACTTAACAGTAAATTTAGCATCATCACCTGGCATAACCATTTCTGTACCCGCTGGTAATTCTACTTCTCCTGTTACGTCTGTTGTTCTAAAATAAAACTGAGGTCTGTATTTAGTAAAGAAAGGAGTGTGTCTTCCACCCTCGTCTTTTTTAAGTACATACGCTTGAGCTTCAAATTTAGTGTGTGGAGTAATTGAACCTGGTTTACAAAGAACCTGACCTCTTTCGATGTCAGTTCTTTCAATACCTCTCAATAAAATTCCTACGTTATCACCAGCTTCACCTGAGTCTAAAAGTTTTCTAAACATTTCTACTCCAGTACAAACTGATTTTTTAGTTTCTCTAATACCAACTATTTCAACTTCTTCGCCAGTTTTAATTACACCTGATTCAATTCTACCAGTTGCAACTGTTCCTCTTCCTGAAATTGAAAATACATCCTCAACAGGCATTAAGTATGGTTTGTCAACATCTCTAGCTGGTTGTGGAATATGTTCATCAACAGCTTTCATTAATTCTACAATTGAATTTTTTCCAATTTCATCATCTCTTTTTTCTACTGCTGCTAAAGCTGAACCTTTAACAATCGGAGTTTTATCTCCAGGGTATTTATAAGAAGTTAAAAGTTCTCTAATTTCTTCTTCTACAAGTTCGATCATATCTTTATCATCAACTTGATCTACTTTATTTAAGTAAACAACAATTGCTGGAATTCCAACTTGTCTTCCTAAAAGAATATGCTCTCTTGTTTGAGGCATAGGACCATCAGCAGCGTTAACTACTAAGATAGCACCATCCATTTGCGCAGCTCCAGTGATCATATTTTTTACATAGTCGGCGTGTCCTGGACAATCAACGTGAGCATAATGCCTTTTTTCAGTTTCATATTCAACGTGTGCTGTTGAAATTGTAATTCCTCTTTCTTTTTCTTCAGGAGCTTTATCTATTTGATCGTAAGCTACTGCAGATGCTCCACCTGATTCAGCTAATGTAATTGTGATAGCTGCAGTAAGAGTTGTTTTACCGTGGTCGACATGACCAATTGTCCCAATGTTACAGTGGGGTTTATTTCTAACAAACTTTTCTTTTGACATTACTTTTTTACCTCAGTTTTTGTTTTCATTAATAATTTCTTTTCTTGGAGCGGGTAAAGGGAATCGAACCCTTACATCCAGCTTGGAAGGCTAGCGTTCTACCATTGAACTACACCCGCACAACCCCAAGAGTAACACTCCATTATTACCTGAAATTTTATTGAATGGTGGAGGGGGA
>QBXA01000036.1 GCA_003283905.1 Pelagibacteraceae bacterium AG-319-F18 | reverse complement strand
GTTTTTATGAATACAAAAAATTATATATCTATTTTCTTCTCGTTATTATTAATTTCAATTACATTACAGGCAAAAAGTGCTGAAGCAGACAAGCTTCCTGTGGTTATCCAGGAACTAGTGCCGGCACCATTAGTTCCAACTCACAACATAGTTGCTAAAGGGGGACCTAAAGTAATTAAAGTGAGAATGAGTATTACAGAAAAAGTCATCACTATTGATAAACAAGGAACAAAGTTCAGAGTTTTTGCTTTTAATGATAGTGTTCCAGGACCACTTATCGTTGCTCATGTTGGTGATTATATTGAGCTAACATTAGTCAATCCTAAAAAAAATAACTTTGAACACAATTTAGATTTTCATGCAGCAACAGGTGCTTTAGGTGGAGGAGGTCTTACACATATTTTACCAGGTGAAGCAGTAATACTAAGATGGAAAGCAATTAAACCAGGAGTATTTGTTTATCACTGTGCTCCAGGTGGTGCGATGGTGCCATGGCATGTTGTTAAAGGAATGAACGGTGCTGTTATGGTTTTACCAAGAGATGGATTGAAAGACAGGGAAGGAAATCCAATCATATATGACAAAGCATTTTACATTGGTGAGCAGGATTTTTATCTTCCAAAAGATGCTAATGGAAATTTCAAAGAATATATTCACCCAGGTGATGGTTTTAGTGATGTTTTAGAAGTGATGAAAACATTAACACCTACCCATGTTGTATTTAATGGATCCGAAGGTGCTTTAGAGGGAGATAATGCTTTGACTGCAAAAGTGGGTGAAACAGTAATGTTTATTCATGCGCAAGCAAATAGAGATACACGACCTCACTTAATTGGTGGACATGGTGATTATGTGTGGCCAAACGGATCGTTTAATGATCCACCAAGAACAAATCTAGAGACTTGGTTTGTACCAGGTGGTGCGGCTGGAGCAATGATTTATAAATTTAGACAACCAGGAACTTATGTTTATCTGAATCACAATCTTATTGAAGCGTTCATCTTGGGTGCAAAAGCTGAAGTGAAAGTAACAGGTAAATGGAACAATGATTTAATGGAACAATTAATGGAGCCTACAAGAATTGTAGATTAACAATATGCATGTATACGATAAATGTTTAAATGAAAATACAACATTAGAAAAAATATCAAAATTACAAAATGAAAACAAATATCTCAAAGATGAAATGGACGAAGAATCACAAAAATTTATTCAAACTATAAGTGTTCTAAAAAGAGAGATTGAGTTTTATAAAAACAACACTGATATTTTAAATAGAGAAATTAAAAATCTAAAAAAAACACAAAGGAGAAAACTATTTACGTCATGAAAAAATATATATTAATACTTTTTTTATTATTTTCTAATTATGCAATGAGTGAAGATATAAATATAAAAATGTTAAATAAGCTAGATAAAGAAAGAATGGTTTATTCTGAAAAGATTATCAATATTAATGTTGGTGACAAAGTTTTTTGGGAATCAACAGACAAAGGACATAATGTCGAATTCATTAAAGGTGGAGTGCCCGAAGGAGTGGAGAAATTTAAATCTAAATTAAATGAAGATGTAAGTTATGAATTTACTATTCCAGGAATTTATGCTTATTGGTGTACACCTCATAAGAGTTTAGGAATGATAGGTTTTGTTGTCGTTGGTGATGATAAATCTAATTTAGATATGATTAAAGAAATAAGATTTTTTGGACAGTCTAAAAAATTAGCTAAAACATTAATTGATCAAATATAAAAAATGGCACAAACAGTAAAAATTAATTCTGATACATCAAAGCTTTCAAATAAAAGTGGATTGATGACTGGTGATCCAATTTATAAACCATTCAGATATCCTTGGTGCTACGATGCCTGGTTGACACAACAAAGAATTCATTGGTTGCCAGAAGAAGTTCCGTTAGGAGATGACGTAAGAGATTGGCAAAAAGTAATTTCTGCTTCAGAGAAAAATTTATTAAAACAAATATTTAGATTTTTTACCCAAGCAGATGTTGAGGTGAATAACTATTATATGGGTCACTGTATGAATGTGTTTAAACCTACAGAGGTTAAAATGATGTTATCAGTGTTCTCTGCTATGGAGACGGTACATATTGCAGCTTATTCACACTTATTAGACACTATTGGTTTACCTGAGACTGAATATTCTGAATTTTTGAAGATTAAAGCCATGAAAGATAAATACGATTATCTTAAGAAATGTGATGTGAATTCATTGCATAATATTGCAAAAACACTAGCAATATTTAGTGCTTTTACTGAGGGCGTTCAACTATTTGCTAGTTTTGCAATTTTACTTAACTTTCCACGTCATAATAAAATGAAGGGAATGGGACAAATCATAACTTGGTCAGTGAGAGATGAAACTTTGCACTGTAATTCAATGATAAGATTGTTTCAGGAGTTTCTTAAAGAAAATAAAGAAATATGGACAGACAAATTAAAAAATGAAATTTATGAATCGTGCAAAATAGCAGTATC
>QBXA01000035.1 GCA_003283905.1 Pelagibacteraceae bacterium AG-319-F18 | reverse complement strand
GAGTAAAGAGGAAATTAAAATGGTAAAAAATATATGGTGGAGTGTTCATAAAGAAGATCACGAAATATGTGAAAGACTTCAAGAAGGTAGATATTCTCCTGCATCTAAAGAAGGTGGTCTTTTATCACCTGTTTGGGAAAAAGGTGTTCAAGCATTTCAAAAACTTATAGTTGATGCTACAATGAAATCTTCTAAATCAATAAAAAGGAAAAAAAATGTCTAAAGAAATAGATCTTAAAGGATATAGACTTGCCCATACAATGATAAGAGTTAAGGATTTAGAAGCATCTTTTAATTTTTACTGCAAAACTCTGGGAATGAAAGTTTTAAGAAAAACAGATTATCCAGAAGGAAAATTTACAAATGCATTTATTGGATATGGTCTTGAGACCGAGTCTCCTTGTCTAGAACTAACTTGTAATTGGGATCAAAAAGAAGACTATGATAAAGGAAATGGCTGGGGACATGTTTGTATTGAAACTCCAGATGTTTATAAAGCTTGTGAAGATCTTGAAAAACTAGGTGTAAATATAACTCGAAAACCAGGACCAATGAAACATGGAACTAGAGTAATTGCATTCTGTGAAGATCCTGATGGATATAAAGTTGAATTAAATGAACCAATAAAAGTATAAATCGAAAGGAAATAAGAATGTCAAAAAAACCTCAACTATATAAGTTTAAAGATATAGAAAATAGGCTTCATACTTTAGAGCCAGGTAAAAGTTATATTAAACCATTTGTAACAAGCAAAGTCAGTAATACGATGTGTGGAGGATTAAATTTTTTAAATAAAGTGTCCGTACCATGGGATTTAACTTGTGATGAAATTATTTACTGTATGGAAGGAACTTTCAGGTTAACATGTGATGGCCAATCTTACATATGTAACCCTGGAGACGTTCTTTATATACCTAAAGATAATCATATAGCATATGAGTGTGATGAGAAATGTGTAATATTTTATGCTGCTTATCCTCATGACTGGAAACAACAAGCAGGAATTACATTTGTTCCTGGAATAGATCCTGAAGATATGCCACAATAAAGAAGATTTAAGGAGATCAATATGGGTAAAAAAGAAAAAATTTATTATGAAAATTTTAAAGATGCGGTTGAACGTAATAGAAAAAAATTACCCTCTGTTCATAAAAAATTAAAAAATGCTGGTGTAAAATATGTTTTATCCAGCTGGATTGATCTCCACGGTATTCCAAAATCAAAACCAGTTCCAATGTCTGATTTTGAACCTTTGTGTTTAGGAAAAGGACCTCAATTTGCAGTCCACTCAATCTCTTTTGTTCCAGAACTTACTCCCGCTGACTCTGATCAAGTAATGTTGCCAGATTTAGATTCTGTTTATATTTGTCCGTGGGACACATCTACAGCAATTATTTTTGCAGATCTTTTTTGGGAAGATAAACCTTATAACGTTTGTCCAAGACAGGCTTTGAAACGTAACATGCAAAAAGCTCAAGATGCAGGATATGAAGGTATGGCTGGGGTAGAACCTGAATTTATTGCTATGAAATATGATGAAAATGGTCAACCTATTAAAGCTATTGATACCGATCCTATAAAAGGAATTAGACCGAGACGTCAGGCTTTTGGTTATGACGTTGAGCATTCATTAGACTCAATGCATTTTTTAAAAGAGTTAATAGATATTCTTAATGGACTAGGATGGAAGCTTCATGATGTAGTTGCTGAAGGTGCTTATTCACAATTTGAATTAGATTTTCATTACACAAATCTTTTGGAGATGGCTGATAGATTAGTTTTTCTTCGTATTCTTCTTAAAGAAGTCGCAAAAAAACACAATATGTTTATTACATTTATGCCAAAACCAACGATAGGTGATTGGAGATCAGGAGCTCACATAAATTTTTCAATGGTTGATAAAAATGGAAAAAACATTTTTGATGGTGGAAACAAATGGTCTAAAGAATCTTTGTTTGCTGTTGGTGGGCTTATGAAGCATGCAGAAGCATTAACTTCAATTACTTGCTCAACCGTAAATTCATATAACGGATTGGTGCCAAGAGTAGGTGGGTTTGAAGGAGGCACAGTTACTTGGGCTCCAACAAATATTACTTATGGACATAATAATAGATCTGCTCAGTTTAGATTGCCACAAAATAGATATTGTATTGAAAATAGAGCTGCAGATATGACAATGAATGTATATTTAGCTTTTTCAATGACACTTTCAGCTGCTGTAGAGGGAATTAAAAAGAAAATCCATCCAGGCAAACCAACTGATCAAGATCTTTATAATATGACTGATAGTGAATTTAAAAAACTTGGAATTAAAAGACTTCCAAGAAATTTACTAATGGCCTTAGAAGCACTCAAAAAAGATAATTTTTCTGATGAAGTAATAGGATCTGTTATGAAAAAATCTTTACTTGCTTATAAGAATGATGAGTGGGAAAGATATCATCAAGCAGTTACTGATTGGGAAGTAAAAGAATACCTAAGACTTTATTAATTCATGGTGAATTATGAGAAGTTTAAATTAGGAAACGTTAAGCTTTTATCGGGTAAAATTTTAAATTCTGCAGAGCTAGCATATAAAACTTACGGTAAATTAAATAAAAG
>QBXA01000034.1 GCA_003283905.1 Pelagibacteraceae bacterium AG-319-F18 | reverse complement strand
TGTTTGACCAAACATTCCTTCAAGTAAAGTATCTGCGTTAACTTTTTCATTTTCAAAAATATCGAATATTGTTCCATGTCTAAATACAATTACTTTTGGACAAAGTCCGATAAACTCCTCAAGTTCACTAGAAAGAAAAATAACTGTATTTCCTTCTTCTACAAATTTTCTAAGATGAATGTATAAATCTCTTTTTGTACTAACATCGATACCTCTTGCTGGATCATTTAGAATAAGTATCTTTGGATGCTGAGCAAAGGATCTAGCTATCATTACTTTTTGCTGGTTTCCTCCACTTAGTGATCCTATAAGATTATCTTTTGGACCAGTTTTAATGCTTAGTCTGTCAACTTCATATTCATATATACCATTTAACTCAAGCCAATTAATAAAACCCAACCACCCCGCCTTACTTGTTGTTCGATAAAGTGGAACTACTAAATTTTCGTAAATACTTAAATTAGGAAGTATTCCTTCTTTTTTTCTATCTCCTGAAACAAAAGAAATTCCATTGCTTTTTGCATCCATCAAAGAATTATATTTTACAAACTTATCATTAATATTTAAAATTTCAGTAGTACCTCCTTGAGATTCTTGTACTCCTGCTAAAATTTTTACAAAGTCATCCTGTCCATTACCATCTAATCCTGTAACGCCTACTATTTCACCTCTACGTACTTCAAAATTAACTGGTGCACTTTCAGGCCAAACAATTAAATTTTCAGCCCTCATTACCACTTTGTCAGTCATTGTTTTTACCGCAACAGATGTAGATTTTTCTCCTGCTTCAGTTCTTCCTGTCATTAAACCTAATAAATTTTTTTCGTTAAGATCTTTTTTCTCTAAAACACCAACATCTTTACCGTCTCTCATAACAGTTGCTTTATCACTTATACGTATTAATTCAGCTATTCGGTGAGTTACAATGAAAACTGCAACGCCATTATCTCTTAATTCTCTCATTTTTTTGAATAATCTCTCTGTTGAATCGAAATCGAGTGCAGCTGAAGATTCATCCAAAATTAATACTTTTGTATTTTCACGCAAAAATGCTCTTCCAATTGTAATCCACGCTTTAATTGGCAATGATAAGTTAAACACTTGAGTATATGGGTCTATATATTCGCCAGCAAGGTCTTCCATAAGTTCTTGAGCTTTTAAGACTTTTTCTCTTTGTGTTAAATTTTTGTACCAAAAACTATCAGAACCAACAAACAAGTTGTCTACAACAGAAGCTTCTTCTGCGATCATAACTTCTTGGAAAACGGTAGCTATTCCCATTTCTCTTGCCATAACAGGAGAAGTAGGAGTATGACCCATTACAGAAACTTTGCCTTTATCTATTGGTAAAACTCCAGACATTACTTTTGCTAATGTACTTTTTCCGCAACCGTTACCTCCAACGATAGCATGAATTTCTCCAAAATTTGCATTAAAATTAACTCCGTTAAGAGCTTTAGTTACACCAAAATATTTGTGAACATCTTGAACGTAAACATCACCAGTAACAGTTTCGGATTTCTTAGACAACACCTCTTTGTTAGAGGTGTTGTCTTTTATGTTTTGTTCTGCACTCATACTTTAACTTAAAGTATTAGTGAGATTTTATATCGTATTTCTCAGGATCTGATGGATTATCAAAGAATGTTTCAACATAAGCTCTAGGAGCCCAGTTTTCAATTCCTGGATTATCCCAACCAGTTGAGTTTCTATCACAATCTTCACCTAAGACTGCTGCGATATCATCAAAACTCTTTGTAGCAGGACCAACCAATATAGATTGGATTCTTGGACCTTGACCTTGTAAGGTTCTGATCATTACTTCCATACCCAACTCTATTTCATCTCCTGGAGGCCAAGCATATATCGCTTCATCAATATAACTTGGGTTTTGTCTCCAATAACATAGAGCACCTAATTCACCACCTAATGCAATTGGTGGAATAGGATCACGTCCAGACTGAAGTAGTGCTTGTAAAGTTCCAGTTTCACCTGAAGACTGAACGGCAATACCATGTATTTCAATTGGGTTACTTGATAACCATTGAGATAGTTCTTTCTGTGCAACTTGTGAAGTCCAGTTATGCGCTAACTGTGCAACAACTTTTATTCCATCGTATTGTCCTAGACCTTCTAACATACCATCACTTTGTTGGTCAGAAGCAGAATAGCCAGGAATTCCATCCATAACTATTACATTTCCTTTTTCACCAATAAGTTCAGCCATCCAAGCACCAATATAATAACCAACTAGTCTGTAGTTAACTGACGTATTGATTGAATATGGTGAAGTTGTAAAGCCCGTGAAAGAAAGTGTTGGAACACCTTTTTCCCAACCATATTTAATTGTTTGGTTGAGTGCAGTTAAGTTTGAACAACAAATAATAATAGCATCAACTTTTCCGCCATCGATCATTTGTCTCATTTGTTGGATCTGTAAAGTATCATCTAGGTTAGATTGAGTGATAACAATTTCATCAACCATTCCTAAAGCTTTCCATTTTGGATACACAACTTCCATCAGTCTTTCCATTGCACCTTTACGCCATGTATTACCGGCATAAGTACTAGCATAACCTATCGTCCAAGGTGGTTTTCTAGGACTTTTCCAGTTTTTCATGACTGTAGGACCTAATGGTTGATCTTTATCCATAAAGTCCATGTTGTATACATAATCTCTCATGTCTGCAGGAACTTTGCTTAAACATTCTGTACATAATTCTTGAGCAGAAGAAGTACTAAA
>QBXA01000033.1 GCA_003283905.1 Pelagibacteraceae bacterium AG-319-F18 | reverse complement strand
AATTTCATCTTGAGCAATAGTCATCTTTTCTTTTAATCCATCAAATAAAGTAGGTTTTGCAAAAAATCCTTTTTGATTATTGTCAGAAACTCCTCCTAATAAAAGTTTTGCTCCCTCATTAATGCCTGATTGAATATATCCATCTACAGTTTCTAAATGATTTTTAGATATCATTGATCCCATACCTGATTTTAAATCTAACGGATCACCTACTTTTAATTTTTTAACTTTTTTTGAAACTTTATCTAAAAATTCATCTTTTACTTTTGAATGAATTATCTGTCTCATGTTTGCTGAACAGTTCTGGCCACCATTCCAAAAAGCAGAATTAATTGCATTATCAATTAAATCATCATTAATTTTTGCATCCTCTAAAACTATAAATGGACTTTTACCACCCATCTCAAGTGCAACAGGCTTTAAATTACTTTCACTTGAATACTTTAGAAAATATCCACCTACTTCTGTAGAGCCTGTAAACGAAACTGCATCTACATCTTTGTGTCGACCTAATGCTTCACCAACATCACCATAACCTGGAAGAACATTTAAAACACCATCTGGAATTCCTGCTTCTTTTCCAATTTGTGCAACTCTAATTGCTGTTAGCGGGGTGTCTTCTGCTGGTTTAATAATTACTGAACAACCTGCTGCTAATGCAGGAGCCATTTTCCAAACAGCCATCATCAAAGGAAAGTTCCAAGGAACAATTCCTGCAACAACACCTATTGGTTCTTTTATAATTAAGCTTGTAATTGATGGCTCGGTTGGACCAACTTTTCCAAATACTTTATCAATTAATTCTCCGTACCACTGGAAGTGCATTGGTGCATCATTAGCAACTTCATTAATACAATCTGCAATTAATTTTCCTGTATCAACACATTCCAAGACTGAATTTTCATCTCCATGTTTTCTAAGTAATTCTGCAAATTTTAATAAAACTTCTTTTCTATGTTCTGGTGCACTTCTTGACCAAACACCACTACTAAAAGCTTTCCTTGAAACCTTTACTGCTAGATCAACATCTTTATGATTACATTTTGCAACAGTACAAAGTTTGTCTCCTGTTGCAGGATTGATAGTTTCAAACTTTTTGCCATCAATAGCATTTACATATTTGCCGTTAATAAATGCTCTTCCTTCAAACTTAAGTTTTTTTGCTATAGACTTGTAATTATTAACCACTAACTACTCTGGATTAGTTGTCAATGTTTTGATCTCTAACACATTTTCATTAGGATCTTTTACAAAGAAGGTTTCCTGTTCATACTTAGTTCCTTTGAATCTTAGATAAGGTTCATCGTAATATTTAGTACCATTCTCTTTTAATCTTTGTTTAAGAGCATCAAAGTCTTTTCTTGATAAATGAACACCGAAGTGTGGAACGGAAACGTTACCCATATCAACATCGTGTCTTTCATTGTCCAATTTATGTGCACTTGCATGAAGAGTTAATTCATTTCCCCAAAAATCAACATCAGCCCATTCTTGAGCAGAATTATCTAATCTGCAGCCTAATGTTTCTCTGTAAAATTTTTTTGCAACCTCTAAATCACCACAAGGAACTGCTAGGTGAAAACAGTTGGTATTTCTATACATAATTCTCCTCTTTAATTTTAAATTATAATGACTATATAAACTTCACTTTAATTTCAACTAACAAAATAATATGGATAATTTTTTACAATCTATAATTGATCGAGATCCTGCTGCAAAATCTAAACTAAGTTTAATTTTAACTTATCCAGGTGTGAAAGCTGTTTTTTTTCATAGAATTTCTAATTTTTTTAGCACGGCTAAATTTGATTTGATTGCAAGAATGATTTCTCAGTTTTCACGATTCTTAACTGGTATTGAAATTCATCCTAATGCAAAAATTGGAAAAAACTTATTTATCGATCATGGGATGGGAGTAGTTATTGGAGAAACATCTGAAATAGGAAATAACGTTACTATTTATCATATGGTAACATTAGGTGGGATTGCTCCAAGTATAAATTCAAATGGTCAGCGAAATATTAAAAGACACCCAACTATTGAAGATGAGGTTGTAATAGGTTCTGGTGCTCAAATATTAGGTCCTGTAAGAATTGGAAAAAGCGCAAAGATTGGTGCTAATGCAGTTGTAACTAAAGATGTTCCAGAAAAAGCTGTTATGGTTGGTATACCAGCTAAAAATGTTGGGATTGCAGATAGTGATTTCAAACCTTACGGCATTACCTCAGATAGTGATACAAAATCAGATTAATGAATAACATACAAAACGATTTTATTTCTGGGATTGGTAACACTCCTTTAATAAAATTAAAAGCTGCATCAGAAATTACAGGTTGTAATATTTATGGTAAAGCTGAATTTTTAAATCCTGGTGGATCAGTTAAAGACAGAGCAGCATTAGCATTAATTAAAGATGCGCAAGAAAAAAAATTAATTTCAAAAGGTGGAACTGTTGTAGAAGGAACCGCTGGTAATACCGGTATTGGTTTAGGGCTTTTAGGAAATTCACTTGGTTATAAAACAATTATTGTGATGAACGACAGTCAAACTCAAGAAAAAAAAGATTTACTAAGAAACCTAGGTGCTGAGCTAAGATTAGTTTCTGCAAAACCATATAAAGATGAAAATAACTATATTAAGATAGCATCAAGACTTGCAGATGAACTTAGACCAACAAACAATAATGGAGTTATTTGGGCTAACCAATTTGATAATACAGCAAATGCTAAAGGTCATTACGAAGGAACAGGTCAAGAAATTTGGAA
>QBXA01000032.1 GCA_003283905.1 Pelagibacteraceae bacterium AG-319-F18 | reverse complement strand
TTTATTTTAATAATTTCAGAAGCTGAGCTTATAATTTTTTTAAAATGATCTGTTTCATAATTATCGTGTGTTCCCTGTAATAAGGCTGCAATCCTCTCTAAACCCATACCTGTATCAACAGATGGTTTTGGAAGATCTATTCTTTTATCTTTTGAAATTTGTTCAAATTGCATAAAGACCAAATTCCATATTTCAATAAAACGGTCTCCATCTTCATTCTTACTTCCTGGTAACCCGCCTGCTAGATGATCTCCATGATCGTAAAAAATTTCAGAACATGGGCCACATGGACCTGTCTCTCCCATTGACCAAAAATTGTCAGATGTTGCTATTCGAATAATCCTATCTTCGCTAAAACCAGCTATTTTCTTCCAAAAATTGAAGGCTTCATCATCCTCAAGATAAACCGTTACATAAAGTCTGTTTTTGTCTATGCCAAAATCTTTAGTTATTAAATTCCAAGCATAGTGGATTGCTTGTTCTTTAAAATAGTCTCCAAAAGAAAAATTTCCTAACATTTCAAAAAAAGTGTGGTGTCTTGGTGTATATCCAACATTCTCTAAATCATTATGTTTTCCTCCGGCTCTAACACATTTTTGTGATGTCGTAGCTCTTTGATAATCTCTTTTTTCTAAACCTGTGAATACATTTTTAAACTGAACCATCCCTGAGTTAGCAAACATTAGAGTTGGGTCGTTATTAGGAACCAAATTACTAGACTCTACAATCTTATGATCATTCTTCTCAAAATATTTTAAGAATGTGTTTCTTATTTCGTTTAAAGATTTGTCAGCCATATTTTTAAAATACAGCTTTTTTGTTCTATGTCTAGATAACAGTAGGGGAAAAAAGGCGCTTAAACTAAGCGCCTTTTAATAATTAAAGATGACTTTTTAACTAATTTTTTTTAGTAGGAACTACTTCCTCTTTCTTTTCTGCTTTTGGATCTTCTATTTGATCTTTTGCAGCTTTTTCAGGGTCTAGAGGGTTTCCTTCAATCTTTTTTTGAATTACTCCTGCTTTTTCTCTAATAGATAATTCTATTTCAGCTGCTACTTTAGGGTTCTGAGCAAGATAAGTTTTTGCATTTTCTCTACCTTGACCTATTTTTTCACCCTTATAAGCATACCATGCACCTGATTTTTCAATAATGTCTGCTTTAGAACCTAGATCAACTAGTTCTCCCATTTTACTGATCCCTTTTCCATACATTAAATCAAATTCAACAACTTTAAATGGTGGTGCTACCTTGTTTTTAACTACCTTAACTCTTGTTGAGTTTCCGATAATTTCATCTTTATCTTTAATTGCACCAATTCTTCTAATATCCATTCTAACTGAAGAGTAGAATTTTAATGCGTTTCCACCTGATGTTGTTTCAGGACTTCCAAACATAACTCCAATTTTCATTCTGATTTGGTTGATGAAAATCATCATTGTATTTGTATTTGAAATTGAACTTGTTAATTTTCTTAAAGCCTGACTCATTAATCTTGATTGAAGACCAACGTGATGATCTCCCATTTCACCTTCAATTTCAGCTCTTGGTGTTAAAGCTGCAACTGAGTCAATTACTATAACTGAAATAGAACCTGATTTTACAAGAGTATCAGCTATTTCTAATGCTTGCTCACCAGCATCTGGCTGTGAAATTAAAAGTTCTTCTGTATTTACACCTAATTTTTTTGCATAAACTGGGTCTAATGCGTGCTCAGCATCAACAAATGCACAAATTCCACCGGCTTTTTGAGCTTCAGCAACTACCTGTAACGCTAGTGTTGTTTTTCCTGAAGATTCTGGTCCGTAAACTTCAACAATTCTTCCTTTTGGTAATCCACCTATTCCTAATGCTAAATCAAGACTTAAAGATCCTGTAGATACAGACTCAATATCCATCGCTCTTCTTTGTCCAAGTTTCATTACTGAACCTTTTCCAAAATTATCGGTAATTTGAGCTATCGCAGCATCTAATGCTTTGTTCTTTTCTTTAATATCCATTTCTTGTTCTTTAGTAGATTTAACTACTTTTAGGTTACTTTTCGTCATTTTTAGCCTCTTTTTTTAATTTTTTTAACACTCGAATCATGATTTAAATGTACACATTTTGTTCTCATTAGCAATATATTAATTTTTAGGACTAAAAAAACAAATAATTACTTAAGTTTTAGGTATCGACTATTTAAAAGGCCAATTGCTTTTAATAGATTATATTGAGCCATAAGATAATTTCTCTCGGAATTTACTAGAGATAGTTGTGAAGAGAGTAATAATGAATTTGATTGAATAACATCTAGTGTAGTTCTTGATCCCCTTTCATACTCTGCTGCTATCCCTTCGTTTGCAATTTTAGATGATTTTAATTGAACTTTGATAGAATTTAAGAAACTTTTAGAAGACTCCAAATTTGACCATGCACTTGCAACGTTAGTCTCATTAGTTCTCACTACATGATCTAATAATAATCTTTTTCTATTTGTTAAATTTGTGTTTTTGTTAATTTTATACTTATTTTTTCCACCCAAATTAAAAGGCCAACTAACTGTTGCTTTTAAAATGTCTTTATCTCTTTCTCCTATGGTTGAGCTAAGATCCTCAGTATAAGATTTCTCTAAAGATACAGAAGCAGTTGGTTTTAAATCTGACTCCACAATTGATATATCTTTTTCGGATTTTTCTAAATCTAATTTTGCAATCAGTATATCTGGGTTGTTTTGCTTAGATAAGCTTATTGCTTCAATTAAAGTTTTTGGAATATTGACAATTGCATTTAATTTTTTTTTTAATTTGTTTGGATCATTAATTTTCCCAATTATATTTTCATAATTAAGTTTACTAATTAATAAATCATTTTTAGACATTGCGAATTGTGCTTGAGCACCAGCTAGAGAGGACTCTGATTGAGCTACATCAGTATTTGTTATTTGGCCTCGATCTCTTCTAATTTTATCATTTTCCACCTGTCTAATTAAAAGATTTAAATTTTTTGAATTGATGCTTAGTTTTTCTCTTGCTAAAATTAAATTTGTAAATGCATTAATAGCATCGTGCAATACTTCTAGTTCTTTTTTAACTAATTTAGCATTTGCAAGATTTAATGAAATTATATTTTTTTCAAGTGTAAGATCTCTACCATAATCTAATATTGTTTGTTCTAACTTTAT
>QBXA01000031.1 GCA_003283905.1 Pelagibacteraceae bacterium AG-319-F18 | reverse complement strand
GATGTGATATCTTAATTAAAAGACCAAAGAACTTGTCTGATGACAAAACTTCAACACATTCAACAATTAAACATGCGTTAAAAACTTTGGATTTAGATAAAAAAAACAATTTAAGAATTTTTTGTGTATATCCTTGTAATCCTTTGCTTCAAATAACAGATTTAAAAAAAGCTATTAATAAACAAAAAAAAAACAAAAATAAATTTATTTTCCCAGTCGCAATTAATTCAAATTATATGAACAATTCTATTTTTTTAAATAAATCCAAAAATGTTAAATCTGTTAAAAGTAGTAAAAAATTTTTTAATAAAAAAAAAAATTATTTTGATGCTGGTCAATTTTACCTAGCTGACCTAAAAACATGGAAAAAATTTACTGATATACATAAAAATGGATCATGCATAGAAATTCCAGAATGGAGAGCTGTTGATATAAATTATCCAAATGATTGGAAAAAAGCAGAGGCAATTTTTAGGTATTTAAATCATGTATCCAGATAATAATTGGTATTCTCATAGAAAAATTTTGGCTGAGTATTGTGGTCTAAAAGATAGAGAGTTATTTGGATCAATTCAACATGGGTGGGTTAATTTACACTATTTTAATTCTTTTTTAGTAAAAAGAAAATTTAATTTTTATTGTTGGAATGACAATTTAAGCAAATATTGTATTAAAAAAGGATTTAAAAAAATAATCCCAATTGGTGCACCTTTTTTATATCTTTGTAAATTAAATGAGAATTTGATTAAAAAAGAAGGTAGCGGCACAATTGTTTTCCCATCACATTCAAATCTTGAGGATTATCAAAAAGTTAATCATAAAGGGTTAATAGAAATAATCGAGAGTAAATTTGAGCCTCCATTTAAAGTTCATTTTTATTATACTGATTTTATTCCAGAAAATTGTGCTGAATACGAAAAAAAAGGTTGGGAAATATTTTGTTCAGATACAAGATCAAGTAATAATTTTTTAAACAATCTTTTAAAAAATTTAACCAACGCTAAAACTGTAGTCAGTACTGATATTTCTTCTGTTTTTTTCTATGCAATGTATTTAAGAAAAAAAGTATTTTTAATTCGAAGAGATAAAAATAATAAAAATTTAAATTCTATATATAGAAATGACCTTTTAAAGTTTACAGAAGATTATATAGAAAAAAATAATAGATTAATTAATGGAGAAATGACACTAGAACAGCAAAAAAAAATAGCAGGTATTGAACTTGGAGAAGATTTTATCTTAGAACCACAAAAATTAAAAAAACTATTAGGATTCGGTAATCCATTTAAAGATTTTATTTCAAAAATCTTATGTAAAATAAATGAAATTAAGCAAGGTAAGGCTCTTAAAGATGGTATCTTGTAGAATTTGATTTTAGGTATATAAATAATTTAAAAATTTCATGCTAAACTTATTTGATAAAATTTTAAAAGATTTAAAGAAAAATTCTAAATATTTTATAATATTTGTAACTCTTTTTTTAGTTGTATTTTATGGAGAAAAAAAATTAAATCAAACTAAAAAATATGCCTATGGTACACATATAATATTTTCACAACCAAGATCATCAGAATGGGTTACATTTAATATAGGTAATTTTAGACAAGAGCTTTATCATTATCTAATAACTTTAAAAACCCAAAAAAAAATCAACAGTTTGTGTAATCTTAGTTCTTCTAAACAAACAATTGATTTGAAATATACTCGTAATGATTTTGTTTTTTCAAAAATAACTTTGTTTCATCAGGAAATGGCAAATGAAATGTGTTTGGAAAAATTGTTTAATCAAATTATTTTAGATCACTATAAAAAACACTTAAGTACTCTGATGGATAATAATAGACTTTTATTAGATTTCCTGAAAGAACAAAATAAAAAATCTTTTCCTCAAAACATATATCTATCAACCCTGTCAATTTCTTTTGGACCTCCAGAAGTGATTGAAGAAAAATTAAATTTTAGAAAAATAAGTGATATTAATCATATTAAAATAATAATTACTTCAATTATTTTTTCTACTATATTAACTCTTACTGTGTCTAACTTTTTTCCAGAAAATAAAAAAAAGAAGAGGAAAAGAAGTTAAAATTAATTATGAAAACTGTTATAGTAACAGGTGCTGCAGGATTTATTGGAATGCACACTTGTCTAAAATTAATAAAAAATTATAAAGTTATAGGGATTGATAATCTTAGTTCCTACTATGATGTAAAATTAAAAAAAAAACGATTACAAATCTTAAAACAACATAAAAACTTCTATTTTAAAAAATTAGATATTTGTAATAATAAAAAATTAGAAGTTATTTTTAAAAAAAATAATCCATATTTTGTTATAAATTTAGCAGCTGTTGCTGGAGTGAGGCATTCTCTTATTAATCCTGGACCTTACATTCAAACAAATTTAGTTGGTTTTGCAAATATAATTCATTTATCTAAATTATATAAAGTTAAACACTTTGTTTATGCAAGTAGTTCAAGTGTTTATGGTGGCAATACAAAAAAAATAGCAGAGGAAAAAGACGTAGTTGATAAACCAGTATCCCTTTATGCTGCAACAAAAAAATCTAATGAACTAATTGCTTTTAATTATAGTAAATTGTTTTCACTTCCAACAACAGGACTGAGATTTTTTACAGTTTATGGACCATGGGGCAGACCAGATATGGCACTATTTATGTTTGTAGACTCAATTATAAAAGGAAAGAAAATTGAAGTTTTTAATAGAGGAAAAATGTCTAGAGATTTCACATATATTGACGATATTGTAGAAGGAGTAGTCAATGTTCTTAAAAAACCAACAATTTCAAAAAATAAAAAAACGCCGTACTCAATATTTAATATAGGTAGTGGTAAATCGGTTAAATTAATGGATTTTATTAAAGAAATTGAAAAAAATCTTAAAATATTATCAAAAAAAAAATTAATGCCAATGCAACTTGGAGACGTTAAAAGATCATTATCAAGTGTTAATAAACTATATAAATGGGTAGGTTATAGCCCAAAATTTAATATTAAAATTGGTATTCGAAACTTTGTAGATTGGTATTTAAAGTATTACAAGATTAAACTTTAATTCAAATGGACACCATAAAAAAAAGTTGGAAGATTATTTCCAATAAATCAAGATCAAGATTAAAAGGTTATCTTGTTTTAGTTTTTTTTGTTTCAATACTTGAAGTAATTGGAATAAGTTTAATATTACCTATTATTTCTGCCTTAAATAAT
>QBXA01000030.1 GCA_003283905.1 Pelagibacteraceae bacterium AG-319-F18 | reverse complement strand
AGATGTATTATGCCTTAAAAAGTAAAAAAAAATCAATGAGTTTAAATAAGTTTAGGAAAAGAAATTCTTTAGAGGTAATTTCATCAAAATATTGTAACTTATTCGAGAGTTTTAATGAAATTGAAAAGAACCTTTTTGTATATTCTCCTATTATTTTTCCAGCACCATATAATAAAACGATTAGTTATTTTAATTCCAAAATTATATTTAAAAACATAAAAAAATGGATAGATACATTTTATTTTAATGATCCAATTATAATAAATTTTTTGCCAACAAATTTAAATAATAATTTAATAAATCAAATAAATCCAATACTAAATATTTACTATGCCGCAAACGATTTTGGTACTCAAGTTGGCACGGAAAAAATATTATCTTCAGAAATTAAAACAATTGATAAAGCAAATATAAATTTTGGAACTTCACATCAAATACTTGATAAAATAAAAAAGTATTCCACTAACACATATTTTTTTCCAGCTGCAATAGAAGAAAAAAAATTTAAAAATATCAAAGGAGATAAACCAAAGATATTTGAAAAAATAAAGTTCCCAATCGTTAGTTATATTGGAAATTTTACTGAAGTTTTTGATTCAGATTTAATGATAAATTTAATTAAAAATTCTAAAGAGTTAAGTTTTTTGTTTATTGGAGATCTAAAATTTTATAACAATAAATTTCAAGAATTGAAAAATTTTAAAAATTGTTTTTTTACAGGTGAAATTTCCAACGATTTAGTTCCCTTATATTTAAAACATGTAGATATTGGAATAATACCTTACTTTGTTAATCAGTTTACAAATGGTGTTTACTCCTCAAAATTAAATGAATATCTTGCATTAGGCCTACCTGTAATAAGCACTAAATTTAGAGAGATGAATATTATAAATAATGATAATAAAAATTTAATTTATTTAACAGAAAATAATTATCAAGATTTTAAAAATAAAATTAATTTAGCTTTATCGGAAAAAAATCAATTTAAAGAAACCAGAATAAATTATGCATTTAATAATTCTTGGGATAAAAAATTTCTAGACATAACGAATATCATAAATAAATTTTTAAAATCAAAGAAGAATATTAGTTATGATTGGAAAAAATTATATTTAAACAATTTAAAAAATTATAGTCGAAAAATAATTTTAGCTTCTATAGTATTTTATTTAATTTTATTCAAATCACCAATGTTTGACTTACTTGGATCTAAATTAGTTTTAAACAATAATTATAATCCATCTAGCAATACTATATTTGTTATGTCGGGTTATGGTTCAGATAATTACATGAATAATAGTTATTTATTATTAGCTAAAAAGTTAACAAAATTATTTAGAGAAAATGGGCAATTTAATAATCAGTTAATTATTTCTGGCAGATTTCAGGTATACCCAGAGTCACAAATTATTAAAAAACTTTTATTAACTTCTGGTATGGATAATCAAAATATAATTACAATTGATACAGAATATAAAAATACTTATGAAAATTTATTATTATTTTTCAATTTGATGGAAAAAAAAGGTATTAAAAAAAACACTTATTTTACTGTTTTAACTAGTCCATATCATAGCAAAAGAGTAAGTTTAATTATTAAGAAAAAATTCTCAAATTATAACATAAATATAATTACAAGTGACGAGTTAGATATTAAACAATTATCAAAGATAAAAGTAATATCATACGAGTATTTATCAATAATCTACAATTACTTTAAAGGAAATATTTAATGTTAGAAATAAAATATATTATTTTTTTTTCTATATTAATTTTAATTAATTTATTATTTGTAAATAAATATCATTCAATTGCTAAAATTTATAAACTATATGATATACCAAATTTAAAGCGTAAATTCCATAAATTACCCGTACCTTTAATTGGTGGAGTAATAATATTATTAAATATAATTTTATTTATAGCTTTTGAGTTTTTTTTAATTAATAAGGTTTACTTGCCTGGGACGTATTATTTAGATAATTTATTTTTAACAAGTAATAAATCAATCGCATCTTTTTTGTTTTGCTTAATTTTTCTTTTCTTACTAGGTTATTTTGACGATAAATATGATTTAGATCCATTTAAAAAATTAATAGTTTTATTTATAATCTTTTACATTTTTTTTAGTCTAGATAATAGTTTAGTAATAAATAATTTAAATTTAACATTTATTACTTACTCTATTGATATATCCGAAGTTGGATTCTTTTTTAGTCTTTTTATAAGCTTAATATTTTTAAATTCTATAAATATGTATGATGGTATAAATGGTCAAATTGGACTTTTATCTTTAACTATATTCATATTTTTTTTATTATTTGCCCTATTGTAGTACAGGATTTTTTTAATAATCTCAGATCTGGGATCTTTGATTTAAATATTGGCGTAGGAACTGTAACAATAAAAATATCTATTTTACCAATATCACCCTTATCAGATGTAAATCTAATAGATCTTGCTCTTTTTAGAGCAGATTTAGTAACCTCGACTGTTATATCAATATTTTTTTTTAAACTATCTACTCTTACTGAATTAATATCATATCCAACGACATTAAAATGTTTTTCAAATGCAATAGCCAAAGGTAAACCAACATAACCTAGCCCAATAATACAAATTTTGGTATTTTTATTTAATTTCATAATTTCAATTGAAAAAATTATTTATTGAATTGAATATTTCTTTAACATGATCATTTTCTTTAGTTTGAAAATTTTCGATTTCTCCATGATAAGAGCAATACCCTTTAGAGGAATGCATTCCATTTTTAATTGCTACAAAATTTACCTCATCATAAAAATTTATATTTTTTTTCTGATCACAAGTTACTTGAAAATCTCTCTCTATTTCATTTGGATAAGTAAGGGTAACAAATAAACATTTGTCTTTTATATCAATTTCTTCAAATATTCTATCATTATTTTTAGATACTATTGATTCTAACTTTGTCTTTGCTAAATCTCGCTGATCATTATTATCAAAAAAAATAAAAAAATCTCTAGTCATTAATTTTTGAACATAATTAAATTTAATGCCAAACTTTTTTAGAAATGAACTGTGATTTTTAAGCCTATAATAAAACTTTACCCTGTCATAAGGTTTTTGAGAAAGTCCAGTTGCAAATATTATACTGTAACCATCGTCAACTAATTCTAGATAGGATTTTAAGATTGTATCATATAATTTTAACATATCTTCAATTGGATCATAATTTGAATTAATGTACCAACTTGGATTTTTAATTTTGGAATTTATTTTTTTTGAGTTTAGAAAATAGTGATGTTGAATATTTGCGC
>QBXA01000029.1 GCA_003283905.1 Pelagibacteraceae bacterium AG-319-F18 | reverse complement strand
AATCAAATATTTAACAAAATTAAGAATGAGTGATAGAACTTTTTCATCATGGGAGAAACTAAGAAAATTAAAAAAAGAAAAATTAAAATTAAAAGAATTAGTTACTAAATTAAAAAAATAAATTTAAAACCAGTTGTTCGGAATAATAATGTAGTGAATAGCTAATACAATTCCAACTGAAACACTTAAACCAAAAATCATTTTAATAAAATCTTTACCAATTAGTGGGAAGACATATTTAAACTTATAGTCTTTATTCATTGTCGAAATTGCAAGTTCTCTACCACATAATAATCCAACAAATACCCAAGTTGTCGACATTGGAAGATCGTTTAATTCTTTAAAGTAGAACAATACAGCGGCGTATATAATATTTATTATAGTTGCTGATCTGGCATATCTAGTACCAGTTTTATCCAGAACAACTTTTTGAATTGGTCCTCCATGAATGTAAAAAATATAAAATAATAAAATTGTAAAGTAGCACATTACTGTGATCAAAAGAGTAGGGCTTAATTGTCTTGGTAAATATACAGCTATATTTGCAACATCATGTGATAACCAAACCCACCATAACCAACCAGAAGTAATCCATACGGAGTTTCTCCAAAATCCAATCCACTTATCATCAACTTCATCAAATTTTTCATTAATAAATTTTGATATTACTATCCAGGCAAAATAAGCAACTACTGCAGCCAAACCATAACCAACTACACTTTTCATTAACATTTTTTCTAAAACTACTGTTGATGCAAAAGCTGATAAAACTAAGAATGTAGTAGAAACTGGAATTCCAACTCTTGTTAATAGCAATAAAATTCCTGGAGCTACGGCATGATACCATTGGATTTCTTGATATGGTATTCTGGTTAATCTTCCATAAGATATATCACCATCATAGTTATACCATCCCCAACTTAGAGCTATAATCATTACGAATGATGCTGAGGCAGCTAGTGTATACCATTTAAACCATTTTTGTTTTGAGGCAATAAAAGTACCTAATGTTTGAATAGAGTCGTTTGCAATAACGCTGTACCCTGCAAGTGCGAAACCAATAATTGTATATATAGTTGTTATTTCCATCGATTCTTATTATTTAAATTCATTTAATATTTGATGAGAAATTTATCTATAGCTAAATTTATTTATTTTAAAATTATAGGTAGATTCAGTCTGAATATATTATTTCATATTTATGTCTAGTTATTGTTGACAATTATTATGTTATGTTATAACATAACATTATAATTTAAGATAATAATATGGAAAAAAAACATACAATTGAATACTTAGCCAGTGAAATTTGGTGTCTTATTTGTGATGTAGTTGGTTTTTGTGAACATATAATTGAAAAAGTAGGTTTCTAGATATGAATAACAACGACATAGTTTTTGAAATAATCAAACGTTCTAAAAAGCATTTAACTGCTTATGAAATTCTAGATAAATTTCAAAAATATAAAAAAATACAACCAATGGCTGTTTATAGGTCTTTAAAAAAACTTATATCAGAAGATAAAATCCACAAGTCAAACCAAAATAAGACATATGTTTTATGCAATCATTCTTATGTAAATCATAATCCTTCACTTGCTATTTGTAGAGATTGCGGTGATACGGAAGAGTTAAAATCTGAATTATTTGAAGCAATATTTAAAAAAAACCCAATTAAAAAATACGACCTTAGTAAATTTCAACTTGAGGTCTCAACAACATGTAGGAGATGTAATTAATGAAAAAAATAAGTTTTTTAACTTTAAGTATATATATTTTAAGCTCAACTTTTCTTCGTGCTGCAGAAGGACATTCACACGAACTACCAGAATTTCTTCATTTCATGGAAGAACTTATTGAAGAGCATAGTATTTTAAGAGGAGCTACTTTTGGATTTATTCATACATTAATACCTTTAATTGGATTTTATACCGGGTGGAGTATTAATAGATTTTTAAAATTACTTTCAAATGGAGCTATTGCAGGAATAGTTGGAATTGTTTTTGCCCACATCATAGCAGATTTTATTGCAGCTTTAGCAGATCCAGATTTACAAAGTGCTGCATATGGGATTGTAATAGGTGGATTCTTACCATTGATAGCTGTTCCTTTTTTAGAGAAATATGTAACCAAAAGTAAATACCATACAGTTGTAGGTGACCACGAAGATCTAAAAAAAGATTTGAAAAAGAAACATAGATAGTATTTAATAAATGAGTGAGTACAGTTTCCTTAACTTTAGATGAAATATTTGATCTAGCAAAAAAAACTCTTTTAGCTAATGGATGCGATGATGAAACTGCATCTATTTTATCTGATTTAATAAGAAATGCTGAAAGAGACGGTTCAGTATCCCATGGTTTATTTAGATTACCAGCTTATGTTGCTGGTCTTAAAAGTGGCAAGATTAATGGAAAAGGAAAGCCAGAAGTTAAAAAAATATCACCATCAGTAATTAAAGTAGAAGGAAATAATTGCTTAGCTCCAGTTGTTTTAAACAAAGGTTTACCTGAGCTTATTAATGCCGCAAAAGAAAATGGGGTTGCTGTATTAGCGATTAATAATTCTCATCATATGGCTGCTATGTGGCCTGAAACAGAAAAATTAGCTGAAGATGGTTTAGTTGCATTTGCATGTACTTCTTATAAACCTGCCGTTGCGCCAGCTGGTGCTATCAAACCTTTATTTGGAACAAATCCAATTTCATTTGCTTGGCCACGTCCAGGAAAAACTCCAGTTGTTTATGATATGGCAACTGCATCAATGGCAATGGGTGAAGTACAGGTTGCTAAAAGAGAAGGTCATAAAGTTCCTTTAGGAACAGGACTTACAAAAGATGGTAAAGAAACAACAGATCCTAGTGAGATAGCTGATGGAGGTGTATTGTTGCCTTTTGGTGGCTATAAAGGTTCTGCTATAGCTATGATGGTTGAATTAATGGCTGGTGCTTTAGTTGGTGACAATTTTAGCTACGAGACAGCTGCTAAAGATAATAATGATGGTGGTCCACCAAGTGGAGGTGAATTTATTTTAGCAATTTGTCCTGATAAAACGTCTGGAACTAGTTGGCAAAAACATGCTGATGAATTTTTTGAAAAAATGAAATCAATGGGCGATGTAAGACTACCTGGTGAAAGACGTCATAAAAATAGACAAGATAAAGGTCCTAGAAATATTAATGAAGAATTGGTTAATAAAATAAAGTCTTTAAGCTAATTTAATTTCAATTGGTGTATGATCAGAAGGTTTTTCTCTTCCACGAGGATCTTTATTAATATTAATATCTTTAACAAGATCAATTATAGAGTTTGAAACTAAGAAGTGATCAATACGTATACCATTATTTTTTTGCCATGCACCTCTCATGTAGTCCCAAAAAGTATATCCTTCTTTGTCTTCATTAAAATGCCTGTAAACATCACTAAAACCTAGATTTAGCATTTCTCTAAATTTTTTTCTTATTTCAAGACGATATAAAGCATCATCTTCAAAACTTTTAACATTGTATACATCTTCAACAGCTGGAATAACATTGAAGTCACCAGCTAAAATGATGTTTTGATTTTTT
>QBXA01000028.1 GCA_003283905.1 Pelagibacteraceae bacterium AG-319-F18 | reverse complement strand
TTTTGTTCTAGATCAATAAACTTAATAAACTAAAAATCTATTTATAGCTCATGATAATCATGAAGCGTATTTCATTAATTTTTATTTTTTTAGTATTATTTTTGCCGTGTTTTTTTCTTTACATGACTACAAATCATCCAAATTATCATGGTCAATATGAAGAAAACTCATACCTAAGTATAATGAAAAAGTTTTAGAATAAAATTTTATTTTATTCATTGGTATCGCTGATGTTCATATGTATATTTTTTATCTAAAAAAACTTTAGTAGCAGGAAGTGTTGCCACCAAGTGAATTCTATCCTCTTCCCCACCATTAAAAAAATTATGATATTTTTTTGCATTTACTACCCAAACACTTCCATCGGCTGGTAAATGAAAAGACCTATCCTCAATTACAAACCTACAACCAGGATTTGTAATAATAGGAATATGCAACCTTGGTTCTGGATCTTTATGCCAACTTAAAGTTGATCTTGGTCCTTTTTTTAGTATTCGAGTTCTTCCCAAAGCGAATCTCCGAGACAATATATCGTAAACAAATTTAAAATATGTGTTTTCAAACTCTGGTAAAAACTCTGTAAAATTGTTTTCTTCAATATAATCTGCTCTAGCCACTTCTTGGCCTGAACTATCTGGTTTTGTCCAATAAAGTCCCCATGAATATTTTCCCGAAGTACTATCTTCATTACCTGGAATTTTATTAAGAGAAATACTATCTATATGTGATACTGATCCATCACCTTGATCAAATTCTTTTTTTCTTTTAATTTCTCTATAAGTATCAACCAGTCTATTAACATCAAATGATAAACCTGGAACTTTATAAGCTAGATCTTTAATTGACATGTGTTTTTTTTAAAGAAATTTAAAAAGAAAAAGTTGATGTGAATCAAAAATATTAAGATTTATTTTGTTATAAATGAATTGGTCTCACCATATATTATCCTACAATGATTATTATCTCTGTATTGGTGAGGCCTATCCTAAAAAAAATAAGGCGAGATTACAACTGTAGCAAATGTAATTAAGGAACTTATAGCTATTGCTAAAATCAAAGTTTTTACAAGATTATGTATTTTCATAAATATAAAATAGATGTTTTTAAAAATTTGATATTAATTTAAATCAAACTTAACATTGGGGTCCGGACCCATCTATTTTTCATATTATGGTATTTGATTGTAATCTAAACCAGTGCCACCTACTCCAGCCTTAAGATTAGAAGTAAATTCTGGCATATAAACAGCAATCAACATAACCGCTAATGCAATGAACATCATTGCAATCGCAATATTAGCCTTACCGTGATACCTGTTAGTTAACATGTAGTTCATCATTACTCCTTTCATTACAAATATATTTATGTGATTAATTTTTGTAATGATATGCATCAAAAAATATCAGTTTTGATCAAAATCAATAATTCATAATTTTGATTTAAACCAAATTTTTTTTTTCAAGTTTTGTTAGTTTAAATTAATAGAAAGGAGAAATATGAAATCACTATCAATTATAGACTCATTAAAACCTTTTTCAGTTGGTTTTGATGATATGTTTAAACATTTTGAGGATATACATCACAGAGAGGTGGACGCTTTTGAAACCAACAGGTGTGGCTACAATATTACAAGGATAGGAAAACAAGACTACAATATTGAAGTTGCATTACCTGGCATTGATAAAAAAAATGTCAAAGTCAGTGTTGAAGATAATGTTCTTACAATAAAATCTACTTCAAATAATAAAATTGAAAAAGATGATAAAGAATATCTATATAAAGGTGTTGAAAAAGAAAATTTCTGTGCCAGCTTTATTATTGGTAAAGATGTAAAAGTCAAAGAAGCAATTATGGAAAAAGGTTTGTTATCAATTAAGCTGACAGAAGAAAAACCTTTACCAAAATATATTGAGGAAATACCAATTACTAGCAGACAATAATCTAATAAATAGTCTCAGTTAAATACTGGGGCTATTTAATTTATTTTGAAAGATTAGATAATTTATCAAAATCATTAATATAGATTTGCTTAGCGGATAAGACTTTAACTACGTTTGAAGTTTTTAATTTAGATACTTCTCTACTTACTGTTTCAATCGTTAAACCCAAGTAATCTGCTATATCTTGTCTAGTCATTGGTAAACTTAATGGATTATTTTGCCAGCCAATCCTTTTTCTTTGCTCTGATATATTAATCAAAAATTTAGCAAGTCGCTCTGTAGCATCAAGTTTTCCAAGAACACCCATTCTATCTTGAGCCAGTGTTAATTCATGAGACGTTTGATTTAAAAGTTCTTTTGCAAGAACCATATTTTTATCAACGTATTCATCTAGTTTTTTCTGTTCAAAAACACATACGCGCACATCACCAATAGCTTCTGCGCAATAATTATATTTACCATTTTTATAAGAACCAAAAAAATCTCCGGGGTAGAGAAAACCAATTATCTGAATACGACCATCATCAATTAATTGATAAATTTTGACATTTCCTTCAGTAATATTGTAAATATTTTTAGCATCATCTTGTTGTAAAAAAATGTTTGTTTTATCTTGAAATTTTTTATCTGATGAAATATTTGAAAATTCTTTAAGTTTTTCTTCCTGTAAACATCTACAAAATGAGTATGGTCTAATATTGCACTCTGAGCATCTATTCTTTTCGTTAAATTCTTTATTTAATTGTGCTGACTGCATACCAAAATATATAATCAAAGTATAAATTGTTTTTGATCTAGATCAAACATTTCCTCTTAATTTAAGATAGATACAAGATGTGCTTAGTACAAATAATATTAACAACCTGCCTGGCCTCAATATTTTAAGATTTCAAGATAGTGATTTAAACTTAATAGGTATTTTGCCTTTACTAGCTGAAGAATTTCCATCTTGGGGATTAGATAGATTAAAAAGTTATATTAGATTAGTTCTAAAACAAGAGTCGAACGGTATCTTGGTTGCAAAAAATGATTCCTCATACAACGTTGGTTTGCTAATTTATTCAATGCAAGACATTATAAATAAAAGCTTTTCTAAAAATGCTAAAAAAGAATTTTCTAAATGTTTAGTTGTAGAAAATTTAATCTCTTCAAGTCCTGTTTTAGAAAAACAAGTTTATCTGATGCTTACCAATAAAGCTGTTGATATTGCCGAAAACAATAGCTGTGAAATTGTTGAACTACCTAGATTTAATTCTTCATTTGATTTGGTAAAAAAGAAATATGAAAAAAAAATTGTTAATTTAGATGGGTGGAGAATATTAATTAAAATTAATAAAATTTTAACTGCTAATAAAGAGCTTTAATTTAATTACAGAACTTTCCAATCTGTTTCAAAGGTAACATAGTTTACCTGGATGCAGCGTCTTTCTTTTACTATTTTCTTTTTTTCCATGCCATGCCAAGTGTTAGGGCCACTAGTAAACAAATATCCATAGTTATCTTTATAAGGAACTGTTTTTACTTTTTCTAATTTATCATTATAGAAATCTGTTCCAAGTTCCTCAGATTCATTGGCATTATTTACAAAAATTAAGCCTGACATTAGTTTTTCTTTAATATCGCAATGAGGCTTTAACCAAAAACCTTCTCGATCACAAATAACTTCAACTCGAACATATGAATTTGATAAATCTTTATTAATCATTTTCGAGATAGTTTGATGCACTTCTTTAGATTGCAGTTCGTTAATAAATTTTACTAAATTTGGAAATTGTTTTTCATTTTCTTTTGTTACAAAGCATCTAAATTTAATTGCTTCACCTCCTGATGCTATCCCCTCTCTAAATTCAGCTGCACCACCATCAATTGCTCTGGTGCCATCATAATTAAGATTATGCTTACTAACATCTGGAATATCTGCTTTAATAATTTCTTCTATTACTCCATCACTCAAAGCATTATTATATTCCCAATGATCAAAAGGAAATTCATGTTTTTTGGATTGATTTTGAATTGAATTTAAAAATGACATTAAGAATTAATTTTTTGGTTAATAATGTTTGCCACTCTATTCGTTTCATCTAGCTTTTGATAGTTCCAATTTTCTACTTCTTCACCTAAATTTCTGGTTATGTTTAATTCTCTAAATAAATTTCTAAATCTTTGAAATCTTTTGTCGTTTTTCTTAGGTAAAATACTTGCAATATAAATTGGTTTACCAGTCAAAG
>QBXA01000027.1 GCA_003283905.1 Pelagibacteraceae bacterium AG-319-F18 | reverse complement strand
ATATACTAAGAGTTTTTACTTTAATATAAAAGTTTAGTAAAAACTTTATATGAAAATTTATCAAGTAGACTCAAGTGCTAGAAAAAAGGGTTCAACATCAAGAGCTTTAGCAAAAAAATTATTAGAGAAGATTAAAAAACCTGCTGATGAAGTTATTTACAGAGATCTTAATGATGAAATGCTTTTTGTAAGTGGTTTGACGGAGTCAGGGATGAAAATTGATGAAAAAGATCAAACAAAAGATCATAAAAAAATGTTCGAATTATCTGACAAACTTGTTACCGAACTAAAAGAGAGTGATGTTGTAATAATTTCAGCTCCAATATATAATTACGGTCCTCCAGCAACACTTAAAGCATGGTGCGATTTGGCTGCTAGAGTTGGTGAGACTTTTAAATTTAAACCTGATGGAAGAAGAGAAGGTTTGTTAAAAAATAAACGTGCTTATTTAGTTATTACCTCAGGAGGCACAAAATTAAACAGTAAAGAAGATTTTTTAACACCGTGGTTAAAGTTTATATTAAATTTTTTCGGTATAAAAAAAATTGATGTAATTAGTGCTGATCAAATGGCATTTGACTATGAAAAATCGATCAAAGATGCCGAAGATCAAATTCATAATTTAGCCTAAAAAAATAGATATTATTTCTAATATTTGTCTAATTAATTTTAATTTGTTAACATATCTTATGAAAATAATTCTTTTTATAATTTTAAGTTTGTTTTTTTTTACAAATAGTAATGCTGCATGTGATGATCCTTTGACTGAAGGAGTTGATTATTCAAATTGTAGATTTTCCGACGCACAAGATTTGCAAGGAAGCTATCTTCCAAATTCGAATTTATCTTTTGCTAGTTTTATCCAGGTGAATTTTGATAAAAGTATAATGATGAATTCAAATTTATCATTTGGAACATTTCCAGAGTCTACTTTTGTTAGAGCAAACCTTTATGAAACAGTTTCTATCGGAGCAAATTTTGAAAAAACTAATTTTACTGGCTCTAATTTGACAAGAGTTGATTTTATGGGAGCCACTTTAATTGAAGCAAATTTTCAAAATGCAAATTTAATGGAAGCTAATTTTACTTCTGCTAATATTACTAATGCTAATTTTGATGGTGCTAATTTGATTGGCACGACATGGACTGGTGGTGAAACTTGTGGACCAGGTTCAATTAGTATTTGTAATAAGTAATAATGAACACAGCTATTAAAACAGATGATGTAATATTTAATTTTTTTAAGCAAATATGTGATGAAAAAGATGATCAAAAATGTGTTGTGCTTGGAAAAGAGTGGATAAAGGCAATGGAATCAAATTTATCAAGTATGGAAGAAAATCTTAATGGTGCAGATAAATTAAAGCATCAAGATGATATTAAAAGTAATCGCGATCATTTAAATAGCCTTAAAACAAAAAACCCATTTGAGTGGCGTGAATATGCAACTCAGTGCATGATTGAGATAATGAATCATAAAAGCCAATAATATTGAGTAATCAAAAAATAATTTTTATTATTTAATAGAGAAACATTTGCTCTAAAAAAAAACTATAAATAACTTCAAAAATATTATAGTAATTCTCAAAAGGGGTGTCTTAACAGACTGAGATTAAACCCTAAGAACCTGTCCGGTAATTCAGAAAGGGAGAACAATGGATAAAACATACTTAATAAGTCAATCAACATCGTTATCATTAGTTATAATTATAAGTTTAATATTTACAGTGCTAGGTATTTGCCATTCTAGGAGCTTTAAAGGTATAAATAATTACCTTACAGCAAATAGAAACATAGGTTTATTTTCATTAACAACAAGTTTAGTTGCTTCAGCATTAGGAGCGTGGATTTTATTTGGTCCTGCAGCAGCAGCTACATGGGGTGGAATAGGAGCTGTGATTGGATATGCTCTTGGTACAGCTTTTCCTATGATTTTTTTAATCTATCTGGGAAAAAAAATCAGAACTGATTTTCCGAAAGGGTCATCACTCATAGAATTTATGAGAAAGAAATTTGGAAAAAGCTTATTTAAACTAATCTTGTTAATGACTATTTTTTATATGTTTATTTTCTTGTGTGCGGAAGTTACGGCCGTAGCAGTACTAATAAATTATATATCGGCAACAGAGCTTTGGATCACAGCATTAATAGTACTTTTAGCGACATTAACATACACATTGTATGGTGGTTTACGTGCATCAATTTTTACTGACAATATTCAAATGATTGTGATCAGTATACTTTTGTTAATTTTAATAACTTATATTTTGTCTAATACAGGAAATACTTTTTCATTTGAATTTATAGAACAAAAAAATCCCCAATTGTTAAGCAGCTCTTATGTGCCAAGTTACACTGCCGGATTAACTTTTTTTATTGCTGTAGCAGCAACTAATTTATTTCACCAAGGGAATTGGCAAAGAGTATACGCTGCAAAAAACTATCAAACTCTTAAACAAAGTTTATTAATTTCTTTTTTTATAATTATACCAATAGTTTTTTTCATGGGATTTACTGGTATGGTATCTTTTTCTATCGATTCTAGTCAAAGACCTGATTTAGGCTTTTTTACATTATTATTAAAAGAACAAACACAAAATTTTTCATTACTGATAATTACACTTGGATTAGCATTAACAATTTCAACTGTTGATACTTTGGTTAATGCAATTTCAAGCTTATTTGTAGTTGATGGCAAAGCAACATTTAATCTGAATAAGAAGACTGATTATTTAAAGCTATCTAAATATTTCATTATTATGATATCTTTAGTTTCATTTTTTATAGCCTCAAAAGGTTTTGATATTTTATATTTATTCTTATTAGCAGATTTGTTTTGTTGTGCGTTTGTCTATACAGTTTTCTATAGTTTTTATAATAAAGACGTTAATGAAAAAACTGCTTATGTTGCAATAATTATTGGTTTGGTCGGAGGATTTTTATTATTTCCATTTCCTGATTTTTCCAAAAGTTTACTTGTTGGGATATTAATATCTAAAGAATTTTTCTCTCCATTTGTAGCACAATCTTTATTATTTTTATCTTTTATTGTAGCAACTTTCCTACCAGCAATAATTCTTAAGATTAAAAAAAATTAGCAATACATTAATATTAAGAGACCATTCGAAATGGTCTCTTAATGCCATTGAAATTTATTAAATAATCTTTATATAACTACCAAACCCTCATGTCAGAAAATCAAATATCTATCAATAAACTTTCTAAAGTTTATAATAACGGTTTTAATGCACTTAAAAGTATTAATCTAAATATTAAAAAGGGTGAGATTTTTGCTATGCTGGGACCAAATGGTGCCGGCAAAACAACACTAATTAGTATTATTTGTGGAATTGTAAAACCATCATCAGGAATAGTCACCGTTGATGGGTTTGATATCATTAACGATTATAGAGAAACAAGATCAAGAATTGGTTTGGTTCCGCAAGAATTAACTTTAGAACAATTTGAAACAGTTTTTAATAACGTTTCTTATTCAAGGGGCTTATATGGAAAAAAGCCTGACCCAAAACATATTGAAAAAATTTTAAGACAATTAAGTCTTTGGGATAAAAAAGATCAAAGATTAAGACAATTGTCAGGAGGAATGAAGCGTAGAGTTTTAATAGCCAAAGCTTTATCACACGAACCATCAATTTTGTTTTTGGATGAGCCTACTGCAGGTGTAGATGTTGAGTTAAGAAAAGATATGTGGAAAAAATACGTAGCGGTAATAAAAGTAAAAGACTCAAAACTTGTGACACCTATAGTAGAAGCTATGCAAGCTGTATTATGGCATTACGTAGTTTCAGACTATAGATTAAAAAAAAATAAAACTAAATGGTAAAAACTCCTGCTATTTTCTTTGATAGAGATGGTGTTTTAATAAAAACAAAAATTGTACATCAAAACCCTGTAGCAATAAAATCAGTAAATGAAATTATTATTAATAGAGGAATAATAGATATTTGCAAAAAAATGCGTAAAAACTATCACTTATTTATGATAACTAATCAACCTGATGTTTCTAGGGGAGATAATACGAAAAAAAATGTAAACGAAATTAATTCTTATCTTAAAAAAAAACTTAAACTTAAAAAAATATATGTTTGTTTCTGTAGCAATAATACCTGTAATAACAGAAAACCAAATCCAGGAATGATTAAAAAAGCAATTAAGACTTATTCTATAGATGTTAATAAAAGTTATATGATTGGTGATAGATGGAAAGATATTGTTGCAGGTCAAAAATCAAAATGTAAAACTATTCTTTTAAATAAAAAATACTCAGAAAAACATAAATGCAAACCCGATTACACAATTAGAAATTTAAAAGATATTTTAAAAATTATATAAATTATGACTAATAAAACAAAAATTTATTTAGATGGAGCAAACATTAAGGCAATAAAACTATATAAAAATAAAAATTTTATTAAAGGATTTACAACAAATCCAAGCTTAATGAGAAAAGAAGCTGTAAATAACTACAAAAGTTTTGCAAAAAAAATATTAAAAATTGAAAAAAATAAACCAATTTCTTTTGAAGTTTTTGCAGACAGTCTTGAGGAAATGAAAAAACAAGCAATTGAGATTTCCTCATGGGGTAAAAATGTTTTTGTTAAAATTCCAATCACAAATACTAAAGGAGATAAAACTTATAAACTTATTAATGAATTAAATAGTATGGGAATTAAATGTAATGTAACTGCTATATTTACTTACAATCAATTAAAAGAGGTTGTGAATTATAATAAACATAATGTTAATAACATTTTATCTGTTTTTTGTGGAAGGATAGCTGATACAGGCATAGATCCTCTTCCCTCATTAAAAAAAATGAAAAAATTAATCATTAATAAAAGAAATTTTGAA
>QBXA01000026.1 GCA_003283905.1 Pelagibacteraceae bacterium AG-319-F18 | reverse complement strand
AGCTATTGTGGAGTCAGTGAATCTATCAATAAGTATAACTTTTTTGTTATAAGATTTTTTTATAAGATTTATATTTTCACTTCTAGCAGCCATATATAAAAGTAGATCTGTATCATGATTAAAATCTGATTTATTATTCAAGATTAATTTTCTAATTTTTTCTGAATTTAGGCTTCCTCCGGGTTCTCTTATTTTAATATGTCTTATCTTTTTTTCTCTAAGATGTCTTGAAACTACAGAAATGTGATGACTTTTACCACTTCCTTCAATACCTTCAAAAACTATAATTGGTTTTTTAGACATCGCCCCAAATAAGATAATTAAGTGATTTTAATAATCTTGATACAAAATTTACTTTTTGAACTTTTTTTGAAGCAAGTAAATCGTACTCACCAACTACCTCATCATCATAAACAACTTTTAAAATAGCAACTTTTTCATCTTTTTTAATTGGAGCTTCTACAGGTCCCTCATAATTTACAGATACTTTTAGTAATTTCTTTTTAGCTTTTTTAATAGTTTTGTAGATATCTTGATTAGTGTAAACATCAACTTTATTTTCTTTGCCAAGCCATACATTTATTTTTTCAAAAGGTTCATTAGCTTTTGTTATTTTTACTAGATCAAAATTAGTTAATGCGTAAGTTAATAATTTAGTACTTTCTTTAGATCTATCATTCTTTGAGTTGAATCCACTACCTACAGCTACAAGCCTTCTTCCATTTCTATTTATGGATGATGCTAGAGAGTATTTTTCATAAGATAAATAGCCAGTTTTAATTCCATCTGCACCTAAATTTTTATATAAAAGAGGATTTCTATTGCCTTGTGTTATTGGATTACCACCTGTCCTATCCCATGTAAATTCTTTTTCCTTAAAATATTCATAATATTTTGGATAATTTTTAATTAAATATTTTGACATGATCATTATGTCTCTAACTGTAGATTGATTGTCAGGAGAATTTATTCCAGATGAATTTGTAAAGTTAGTATTCATCATACCGATTTCCTTTGCTTTGGAAGTCATTAAAATAGCAAATTCTTCTTCTGTTCCAGCTATACCTTCGGCTAGAGCAACACAAGCATCGTTACCTGAAGATATAATTATTCCCTTAAGAAGATTTTCAATAGTAATTTCATCACCAATCATAATGAACATTGATGAATATCCAGATTCTGAAAGTCTCCAAGCATTTTCTGATACTATAAATTTATCATTTAAATTTAATTCACCATTTTTAATTAAATCAAAAGCTATGATTGATGTCATTATTTTAGTCATTGATGCTGGGAAAATTTGTCTATCTGCATCTTTTTCAAACAGAATTTCATCTGAATGGTAGTCTAGAAGGATTGCTGTTCTAGCTTTTATGTCAAAGTCAGCATATGAACTTTTTATAAAAGTAAAAAGTAATATTAAATATATTAAAATTTTATTAAACATCTTTTAAAATTTCTAAATTTTCAAAATTTAATGATTTAATCTCATTAAATGACTCTTCAAGTTTTTTTATATCATTAAATGGTCCTAATAATACCCTATATTTTGTTTTAGATAGTGTTTTTATAATTGGATTTTTAATCTTGGTTTCTTTAATAATTCTGTTCGACATATTCTTAGCTGAGTCTTTATAATAAAAATCTGCAATTTTAATTGAATATTCAAAGTAACTATCTTTTGTAACTTCTTTACTTTGTTTTATATCTTCACCTAAGTTGTCAATCTTAATACCATCAACAGGAGCTTTTTCTGCAACCTTTTTTTCTTCATTAAAGGTTTTAGCTTTTTTTGCAATAAAAGTTGAGTTTTCAGAGATTAAAATCAAATCAACATATGGTTCTTTTAAATTTAAGGATAGTTCTTCGGCAATTCTTGATGTGATAACACAATTATAGAAATCTGAAAATTGAACTTTATTTGATATAACTTCTGCTATTATTGTTTTTTGATTTATTGGATTTGTTATTTTAACAAATGAATTTTTTTTTAAATTTTTATGAAATATTAGTAGAGACCTATTATCAATTTTTTTTGTAATTTTTTTTTGTTTTCTTAAAGCATCACTATAAACTAAAGTAAAACCTGAATTTTTATACTTATTGAATATTTTTTGACTAACATTTTTTTTATTTAGATTATTTTGGTCACAACTAACTAAAAAAAATATTGAGAAAATTGTAAATAAAATTTTATAATTCATCTTTAAACTTATTTTTAAGTGTACAAACAGCAAGTGAAAATCTTAATGATCTATTCCACTTTAAAATAATTTCATAATTATTAAAGACTATATAAGCTGGACTTAAGTTTTCGGCGTTTGGAATTATATCTTTATCAGGTGTTATTAATGTAGCTGTTAGATTATCAAATCTTTTATCCAAAATATCATCATTAGTTATGTACTGTCTAAAATATTTTAATTTCTTTTTATCATGTAATTTTTTTGCAGAAACATTTAAATATTTTTTAGGAACTTTATTTGATAAATTTATTTTATAAAAACAAGGTTGGTCATCCTTCCATCCTATTTTATTCAAATAGTTTGCTGCTGAAGCATAAGCATCATTGTTATTTTTTAAGTCTATATAATCATTTTCATCATAGTCTATTGCATAGTTTTTAATCGTTGAGGGCATAAACTGAAAAAAACCAAATGCTCCAGCCCATGAGCCATATAGTGTTTTGTAATTAATTTGCTTATTTTCTATTAATCTTAATAATATAATTAACTCATTTGAAAAAAACTCAGATCTTCGCTCATCAAAGCTTAGGGTTGCTAATGAAGACAATATATCCATTTTACCAACGTATGTTCCAAAATTAGTCTCTATACCCATTAATGCTAAGAGAAGTTCTTTTTCTATGTCGTATTGATTTTCTATATTGTTTATTAAATTAGAGTTTTCTTTATAGAAATTTACACCATTAGAAACTTTTTTTGATGATGTTCTTTTTGATATGTACGTATTGGTATCTTCATAAAATTCTGGTTGATATCTATCGTATTTAATAACATTTGGTAAAAACTTAACATTAGCCATAACTTTATCAAAAGTTTTTTCGGAGATATTATTTTGTAATGCAATTTTTTTAAAATTTTTCTTCCAAGTTAGAAAACCTGATTGAATATCGGCTAAAGATGGTGTGAAACTTAAAATTATAAATAAAATTATATAGTTAACTAGTTTCATATAAATCCTTTAAATATATAATTACAGCAATCCATATAAAAATAAAACTAACTAATTTTGTCGTTGAAAATGGTTCGTCATAATAAAAATACCCGAGTATAAATTGAAATGTTGGTGTTATATAAAAAATCATTCCTGCTGGACCTAAACCACATAATTCTACACCTCTTACGTATAAAAATAATGGAATTACAGTCATTGGCCCAGCCAAAAAAATGAATAACATCATTGGTGGATCAGATAATCTAAAATCGTTATGGCCATTTACTGTTATTAAATAAAAAGCCGTAATTGCAAATGGTAAAATATATAAACTTTCTATTAATAGTCCTATATCAGTATCGATATTTATTTTTTTTCTAATTAGGTTGTAAAATCCCCAACTCAAAGCAACTATAATTCCCACCCATGGTAATGACTTAAAACTTATAAGTACTAAATATAAAATGGAGATAATTACTAATATTATTGATAAAATTCTTTTTTTATTAAGTTGCTCTTTAAAAAAAAAATATCCAAGCATTACACTTAAAATTGGCATCATAAAATAACCAAAGCTTGCATCGATTATTCTATTAGTTGCTATAGCATAAATCCAGACAGCCCAATTAATAAAAATGAGAAAACCAGACAAGAATAGATAAAATAAATTTTTTTTATCTTTTAATATATTAAAAAAAATATCCCATTTCGAAAAAATGAATGTTGTAATTATTAGAGTAAATGTTGTCCAAAGACATCTATGAACAACTAGTTCTACATGACCTATAAATGTTATATATTTAAAATAAAGAACTCCAAAAAAACCCCACCAAAAAGAACCAAGTCCAGCTAAGAACAGTCCTTTATTAAATTCATTATTCATAGGAATTAACTGATTAATTAGTTATAGCTTTTATTAGACTATTTTATGGTTGAATTAAATAATTATAATAATAAAACACTTCTCACGGAAGGATGGCAGAGTGGTTGAATGCACCGGTCTTGAAAACCGGCAAAGGGGCAACTCTTTCCTGAGTTCGAATCTCAGTCCTTCCGCCATAATCTTAATCATCATTATATTTGAACTCTCTAAATAACGTATTAATGTGATTGTCTTTAAATTTAATTTCACAATCCATACCATTATAAAAATTATATAAATTAGTATCATCTATATTTAATAATTCTTCTAAATCGTTAAGATCTTTAACATCTAAACGTTCAATGTATTTTTTTGTGAAAGCTCCTAAGAGTTTATCCATTTCTTTTGTTCCACGATAATTTGATCGATAGATAATTTTTTTTTTTAATTGATCTATATTGAGAGTCATAAATATAATATATATTTAGTTTATGGCTAATAAAAGTAATTATGAATATTTATTGTCAGACTTAACCAAGCTTAAAGGTGTTGGCACTAAAACTACTAACCTGTTAAAGAAAAAAAAAATTAATAATATTTTTGACTTATTGTGGAAATTACCTAAATCATATACAGACAGGAGTCACTCGACAAAAATTAAAGATTTAAAAATTGGTGAAAATCACACTATAAATATATTACCTAAAAAATATTACTTTCCAAGAATAAGAAATCTTCCTAATAAAGTTTCTTGTACTGATGATACAGGTGAAATTGATTGTATCTTTTTTAATAGTTACGAGGGTTATATAAGAAAAATACTACCTCTAGGTAAAGAAATGACAATTAGTGGAAAAATTGGATTTTTTAGAAACAAATATCAACTTACAAACCCAAAATATATATCTGAAGATTCATCTCTTATAAAGCAAAA
>QBXA01000025.1 GCA_003283905.1 Pelagibacteraceae bacterium AG-319-F18 | reverse complement strand
AGATTTAGTGCCATCAGCTGTAATTGGTAAACTTTGTGTTGCAATTTTTGCCTTTCTTTTTGTAGATAGTTTTTCTCTTGTAGGTACAGACTTAATAATTGTTCCTTTAATGTGTGTAATGTGTGTTGCTATTCCATTTGTATTGGTGACAATAGCTCCTAGATTTATCCCTGCAGAAGAAGTTAATTTGTTTTTTTTGCTAGAAACAATTATTGGTCCTTTTTGGGTATGGATGGTAATCAAAGAGCAGCCTAGTATTGAGACAATTCAAGGTGGTTTGGTTATCATTTTAACGATTGCTATTCATTCATATCTTAAGCTTAAAAAATCATAATTCTTAAATTACAATTAACTTGATTTAGCCACAAATCAGAAATAGATAGCAACTCATATGCAAAAAATATTAAAAAACTCTTGGGCACTTTTTTTAGGTATGGGCTTAATTATGCTGTCACATGGCTATCAAGGTTCACTTCTTGGAGTTAGGGCTGTTAAAGAAGAATTTAGTTTAACTGCGACTGGTTTTATGTTGTCAGGTTACTACATTGGTTATTTTATTGGCGCAAAAACAATAACAAGTCTAATTTCAAGAGTAGGACATATAAGAGTTTTTGCAGCTTTTGCATCTATAGCTTCGATAGTAGTTCTTATGCACTCAATTTTTGTAAATCCATTTACTTGGTTCATATTAAGAATAGTTACAGGAATTAGTATGGTTTCAATATATACCATAGCCGAAAGCTGGTTAAATGATAGATCTTCTAACAAAAATAGAGGAAGCGTCTTGTCAATCTATATGATCATACTTTATGGATCAATGGCAATAGGAATGTTTTTTTTGAATTTTAGTTCACCATTAAATTTTCAGCCATTTATTCTTATATCTTTATTCATGTCATTAGCTCTTATTCCAATTTTACTAACAAAAAAAAAAGCACCTACATTTAAAAAAATTACAGGGATGAGTTTAAAAGAACTCTATAAAGTTTCACCATTGGGAATGGTAGGTTCACTTTTTTACGGGACGACTCAGTCTGCTTTATTTTCTTTAATACCAGTTTACGCAGCTTCAATGAATTTTACAATTTTAGAAATATCAATTGTAACTTTTCTAATTGCAATCTCAGGTGCCTTATCTCAATGGCCAATTGGAAAATTTTCAGATACTTTTGATAGAAGGCGGGTTATTATTTATACTACTTTTGCAGCAGCTTTTTTTGCTTTTTGTGCAATTTTAACATCAAAACAAATTTATTTGCCTGGTGATTTAGCTTCAAGTAAATTTTGGTTTTATATTTCAATTATTTTATTTGCATTTGCAAGCTTACCGATGTTTGCTATTATTTTTGCTCATACAAATGATTATATTACAAAAGAAAAATTTGTTGCAGCTGGCGCAGGGTTGCAGTTTGCTTTTGGTTTAGGTGCTATTAGTGGACCTTTTTTATGTTCATTATTAATGAATGTAATGGGGCCTAATGGTTATTTTGTATTTTTAATTTTTTTTCACACGATCATTGGTATTTTTGGAATATATAGAATGAGAATAAGAGATACTCAAGACAATCCAGACTCTCAATTTACTCCTTTACCACAAACTATCACTCCACTTGGAATGGAGCTTAACCCTACAACCGAACCTATGGAAGAACCAACTAAACCTGCAACAGAACCAATTATTAAAGAAAATAAACCTAGCAACTTTTAGTATTAAAATTATTATAATGAATTGATTTGAGAGTAAATCTTTTCTTTATTTGTTTGGCCAATGGAACGTGATATTTCCTTGTTATTTTTATAAACAACAATTGTAGTCCAGTAATCAATACCTAAAAATTTTGCAATCTTCTTATCTTTTGTTTGCTCAAAACTTAAGAAAATTACATCTTTAAAATCTTGTTTAGCTTTTTCTAATATTTTTACCTGTTTAGCACAGGTTGTGCAGGTCTTATTCCATGAATGAATTACAACAGTTTTTCCATCTAATTGGGATTTTTCAAATATCTCATTAGTAAAAGTGGTTTCTTTACTTATAACAGTTGCATTAAAACTAAATAACAAAAGAATAAAAATTAATATTTTTTTCATAACAGTTAATAATCTACATTTGTGAATTGTTTATGTAATCATAAAAATTGTCTCTATATCATTATTTAGTAACCTAATTTTCGATCAATTTGGTTAATAAGTTCTTTATTTTCTAAAAAAGGAGAAGAATTGAGAGTTGATGGAAAAAAAGAAATAACCCACAGGAAGCAATAGCTGCAATCAAAACAATTGATATTGGTCTTCCAACTGAATTTATAAACTTTAGAGATTAAGTTTTAAACCAATGAATAAAGAAAACGCAAGTAAACTGTGGAAAATGATCCAAGGAGCTGGTGATTATTTTAAATATTTTCTGTAAACAAATATAACGGCAAAAACAATTATTAACGCTGCAACACCTTGTTCTCCAAGACTATTAAGCATATTAATTAAATTATTTGTTACTTTTGAACCAAAAAATGCGACATTTGGGCCAAATAATATCTCAGCAATTACAGACACACCCAACAAAAGAACTCCCAGCTCAAGAAATTTATTTAAATATTTTGAAATCTTAGAAATCCAACTATCCATTTACATCCTTTCTAAAAATCCCTAATCATTTAAATGCCGATTAGGGATTTTCTATTAGCAACCAAGAGGGAGTGCTAATTAATTATAACTAAACTTATTTATACAAGTTAAGAATGATAATAGCGGCTACTAAACCAACTATTCCAGCATCACCCAAACCTTGAACTAGACCAACAATATTTTCTGCAACTCCACCTACAAATGGTACATTTCCACCAAGTAGAGAAACAACAATAGCTAAGGCTAGTAAAGAAATAACAACATTAGTTAAACTTGTTATTGTTCCTGTTAATCCTTGTAGTGCTTTCATTTTAGCTCCCTTCCTTTTAATTAACCGAATCAAAACATCGGTTATAGTTAAACTCTATTCATAGTTTGGTCATTTAACAGTGTTTATTTGTCAATAATTTCAACACTTTTTCATTCATTTTAAGTGAATTTTATAGTATTTAATTTTATCGTGAATAAAGAAAACGCAAGTAAACTGTGGAAAATCATACAGGAAGCCGGCGATTATTTGGTGGGACAGCTGCCCGACCATCCTAATCACCCGAAAGGAAGAAATCCCTATGCTCATGTTGCAATCTGTGTAAAAGATAAATTTGATGCTAGCTATAAAGATATTCCTGATGAAAAACTTGAAGAAATAATAAAGTATATTGAATTTTTAAAACAAAATCCTAGTTAGAATTTTTTAAAGTTTCTAATAATTGATCAACATCTTTATCTTGAGTGTTCCAAGCAGCAACTAGTCTAACTGCTTTTCCATCTAATTCATCTTCATTCATTTTGTAACCCTCTGAGTTTAAATGTTCAATCATTTTTCTTGGAAATTTTGCAAAAACTTCATTAGCTTCTGTTGGATAGGCTAAATTAATATCTGAATAAGAATCCAATCCTTCACTTAATTTTTTTCCCATTTTATTTGCATGTTTGGCATTTCTGAGCCAAACATTATTTGAAATATAAGCATCTAATTGAGCAGAGACAAATCTCATCTTTGAAAGTAAGTGTCCTGCTCTTTTCATTAAAAATGCAATATCTCCAACGAGTTCTTTCTTGAAAAAAATTATTGCCTCAGCTGCCAAGCAACCATTTTTGGTCGCTCCAAATGATAAAACGTCAATACCAGATTTCCATGTTATTTCTGCAGGAGTAGTGTTTAATGAGACTAAAGCATTAGCAAATCTTGCTCCATCCATATGCATATTTAGATTATGCTTGTGAGAAACTTCTGAAATTTTTTTAATCTCATCTAGTTGATAAACTTCTCCAGTTTCACAAACTTGGGTAATACTTACTGATGAAGGTTGTGTATGGTGAACAATTCCTTTTCCACCGATTTCTTCATCTAATTCTTTAGCAGTTATTTTTCCATTAATTCCTTGTAATGTAACTAGTTTTCCACCTCCTGTATAAAACTCAGGTGCACCACATTCGTCTGTATTAATATGAGATAGTTTATGACAGTAAATATTTCCAAATGATGGTGTCATTGTTGATAGTGCTAAAGCATTAGCTGCAGTTCCTGATGTTGTTGGAAAAACTATTACTTCTTTTTCAAAAATTTCTGAGAACTTATCTTGTAATTTAGTTGAAATTTGATCGTTTCCATATGGAGTGCTGTCTCCATCATTTGCTTTTATAATTGCGTCAAGTACCTCTGGACAAGCACCCGCAACATTATCTGAGGCGAATTTTACACGCTCCCTTTTTATTTTTATCTTAGCCATATTATTGTTTTGGAAAATAATCCTTTAAGGTACCTTCTCTATAAACATCTGCTGTACAACAATGAAGTCCTCCACCAAATGCATACGCATCTCTTAATTCTACTGGAATAACTTCCATTCCTAATTTGTCTAACTGTTCTGCTTGATAAACTTCACTTTTTTCAACGCAAACTGTTTTTGGATCTAGCACTAATACATTCATCGATAACCAAGTTGAAGAATAACATAAAGGTGGGGGTTCATTGTGAGCTGGTTGCGCACTATCAACAATTTCCCAACCATTGTCTTCAAATAGTTTTCTCTGTTCTTTTGGTAATCTTCTTTGAGGATTGTTAATAATTAAACCTTCTTTAATAGGAGTAAATGTTGCATCAATATGAATTGGATAAGGATCTCCTGGAAAATTTACCGCATGAACTCTGTGATCTTTATAATGTCTTTTTAACCAATCAATTCCTTTTAAATTTGTTGTAAAACCATGCTGAACTACAAGATCTTTACCAAATCTAAGTACGTCTGCTGCATCAAATAAAGGTTCTTCTTCTGTGGTCACAAAAAATTTATCTTCAGTCCACTCTAGTCTTTTTTGAATACCAATTTTATCAGATAAATAATCTTTTCGATAATCTTTATCTGTTAGCCTGGGTTTTGGTGCAGACTCATGTCTCATATTTGGATCTTGATTATAATATTCTTGAAGCAAAGGTCTATAACAAAGATATTCAAACCACCTACAACGATAACTCATTGTTGCCTCTAAAATTTCATTTCCAACAGTAAGCAAAACATCTCTTGGTGGCATACAACCAAACATCGTTTCAGCTTCCCAATCTGGTGTTGAAGTTTTTTGATTAAAATCAATTGGTGTCGGTCGGTCTACTTTAACGCCTCTTTTTTGAAGCATGCTTGAAAAATTATCTAATAACTGATTGGCTTTATCTACGGTATCTTTGGTTCTTGGACCAAACTGACCTTTCATATCACTATCTTCAGGAACTTTAGCATCAAGTGCTGGTTCAGGAGCTGGTATGCAAGTTCCTTCCGCTTTGCCAACAATTACATGCTTTAATGGATCCCATTCATTCCAGCTATTAACAATAGTATTTTTTTTATTCATATTTAAATTCTTTTATCCATGGTTCAAGAATTGGATAAACATTTGATAGTTTATTTTTATACTTTATCCATCTTCCAGCTGATTTTGTATAAAGAGGTTTTACAACCTGATCATAACTTGGAGTAAAGATACGATCTCTTGCAGCAGCTGTTTTCTGGTATTCAAGGATAGAATTATCCCACTGTAGTTCTAAAAAATCTAATAATTTTTTTATTTCATCATTTAAATTTAATATTAGTTTTTCATACTTAATTTCATAAAAATTAAAGTTAAAT
>QBXA01000024.1 GCA_003283905.1 Pelagibacteraceae bacterium AG-319-F18 | reverse complement strand
GATAGATATTTATTAGAAGATCAACCTCTCAAAGTTATTTTTGGAATGATAATTTGTGGTTTTGTAATTGGAAGCGACGAAGGTGTTTTATATATTAGAGGCGAATATCCAAAATCTATTGAAGCAATTAATGGAAGTATAAACGAACTTAAAAAATTAGGTTTGCTTGGTAATAATATCTTAGGAACAAATTTTTCTTTTGATCTAGGGATTTGTATTGGCCAAGGTGCTTATATTTGTGGTGAGGAAACTGCATTAATAGCATCTATTGAAGGAAGGCGTGCAGAAGTAGATGTAAGGCCCCCTTTTCCAGTTACAGAAGGTTTGTACAAAAAACCAACTGTTGTAAATAATGTAGAATCATTGGCAGCAGCAACTGGTATTTTGATTAATGGTTCTGAAAAATTTGCTGCAATAGGAAATAAAAAATCAGCAGGTACAAAGCTAGTTTGTCTTGATAGTTTTTTTAACAACCCTGGAGTTTATGAAATTGATATGGGAACTCCTATGAGTAAAATATTCAATGAAATTGGTGGAGGATATAAAGAACCAATTAAAGCATTTCAGGTTGGTGGCCCATTAGGTGGTGTAGTACCATTAAATGAGATAAATAATTTAAATTTGGATTTTCAGGAATTTACAGCAAAAGGTTTTATGTTAGGGCATGCTAGTGTTGTTAGTATTCCAAAAGATTTTTCAATGTCTAAATATATTCATCATTTATTTGAGTTTTCAGCAGAAGAATCATGTGGCAAATGTTTTCCAGGAAGACTTGGATCCTATAGAGGTAAAGAGATGTTTGATCAAGCAAAGAAGAAAACAGCCAAAATACCTCTTAAATTACTTAACGAATTACTCGTTACAATGCAAAAAGGTTGTTTGTGCGCACTTTGTGGTGCCATCCCCACTCCAATAATGAATATTCTTAAGTACTTTAGTGATGAAATGAAAAATGATATAGTGATAGATAATTAATGAGTTCTGAGAAGAGAAAAATTGCATATATTGATGGAAAACCATATGAAATTGGTTCAAACCACACATCTATTTTAAAATTTGTTAAAAGTTATGTTGGAGAAAAGAAAGTTCCAACACTTTGTGACGATCCAAATTTAGCTCCTTATGGTGCTTGTAGAGTTTGTTCAGTTGAAGTTGCTTTAGAAAAAGATGGGCCAACAAAAATGGTTGCCTCATGTCATACTCCAGTTGCAGAAAACCAACATATTTTTACATCCAACGAAGCAATAACCAGTCTAAGAAAAAATATTGTTGAATTAGTTTTAACAGACCACCCTATGGAATGTGATAGTTGCGAAGTAAACAATAATTGTGAACTTCAAACAGTTGCGAATGATTTGGGCATCTCAGACCATAGATATAACAGTCCAAAACAACACAAAGGAATTCCAAGAGATACATCTCATGACTATATGAGAATGAACTTAGATAATTGTATTAATTGTGGTAGATGCGTTAGAGCATGTGATGAAATTCAAGGATCATTTGTTTTAACAATGAGCGGAAGAGGATTTGAATCAAGAATTACAACAGACAACGACATGATGTTTGGTGACTCATCTTGTGTTTCTTGTGGTGCTTGTGCACATACTTGCCCAACAGATGCTATTTCTGATGTGTTTCAATCAAAATCTGCTGCTGTGGATAAAAAAGTTAGAACAACATGTTCTTATTGTGGTGTAGGATGTAACTTAGAAGCATCGATTAAAGATGATAAAGTTGTAGCAATTGACACTCCTAAAGAAACTGAAGTTAACGCAGGACACACTTGTATTAAAGGTAGATATGCTTTTAGTTTCTATGATCACCCCGATAGATTAAAAACTCCATTAATAAAAAGAAATGGCAAATTTGAAGAAGCATCGTGGGATGAAGCTTATGATTTTATCAAAAAAGAAATGAATAGAATTGTAAAAGACAATGGGCCAGATGCATTTGCTGGAATTTCTTCTGCTAGATGCACTAATGAAGAAAACTATATATTTCAAAAAATGATTAGAGCTGCTGTTGGTACCAACAGTATTGATTGTTGTGCACGTATATGTCATTCACCTACAGCTTGGGGAATGCAGCAAACATTTGGAACAGGTGCTGCAACAAACTCTACTGAAGATATCTATCATGCAGATTGTTTTATAGTTATTGGTGCAAACCCAACAAATGCACATCCAGTTACAGGTGCAAAAATAAAACAACAGGTGATGAAAGGTAAAAAATTGATTGTCCTAGATCCTGTTACTACCGAATTAGCAAAACTTGCTGACTATCATATCAAATTAAGGCCAGGAACTAATGTAGCTATCCTTAATATGATGTTGCACTATATTATTAAATCAAAACTTCATAACGTAGATTTTGTTAGAGATAGAACTGAAGGATTTGATAACTTTCTAAAGGAGATTGAGAGACAAGATGTTGATCACTTAGCTAAAGTTGCTGGTGTAGATAAACAGATGGTAAAAGAAGCAGCAATTACTTACGCAACAGCTAAAAATTCAATGGAATTTCACGGTTTAGGGGTAACAGAGCAAGAACAGGGATCCAAAACTGTTATGCTAATTGCTGATCTTGCAATGATAACAGGAAACATTGGAAGAAAAGGTGTTGGTGTTAATCCACTCAGAGGACAAAATAATGTTCAAGGTGCAGCTGACATGGGATGTCAACCTCATCAAGGTGCTGGTTACTTTGAAGTTGCTGATGAGAAAAATCAAAAATTTTATACAGAAAAATATGGTGTAACTCATCCAACAAAACCTGGATTAAAAATTCCGCAAATGTTTGAAGCAGCTATCGAAAAAGAGTTGAAAGGACTATGGATTATTGGAGAAGATATTGTTCAAACAGATCCAAATAGTGCGCATGTTGTTGAGGCAATGAATTCATTAGAACTTTTAGTGGTTCAAGAAATATTCATGAGTGAGACTGCAAAACTTGCAACTGTTGTATTACCAGGCACCACTTTCCTTGAAAAAGATGGTACTTTTACAAATACAGAAAGAAGAATTCAAAGAGTAAACAGAGCTGTTCCACCATTACCAGGCACAAAACCAGATGGTGTCATTGTTACAGATATGATGCAAAAATTAGGTTTTGATCAACCTACATATGACGCAGATCAAATGCTAAAAGAAATTGCTGATGTAGTTCCTTTTTTTAAAGGAGTTACAAGAGAAAGACTTGGTAAACTTGGTTTACAATGGCCTGTTCAAGAGGATGGAACTGATACTCAAATTTTACACACAGAGACTTTTAAACTAGGCAAAGGAAGACTTAAAAATTTTGATTGGAAAGAATCTACTGAAATTAAAACTAATAAAAAAGACTATCCTCTAATTCTAACAACTAGTAGAGTTTTACAACATTATAACGCTGCTACCATGACTAGAAGAACTAAAAATATTAATATTGTTGATGAAGATGTTCTTCTTATCCATCCAAATGATGCAGCTAATAGAGATCTTAATTCAGGTGATATTGGAAGACTATACTCTGGAAGAGGAGAGGTTGCTTTAAAAGTAAAAGTTACCGATCAAGTTAAAGAAGGAATTGTATTTACAACGTTCCATTTTCCTGAACATATGGTTAATATGGTTACTGGTCACGGTAAAGATGAAGAAACAATGTGTGCTGAATACAAAGTATCTTCCGTTGAAGTCCAAAAAATTTCTAATCAATTTAAAACAGAAGTTAAACCAAAAGAACATCAAGCTGAAGTTAGTTAATTAAAATGACCATTGGTTGGCATTTTGATAATACCTATTCAAAATTATCAAATAAATTTAAAGAAGAAATTAAACCTACGCCTGTTCATGATCCTGAATTAATAATTATGAACAATGAACTTGCAAAAAATTTAAATTTAGATTTTTCAAAAATTGATAAAAAAAAAATAGCAGAAATATTTTCAGGAAATTCATTGCCTGAAGGAACAAATACTATAGCACAAGCTTACGCAGGTCATCAGTTCGGTCATTTTACTATGCTTGGAGATGGTAGAGCTGTATTACTAGGCGAGCATTTAACCAATAAAAACAATCGTTTTGACATTCAATTTAAAGGTTCGGGAAGGACTTCGTTTTCTAGAGATGGTGATGGACGTGCAGCATTAGGCCCAATGCTAAGAGAATATATTATAAGTGAAGCTATACATTCATTAAACATTCCAACAACAAGAAGTCTTGCTGTAGTTAAAACTGGTGAAAAAGTTGTAAGAGAAAATTTATTACAAGGTGCAATCTTAACAAGAGTAGCATCAAGTCATTTACGTGTAGGAACTTTTCAATATATCGCAACAACACAAAATATTGAAAATCTTAATACATTAATCGATTACACAATTGACAGACATTATCCAGAAATTAAATCATCTAAAACAAAAGCTTTAGATTTATTAAACCTTGTAATGGAAAAACAATGTCAGTTAGTAGTTGATTGGATGCGTGTTGGTTTCATTCATGGAGTAATGAATACAGATAATATGGCAATTTCTGGGGAAACAATTGATTATGGTCCTTGCGCTTTTATGGATCAATATAATCCAAAAACAGTATTCAGTTCGATAGATAAATTTGGAAGATATGCTTATACCAACCAACCTCCAATAACAAAATGGAATTTAGCTAGGTTTGCAGAATGCCTTATACCTCTTATTGATAAAAATGAAGAAACTTCTGTTAAAATTGCAACTGATTTAATTGATAATTTTCAAAATATTTATGAAGAAAAGTGGTTAAATATGATGAGAGATAAACTAGGTTTGTTTGGAGAAGATATAAGCGATAAAAAATTAATTAATGATTTATTTAATTGGATGGAAAAAAACAAAGTTGATTTCACAAATACTTTTTGTCATTTAATGGGAGTCAAAATAAATGATAACGAATACAAAAATGACAATTTTTTAGAATGGTCAAATGAATGGAAAAAAAGATCTGGACTAAATAATTTTTCTAAAGAAAAACAAATTGAATTAATGAAAAAAACTAATCCAATAGTTATTCCTAGAAACCATAAAGTAGAAGAAGCATTAACGGAAGCAGATAAAGGAAATTTAGAAAAAATTAATAAGCTTATTACCATATTAAAAAACCCCTATGGTGATCAAAAAGGTATTGAGGAGTACCAAGCCCCTGCTCCAATAAGTAATAAAAAATACCAAACTTTCTGCGGTACTTAAAATTATAATACGTAAGGTTCAGGTCTTGCAGTTTTACCCAAAACTCTCTCAACTGCAAAATCACTGATATCAATTGTTTGGTAAGATCCGGTTGTAATTAATTCAGTCAGTGCTCTTCCGATTCCTGGTGCTTGCATCAATCCTCTTCCTGTAAATCCTGAGGCCATGTATACATTGTCATATTTAGGATGTTTGCCAACAACAGCGTTATTATCTAATTTGTTACAATCATAATAACCTGCCCATCCACCTGTTAACTTTAATTCCTCAAAAGCTGGTATTCTTTTTGCAAGCGCGGGCCAAACTAATTCTTCAAAATCATTCCATGCTGGTTCTAAATCATCTGCATCAAATACAGAAAGTGGTGAACCTGCGAGATACTCTCCACCTTCTGGTCTCCAATAAACACCTGTTGTTAAATCACCAGTTAATGGCATTTCTTTTATATATGTTGGGCATTTAACCCTAAAAACTGTGTGTTTTTGAGGAACAACTGGAATATCTTCTAGTAACTCCTTTGTCCAACATCCTGCTGCTGAAACAATTGTTTTAGCTTTAATTTCAGAAATACTTTTAACTTCTCCTTTAACAAATTCAGCACCAAGCTCTATAGCTTTGCTTTTAAGAGCACTGTGAAACATAAATGGATCGATCCATCCTTCACTTTGATTGTCAGTATAAGTTGCAGTTTCAATTCCTTCATTGTTAACATAGGGAAATACTTTTGGTAATTCTGATCCTTTAATATTTTTTGTTCCCGCTTCACACTCTTTATGATTTTCTAAAGCTCGGTATTGTTCCTCAGCATGTTCGGGGCCAAACATTAAAAGATATCCGTTTGTTACCATGCTTGCTGTGGGATTTGGATTTTTTTCAGTTTTTAATAATTCAGGTATTTGAAAAATAAATTCTCTAGCAAACTTTCCTAATAGAATATTTTCTCTTTGAAAAAATTGTCTTCTAAATCCACCTAAGGATAGAGGGAATGAGGCAGTTTTATATGTTGGATCTTTTTCTATAACTTTTACTTTTCTGCCTTCTTTAGATAAAAAATAAGCTGTTGCTACTCCTATTATTCCACCACCTATTACTACAACATCTTCCATAATTAATTTAATATTATTAAACTAGTATTGAGAATTAGTGCAAAGGAACACCAAAGTAAATATGGAATCATTAAATAAGCGCTAATCATCTTGACGCGTCTAAACCTTAAAATGAGATTAATAATCAAAGAGATTAACATGATTAACACAACTAAAGCTAAAGACATATTGTGAAATACAAAAAAAGTTATACTCCAAGTTGTATTAAAAACCAAATGTATAAAATAAATATAAACTGTGTTTATTTCTTTATTTTTTGTATGCCAATATAGCCATATTGAAATAGTCATCATCAAATACAGAGTAGTCCACACGGGGCCAAACACCCAGTCTGGCGGATTAAATATTGGTTTATTTAATAATGAATACCAAGGTTCCTTAAAATTAATTGTAGCTAAACCTCCAATTAAAGAGGCTGAAAAAGTAATGATTAGAAACAATATAAATGTTAATAATTTATTTTTAATCATGTTAATAATACATAGCAAAAAATGAGCAAAAAAACTATTTGGATAACTGGTGGTAGTACTGGAATTGGTAAAGCTCTAGCAATTAAATTTGCAAGTAAAGGGTGGAATGTGGCTGTATCAGCAAGAAGAACTGAATTATTAAATGAACTTTCAAATATATATGAAAATATCTCAGCCTTCCCACTAGACGTAACAGATAAAAAAAAGTGCACAGAAGTATTTGATGAAATTAAAAATAAGTTTGAAAATATAGATATATGTTTTTTTTCAACAGGTACTTGGAATCCTAAAAAGGAAAAAGATATAGATATAGAACAAATTGAAGAAGTCTTTAGAGTAAATTTTTTCGGA
>QBXA01000023.1 GCA_003283905.1 Pelagibacteraceae bacterium AG-319-F18 | reverse complement strand
GTTGATCGATATGGATCAATACAAGAACACTAAATCTCATTTAATCCCAAAAAAGAAATCAAAAGAAGCTGAAAAAACTAAAACAGCTGAAATAATAAATATATCTACTTCGAAAGTCATCTTAGACTAGCTGTCTAAAATTGATTGCATACATAGACAGAGTGTTTATGTAGGCATCAATGCAATTAAATAATAAAATTTTACAAGATCCTTTAGAAGAGAAAACTCTTCCACAGTTCGCACAAAAACTAAACATCAATCATTACTCAGCAACACAGTTTTCAATACCTGATAGCAGTTGGTTATTTAAATATGTTTATTTAACTCAAGCTCAAAGAAGAGAATTGTTTGAAAGCAACTCTGCAATGGAAGCTGGTAAAAGAGTTGGAGATGCTCTGCAAAGAACTTATGCAGAAACAATTTGGAAATTAAATCCATTAACAAAAAAAATAGCTCCAAGTAAAAATGAAAAATTAAGTTTAGATAATTCAATACAAGAACAATTAGAAATTTTTAAAGAATACAATCCAGTCGATGACAAAGATAGCGATAAAAAAATAAAGTACCTGGAGGAAGTTCCAGAGATAGTACGAAACGCAAATCTTGGATTAACAGAGTTAGGTGTTGCAAGTTCTTCAGTAACTTGTGAAAGACAAATATCAATTCCAAATGACAACCAGGTAGGAGAGGATTTCTTTTCTCATGTGTCCTTGCCTCTTTTACCAGTTGTTGGAAGAATTGATTTTGATTTCGGTAATCCTAATGAGTGTGGTGCAAATCCACCTGAGCATTTTTCTACTCCATTTGTTGGCTCAGCCTTTCCTCATAAGATTATTGAATTAAAGACTAAGTATAGTCGTCTTGGTAAAGTTAAGAAGGATGGAAGCAGATCTTTTCTTGTTTCATCTGTACCAGCGACACCTAGCTTCAATCACTTGGTCCAATGCTCAGTATATGGAGCTCACTATGGATTTAAAGTTCCAGTTTATTTGTTGTACGCAACAGCAACTGGTTTCCAAATTTTTGATAGTACCAACTGTAAGCATTTGACTGTTGAAGGAATGCAAAGAAATTTACAGATAATGTATAGAACATTTTTAAGAAGAGAAAAAATATTAGCACAATTCCAGGATCTAACTAGAGAAGAAATTATTGAGAATAGTATTTCAATGATTGATCCTAACTTTGATCATCCTTACGCATGGAATGGATTACCAGAAGAATTATTAAAAGAAGCTAAAGATTTATGGAAGGTAAGTTAATGGACAGATGGACCAATGCCTTTGCAAAAGAATTTTATGCTCAGCATAGAGCTGAACAGAAGAGAAAAGCAGCACTCTTAAAAAGAATAAAAATTGCTGCAATAACCATAGGAGTAATATGTCTAATAACGATAATAATACTATAATTCCAGACGATATTATTTCGACTATTAACGACTTTAAAAGGTCGAAAAATGGTTCGATGATTTCGATCCATGGAAAAGAATATGCAACTGTTCCTCATAGAGTAGCTGTTGTAAGAAGAAACCTAGGTGCTAAGCTTCAGATCCTTACTGAGATTATATCAATAGATAAAGATACTGTTGTTATGAAAGCATCAGGTGTAATTGGTGGCAATGTCATTGCTACTGGTCATGCTGAAGAAAAAAGATCAGCATCAAGAATAAATCAGACATCTGCACTAGAAAATTGCGAAACATCTGCTGTTGGTAGGATGTTGGCTTTTGTTGGAATAACAAATGACAGCATTGCATCAGCTGAAGAAGTCTCTTCTGCAATAGAGCAGACTGATAAAAAAATCCAAGCAGCATTAACTGATTTAAATGCAGTTAGTCATGCTGGAAACTACAAAGAATGGTTGTCTAAAAACAAACCTTTCTTATCCGATCTGAAGAATAACAATCCTCTAAGCTACCAGGCTTTTATGGAAAAGTTCACTTCAGTTAAATCAAACCTACAATCTAAAGGAGTTATCTAATGATTGAGAACGACCAAAAAAAAGAGAGACCTGATCTTGGAGCTGCGTTTATTGCAGTAAATAAAAAATCTCCAAGCTCTTATGATATGTCAGGCACAATCGTTGTTGATGGAATTAAACATCGCTTCGGTGCTTACAAGCAAAAAGCTAGTGGCAAAGGCAAGATGCCTGAAGGTACAGAGTTCTATACTTTTTACAGAGTAGAGAAGGCTGATGCAGATGGTGCAACAGCTGCTGATACAAGCTTCAATCCATCTGAGTTGGAGGCTTAACTATGAACCCAGACAAATTTAAATCTGTGGCAATCAACATTAAGACTTATAATCTGTTGGAAGAGCTTTCCCAGAAAAAATTTGAGCTGCCTATCTCAATGTCTAAGACAGTTGAGTTCTACATCCAAAAAGCTCATGAGGATTACAAAGGTTCTAATGGTAAAAAATCTAAACAATAGATTAAAAGAATTAGAACAATCCAGAGAAGAGGATTATGGATCATTCAATCGCAATATGAAAAAGATTGCAGCTGCTTGGTCCATCCTCTTAGATCCATATTTAAAGTCAGACATACCAGCTCACATAATACCTTTGCTGTATGCTCAGGCAAAACTTATTAGAGCAACTCACAAATTTAAAGAAGATACATACGATGATGCTCTTGCTTACATCGTTCAATCACATGACATGCATAAAGAAAAGTCAGAAGAGATTAATACCGATGAGTTACTTGGAGTGGAAACTAAACCAAGAACTAAATGGTAGATCGACTTTTGAAAAAGATGAAAAATTTAGAGAAGAATACAAAGAATATATAAAGAATGAGTACAGACAAAAACCACAACCAAGAGATTAAAGTAGAAACTAACATACTTAAATTTCCTAACTGTAAAGAAAACCAACAGTTGGAGCAGCACCGAAAATTAAATGAGCAACTGATTAATTCAATAGCAACAAAGATGTCTAATGACAGATACGATCAGCTGCCTCTCATTCAAGAAGAGATTTTATTATTAACTAATCATGGCGAAACAATAGAGTTTCCCCCAAAAATAGCAGCAAGACTTATCTCAGTTCTTGCTACTCAACTTAACCGAAACTCATTTATGGAGGATTTATTATGAGAAAAAAAAGAGAAAGTTATTGCTCTATGTCTAAGGAGCAATTTCTAGATCCATCAACTGGATCATACAAAAGATTAGACGACACAGCTTGGTATATAAAAGATAGAGATGGCAAACCTTGCTACTTCTTAAATATGCACACTAAATATCAGCAGATGCCTGATGCTTGTTTTAAAGCAACAGCTGAAAGATCTCCAGATATTGATGTCAATATAATCAATAAAGATATTGCTAAATTTATGGAGGACCAGAATGAAAAAAAACACAGCAGATAGTATTAGCTTTGTAAGAATGATTGGAGCTAACTTAAAATTTTTAAGATTAAATAGACAACCATTCATGCCTCAAAAAGTTGTTGCTGGTTCACTTGGTATTACACACCAACAAATAAATAAATATGAAACTGGAATGAATACTCCATGTGCATACAGACTAAAGCAGTTAGCAGACTTCTTTGGTGTTACATGCAATGATTTAGTTGATCCAAGTTACATAGTTAAAAATACAAAAAATCATGAAGTGTTAGATAGAGGATTTGATGCTGCTAAGTATGAGCAGTTTGATGATGAATATCCTCCTGGATCTGGTGGACTTGAACATGATCCTAAGATGAGAGCAACTTATGATGCAATATTGGAGGACAAATAATGGCTATATACAGAGCACCATTCTTTCATATTGATATTGAAGAGCAAGATTATCCAGATGCTGATTGTAAATTTATGATTAGCTTATGGCATGAACCTAAAGCTACTGGCAGTAGAGAACTTATTGCAGTTGGTTTAAGTGATAATGTTCCATTAGTTCAGTCAACCAGGAATAAAGGTAATGTTGTTGAGAGTGTTACTAGACCTCATGATATTGAAATTCCTTATGGCAAAGATGTCGATAAGTTTGCAAGACTTAAAGGCGATCTTGATGAAGCTAATCTTGAGCTCACTAGAGCATACCAAAAGATAACTGAGCTTGAGAAGAAGTATGTCAAAAATAATTAAAACAACAACTGGAGAGGCAAGTTTTGTCCTGGAGGAAGTTTTCGATAGTGAAGAGAAAGCTACTGAAGGTACTGAACCAGCCTCTCAGGAGGTTAAAAGTATGGAAGTTAAAATAGAAAATACAAAGTGGAGAAAAGCAAATGACTGATATTCCTCACAACTTGCCAATAGATAATAAAGCACAAAGACTTAAAAGAAGATACCAAGGTCTATCAAGAGTAGCAGCAGCTATTAATGATCTTTATATATATGGAGTATATCCATCTAATTTTCCAAATCTTACAGTAGTTCTTGAACAAGCTAAGGACCATGTAAAAGAAATAATAAAAGAAACCAAAGCAGAAATTGCTTTTATTGAAAATCCTAATGGTATGTATGACCTGGTTATGGATGAGGTGTTAGAAGATGCAGACAGAGATAATAAAAAAGAAGATTAAAGAAAAAATAATATTAGATAAAGAGCAGCAAAAGATAATAGCTGAGCTGGATAAGACCATTGATAGGCTAGAGAAGGAGCTCCAGGAGGTAAAGAATATAGATAAGAACCATCAAAGGATTAATGGATTACTTCGTAAAGATGTTGAGAAATATACAAAAGAAAATGAGCAGCTAAAAAAAGAGAACCAAATTATAAGAGAAGGTAACGACTATCTTGGAATTTACAGTACGAAACTTATTGATGAAGTTAAAAAACTTAATGATGATATGACTGAAACAATAAAAGTTGCTGAGCCTTTAGTAAAAAGGAATAATAAAAATATTATGTTCATGACTTCTATACAAGGCTTGATTAGATTTAATACTAGATTAAACGAAATTTATAAGAAATTAAAAAAAAATTAAGCTCTCACAGCCACAGAGACTGCGATCTTGCAGCCTCCATGACCTTACATACCTAATTATTTTTCGGATATTTGTTGAAATATAGAAGTTCCAAGATGTTTGCCTCTTGATTTTGCAATCCTATCTTGATCTTCTTTTGCTATATCAATTAAATGATTACCATAAATGCCAGATGTTGTAGTGAACTGAACATGACCAGCCTGAGCTTTAACTTCGTTTTGGTCCATCTCCTGATCCTTCAAAGCTCTCATTAACTTTGTACAAAACCTATGTCTAAAAGTTTTTGTTGGATGACCTTTTAGTGGAGAAGAATTAATCACTACATGACCATCTCTTCTAACTGTTATGTCAGCCAAGCCTTCTTGAGCATAGCCTTTCCATACCTGAGCATTAATATATTTGTAACTCAATGGACCTTTCTCTCTCATAGCTGGTAATAAAAAAGGATTGTTCTTTTCTAAACCATCTAAAAAGTAGAACCATATTTTGAAGAACTTTATATCATCATCACTAAGATTTATTGTTCTTCTGCTTCCATAGTTTTTCAAACTATTTCTATATGCAGCTTCAATCCAAGCACCTTCAATCTTTAAAGTTTTAGCTTCAAGATCAATAGATGAAAGTTTGATACCTTGCATTTCAGATGCTCTGATACCAAACATAAACATAAGAGAGAATATTGCAAAACGATTTGCTGCATCTCTGTCTCTGTTATTAGATTGTTGCCATTGGTTGTAGGCATTCATGATAAGCTTGAAACACTTTTCCTGGTCCAATACATGAACTGGTCTTTTTACAATCAAGCTATCATCTGCTGGAATGACATAAGGAAAATCATAGATCTTAAAAGTTTCCATATCTCTACATGGAGACCAGCCTCTAAGATTAGCTTGTTTAAGAAAATGCTTAATATCTTTGACAGCATTCCTTAAAGTTTTGAAAGGAACTTTGTCATCATAAGCTGCTTTTAAAAAAGCTTCCATATCGCCTAGTTTGAACTCAGATAATAAAACAGACTTATTCATATAAGGAACAATCCTTAAATCATAAGTAGTCATATATCTTTTGAGAGAATGCTCAGTAGTTTTATTAGTCTCATTATTTAGAGCTAACTTCATTTGAGCAAATTTATAGAAAGCATCAACGAATGTGATACCTGGTTTTGTTTCTTTTTTGCCAGACTGCAAAAGCTTAAACATTGCTGCTTCAGCTTCAGTCGGTTTAGCAAATGGAGAACCTTCAACTTTTACTGTTTTTCTATCAGCTGTTGTTTGGATAATCCATTTACCATTCTTTGGTGTTACTCTATATATTTTCATATATATCTTCTAAAATGCTCAGATAACTTTCCAAGTGTTATTTGCTCTAATATAGCAACCACAAAGTTTATCACTCTTTATATATAGTGAATTAAAGTGAATGTTTTTTAGGAACAAACTATTTTCCGATAGTGTCTTGGAAAATATGAACATTTAGCCTTTCATTAGTTAGTTGTTTATAATACAACTTCTTCGTTAATGATTAGCTTGAATTAACAGTCAACTGCTCTACCAACTGAGCTACCGAGGAATATAAAAAACTCAACTTACTTTTTTTTATAACTAAAACAAGATTTTTTTTGGAGGCAACGCCCGGAATCGAACCGGGATACAAGGATTTGCAATCCTCTGCGTAACCATTCCGCCACGTTGCCTTCTTGTTTAGCTAATAGCTTCAGATGCCTTTTTATATTAAATATTTCTCATTAGTCTATTAAATAACGATCTAAATTGATTATTGTTAATTTAGATTATTAAATTATAAACTTTAAACACTATGAGTAGCGATAAATATATACATTCTGATATTGAGGATAAAATATATTCTTATTGGGAAAAAAATGAACTTTTTAAACCTAGAGAAAACTCAAAAAAATTTTCAATTGTAATTCCACCTCCTAATGTCACTGGGAGTCTTCATATGGGACATGCTTTAAATAATTCTATTCAAGATTTATTAGTTAGATATTATCGAATGAATAATTATGAAACTTTATGGCAACCAGGTACTGATCATGCTGGTATAGCCACCCAAGCTTTAGTTGAAAGAAAACTTACTGCTGAAAAAATTGATAAAAATGAAATTGGTAGAGAAAAATTTATAGAAAAAGTATGGGAATGGAAAGAACAATATGGCGACATTATTATTAATCAATTAAAAAAATTAGGATGTTCTTGTGATTGGTCTCGCAATGCTTTTACTATGGATGAAAATCTTTCAAAATCTGTAATTAAAGTTTTTGTAGATCTTTATAATAAAGATTTAATTTACAAAGATAAGAAGCTAGTAAATTGGGACACTGTTTTAAAAACTGCAATTTCAGATCTTGAAGTTGATCAAAGAGAAGTAAATTCAAAAATCTATTACATCAAATATCCTATTGATGAAACCGATGAATTTATAACAATAGCAACAACAAGACCTGAGACAATGCTAGGCGATACAGCTATCGCTGTAAATCCAACAGATGAAAGATTTAAATCTTTTGTTGGCAAAACAGTTACAATACCAATAGTTGGAAGAAAAATTAACATTATAGAAGATGATTATGCAGATCCTGAACAAGGAACTGGTGCACTAAAAATTACACCCGCACATGATTTTAATGACTATGATGTCGGACAAAGAAATAATCTTGAGATTATTAATATATTTACAGAAGCTGGTAAAATTAATGAAAATGCTCCAAAAGAATATATTGGATTAGACAGATTTGAAGCAAGAAAGAGAATTTTAAAAGAGCTTAAAGAAAAAGAATTTTTTGTTAAAGAAGAAGACATTAAGAATAAAGTTCCATATGGTGATAGATCTAATTCAATAATCGAACCTTTCTTAACAGAGCAATGGTTTGCTGATGCAGAAAAATTATCTGTTAAGGCTAAAGAAGTTGTTAATTCCAAGAAGATAAATTTTTTTCCTGAAAATTGGTCCAAAACTTATTTTCAATGGATGAACAATATAGAGCCTTGGTGTATATCAAGACAGCTTTGGTGGGGCCATCAGATACCAGCTTGGTATGGACCAGATAAAAAAATCTTTGTAGCCTATAACGAAAAAGAAGCAAAAGAATTAGCTAAAAAACATTACGGTAAAGATGAAAACTTAATTCGTGATACTGATGTATTAGATACATGGTTCTCATCTGGTCTATGGCCATTTGCAACATTG
>QBXA01000022.1 GCA_003283905.1 Pelagibacteraceae bacterium AG-319-F18 | reverse complement strand
AATTGAATTTCATTTAAAAAAAAATTGTAAACCTTTCGGTAAAGTTTGTCATAACCAATTTTTAACTGAAAAGATAAAAATTATAAATAATTTTTCCTATATTTATAATGATCTTAATAAAGTCATTGAAATTTTAAATAAGAAAGATTTTAAAAATAATGTAGACTCGAGTATATCTGTAAAAAATGATAATTATCTCAATTTAATTAATAAATTTCTTTATATTAGAGCATTTGATAATAGAGAAATACATTTTCATAATCTAATACCCAAGGAAATAAAAGTTTACAAACTAACTTTTTTAAAAAATTGTTATCTAAAAAATTTAAAATCTATAAATTCAAAAAAAATTGATTTAAAAGATGAGCAATATAAAAATTGTGAAATTGAAGATTATAAATTTGAAAATAATTTTACTATTCCAAAAAAAAGATTTCAAATTAAAAAGTATATTTATAAACATAACTTAAAAGAAATAAAAAAATTTGACTATGTAAATATTAATTACGGTATTGGTAAAAATTTTCGTTCTGAAATGATACATTTAGAAAATAATTTTTATCTAAATAATTATTCAATTCCATTTGAAAATAAATCAATATTTTTGAGAGGACTTAAAGAGATTAGTGAACCTATTCTGCTAAAAAATAAAAATTTAATTATTGAGGGAGGCTCTGAGATAATTTTAAATAATAAAGCTTATATTCACATTAAAAATGGATGCTTAATTATAAATAAAAAAATAAACAAAAAAACAAAAATTTATTTTAAAAATAATAATTCAAATGGAATATTTGTAGAAAATTGTCAGGATGAAACTATAATTGAAGATACTATTTTTAAAAATTTAAGTTTTTTTAAAAATAATCAACACTTTTTAACTGGTGGAATTAATTTTTATAAAACTAATCTTAGAATTGATAATGTTATTTTTTCAGACATATTTGCTGAAGATGCTATTAATATTGTAAAATCTAAATTTAAAATAAATCAAATTATAATTGAAGACTCTTTGTCTGATGCAATAGATATAGATTTTTCAAAGGGATCAATAGATAATATTAAAATTAATAATGCTGGAGGTGATGGTCTAGACTTTTCAGGATCTAATGTTTTGATAGATAATGCTTTTGTAAGCAATGTAAAAGATAAAGCCCTCTCAATTGGTGAAAAAAGTAATCTTAGTTTAAATCAACTAGAAATAAAAAAAAATAATATTGGTGTAGCAACAAAAGATGAAAGTATAGTTGTTATAAAAAATGTGTTAGCAAATTCAAATTCAATAGATTTTATGGTTTTTAGTAAAAAAAATATTTATGGAAAAGCAAGCATGGAGATTAAGGAAAGTAATTACAATAATTATTTATTAGAAGAAGGTCACACTTTAATCGTAAATAAAAAAAAGTTAAAAGAAACATCTTTTAACATAAAAGATTTTTATAATTAAATTAGATTTTTTATATATTATATAAATAATTATGACAAAAAGATTTGAAATTAAATTTCCTATATTAAACTATACTCATTTTACCAAATGGATGAAGTATTTTAATTTTAAAAAAAGTTTTTCAGATAGATCAATTAAATCAACTTATTTTGATACAAAAAATCTTTATTTAGCACAACAGAATATTGATGGTTTTTCATCCAGGTTTAAAATTCGTGAAAGATCTTACAATCATGAAAATCATTCTAGAATAGAAATAAAAAATAAAAGTAATAAACTTGTTGAAAAATTTTTTTATAATAACTTTAAGTATACAAATGAAGACGGACTTTTAATCTTTGATGATTTCAAAAATATTCATAAGCATCCTAAAACTTTTTTATTTTTAAAAAGTAATAAATTTTTCAAGACATCAATAGTTGAATATAATAGAGAATATTATAATATTGATGATGATCTTAGATTTACTTTTGACACAAATATCTCTTTTTTTAATTTTGAAAATAATAGAAAAACAATCAAAAAAAAATTTAGTTTTTCTGTTCTAGAGCTAAAAACATCTAACTTAAATAATTATGCAATTCACAATTATATGAGTAAGTTAAACATATCTCCAAAAAGATTTAGTAAATATATACAATCTTTACAGATGTTCAAAAAAGCTAAATACTATTAATTGTGCTTTTGAAGTATTTTTGGTAAATTATTTTTTTGTCATCAAGTTATTAATTTAAATTCTTATATAAATATCTTTAGGCAGGAATACTTTTACATTAGCTATTAAATTTAAAAAAGATATGTATAATTGATATAAATTCTATGAAAAAAAAAATTGCTCTTATTACAGGAGGCTCAGGTCAAGATGGAAGTTACCTAAGTAGTTTTTTACTAAAGAAAAAATATAAGGTTATTGTTGCAGATCGGAGAAATTCAAGGAGTGATAATTGGAGACATAAGTATTTGGGAATTGAGGATCATTTAATTTATGAAGACTTCGATTTGTCAGATTTTGACAGCATTTTCAGATTGTTTAAAAAATATAAATTTCACGAAGTTTATAATTTAGCCGCACAATCATTTGTAAAGTCATCATTTGAAACACCAATTTCAACAGCCAACGTAACAGCTTTAGGAGCACTAAGAATTCTTGAAGTTATTAGAATTACACAAAAAAATGTAAAGTTTTACCAAGCTTCGTCATCTGAGATGATTGGAAATAGTTCTTCAAAAATTCAAAATGAAAATGCTTTTTTAAATCCTAGAAGCCCATATGCAATTTCAAAAGTATTTTCACATAATATAACAAAAAACTATAGAGACTCTTACTCAATGTTTGCATGTTCCGGAATTTTATTTAATCACGAGTCTCCTTTGAGAGGAGAAGAGTTTGTCACAAGAAAAATTTCTAAAGGATTGTGTGAAATTAAACTTAAAAAAAGAGAATTTCTAGAACTTGGAAATTTAGATAGCAAAAGAGATTGGGGCTTTGCTGGAGATTATGTTGAGGGTATGTGGAAAATGCTTCAACAAAAAAAACCAGATGATTATGTATTAGCAACAAATAAAAGTTACAGTGTTAGACAGTTTGTAAATTTTTGTTGTAAGCATCTTGATATAAATATTCAATGGAGAGGTAAGGGAAAAAATGAAAAGGCTTTCAATGTTAAAAATAAGAAAGTAATTATAAAAATAAATCCAAAATATTACAGACCTACAGAAGTTGATACGTTATTAGGAGACTTTTCAAAAGCAAAAAAAATACTTAATTGGAAACCAAAAGTCTTAATTGAAGATTTATCAAAAATGATGGTTGAGGAAGATCTTAAGAGATTAAAAAAATAAAGAGACTGTAATCATTAATAAAACGTTTATGCCCTTACCAAAAAATTTCAAACCTAAATTTCAGGCAGATCTGGTAAGATTAGGAGGAAATACAGATGGTGCTTATTTGATAGGCACTAATTCACTTAGTCAATCAGAAAACCTAATTAGTTATGGAATACACGATAATTGGAAATTCGAAAAGGATTTCAAAAATAAAAATAAAAATATTAAATTAAAACTTTATGATGATGTATTAGATTTCCCATTTTTAATAATTAAATTTTTAAAACAATTGATTAAATTTATTTTTTTTCAAAAAAATTACTTATTAAAATCAATTCTTAATTTATTTTCATATTTTAGTTTTTGTAGAAAATTTTATACAAAAAAAAAAATAAGCAAAAAAGATATGCCACATATTAAAAATGTCTCAAATGTATTTTTTAAAATTGATATAGATGGATCAGAATATGAATTATTAGATAGTATATTATTGATGCAAGATAACATAGTTGGACTAGTTATAGAATTCCATGATTTAAATAAAAATTTAGATAAAGTAAGAGAATTTATTGAAAACTTTTCACTTGATCTTATTCATATCCATCCTAACAATTGGGCTAATATAGATGAGAATTATATTCCTGAAGTGTTAGAGCTAAGTTTTGAAAAAAATCCAAAAATAATCTCTAAAAATTATACTCACCCAAATCAACTTGATATAAAGAACTGTTCTTTTAAAAATGAAATTACTTTAAAATTTGAAGATTAAAAAAAATTATCTTTATTACAATAAAATCTTATTTTATTACTTTTATAAAAAGTCCGTCTCTAACTTCTTTTACCTCTATCTTTGTAAATCCCACATCTGACAGAGTCTTTGTTATTTCATTTTTTGTCATTCTTATATTTATTGGAGCATATATTCTATCTGTCAAATCAAGAATAATATCATTTGGTACCAGGCCCCACCATAGTGGAAATTTTTTATAAAAAGATTTATTTCCAAAAAGTTTTAACAATTTAGATGGGTAAGAAAAAATTAACAAAATTAAAGGTGAAATGATGTAACAAAATATTAAATTAATTAACCTTTACATTTAATATATTATTTAGTAAGTAATTGTTGCCTGGTGATTATTGCGAAAGGGTCATACCCGATCCCATTCCGAACTCGGAAGTCAAGCCTTTCTGCGCCGATGGTACTTTGTCTTAAGACATGGAAAAGTAGGACATTGCCAGGCATATCTAAATGAAAAATTTCATAATTGTAACTGGTGGTGCTGGATTTGTTGGTTCTAATCTAATTAAGTCTCTTTTAAACAATACAAATAAAAAAATTATTAGTTTAGATAATTATTCTTCAGGTAATAAAAAAAATCATTTAAAAAATAACAGAATTAAATATTTAAAAGCAGACACGATTGATATTTCTAGTCATTTAAATAAAATAAAAAAACGAATTCATTCAATTTTTCATTTTGGAGAATTTGCAAGAATTTATCAAAGCTTTAAAAAATTTGATGAATGCTTTAAGTCAAATTCAATTGGCTCAAATGCTGTTTTTAAATTTTCTTTAGAAAATAATATTAAACTTATTTACTCAGCAACATCTGCCTCTTTAGGAAATAATGGGGATGATAAAAATTTATCTCCTTATGCATTTACTAAATCTAAAAATTTAGAGTTATTAGAAAACTTAAGAAAATGGTTTAATTTTAAATATGAAGTCATTTATTTTTATAATGTCTATGGACCAGGGCAAATCAAAGAAGGCAATATGGCAACTGTTGTTGGTATTTTTGAAAATCAGTATAAAAAGAATAAACCTTTAACAATTGTTAGACCTGGGACACAAACAAGAAGGTTTACGCATATTGATGATACTGTTAAAATTTGTATTGAAGCTTGGAGTAAAAACAAATGTGTTCATTACAGCATAAGTCACAAAAAATCTTATTCAATTAAAGAACTTGCCAAAATGTTTAATACCAAAATAACATATCTAAAACCTAGATATGGCGAGCGATATGCATCTGCATTAACTAAGATATCAAATAATCGCAAAATAATTAATAAATATGGAAAAATAGATTTGAAAGATTATGTAACTTCGTTTATTAAAGGTGAAAAATTATGAAAATAAAAAGTTCATTAAAATCTATTAAAAAAAGAGATCTTAATTCTAAACTGGTTAGAAGAAGAGGTCGTGTATACGTAATCAATAAAACTAATCCAAAATTTAAAGCAAGACAGAAGTAATTTTTATGGACAATGAAAACCATAAAAATATCTGGAATAATTTTACGAAGTTTGTGTTGTGAAGAACAGTTGCAGTTATTGGTGTTTTGGTTTTAATGGCAGTATTCTCACTGTAAGATAAATGTATGAAAATTGCTTCTGTTTTAGAAAATCAAAAAATTGAAAAAAGAATAGCAATTACTCCTGAGATTGCAAAAAAATATATATCACTTGGTCTTGAAGTTTCTTTATCTGAAAATTACGGAAGTCATCTTGGAATTAAAGACGAAGAATATAAAGAATTAGGAGTATCAATTTTAAAAGATGAAAAAGAAATAATAAGTAAAGCAGATATTATTGTTCAATTAGGTTTATTAAGTGATGATAAAAATTCTATATTAAAAGAAAATCAAACATTTATTGGAGTTTTAAATCCATATGATAATAGAGATAAAATAGATAATTTAGTAAAAAAAAATATTAATACTTTTTCACTCGAACAACTTCCAAGAATAACAAGAGCTCAATCTATGGATATATTGTCTTCCCAAGCTAATCTTGCAGGATATAAAGCCGTTATAGAGTCGTTTGCTAATTTTAAAAAAGCCATTCCAATGATGATGACAGCAGCGGGCACAATCCCAGCGGCAAAAGTATTGGTAGTTGGCGCAGGCGTTGCAGGATTACAAGCAATTGCAACTGCAAAAAGAATGGGAGCAATTGTGTTTGCAACAGATGTTAGAACGGCCTCTAAGGAACAGGTTGAAAGTTTAGGGGGAAAATTTTTAACAGTTGAAGGTGCAGAAAATTTAGAGACCGAGGGAGGATATGCAAAAGAAACATCAGATGATTTTAAAAAGAAACAAGAAGAATTATTATCAGAGACACTAAAAAAAATAGATATTGTGATTTGTACAGCTTTAATTCCAGGAAAAAAAGCACCAGTGATTATTAAAGAAGATATGATTAATAATATGAATTCTGGCTCAATCATTTATGACTTAGCAGCAATTCAAGGTGGAAACACGGCTTTTACTAAAGTGGATGAAATTGTAGATAAAAAAGGTGTTAAAATAATGGGGGAAAGTAATATTTTAAATAAACTTCCTACATCAGCATCAAATTTATACGCAAAAAATGTATTTAATTTTGTGTCAAATTTATATGATAAAGAAAACAAAAAAATTAATATAAATTTAGAAGATGAGATAATTGAGAAAACTCTAATAAAATAAAATTATGGAAATAGATCCTTTTATATTCAGATTAAGTATTTTTATCCTTTCAATTTTTATAGGATATTATGTGGTTTGGAGTGTTACTCCTTCACTACACACTCCTTTAATGTCTGTTACTAATGCAATTTCATCCGTGATAATTGTTGGCGCAGTTATTGCTGGCTTAGCAGGTAACTCTGATAGTATATTTAATACCTCAAGCACATTTGGATTCTTGGCAATATCATTAGCAGCAATTAATATATTTGGAGGCTTTCTAGTAACTCAAAGAATGCTTGCAATGTATAAAAAAAAGAAAAAGGATAAATAATGATATCAGCAAATTTATCAGCCATTTTTTATTTAATTTCAGGGGTATTATTTATTTTAGCTTTAAGAGGGCTTTCTTCACCAGAGACTTCTAGACAAGGAAATTTCTTTGGAATTTTAGGAATGATTATTGCAGTTACTGTTACTTTTTTATCAATTGGTAATTTTTCAACTGGATTTGTAGTTGTTTTGATCTTTCTTTTAATAGGAGGATTAATTGGTGCTTTTATCGCTTATAAAATTCCAATGACAGCGATGCCGGAATTAGTTGCTGGCTTTCATAGTTTGGTTGGGCTTGCAGCGGTATTTGTTGCAATAGCTGCTTTCTTAAATCCAGATGCATTTAATCTAGGATCTCCTGGTAACATTAAGCTTGGAAGCTTGATTGAAATGTCAATTGGTGCAGCAGTTGGTGCGATAACTTTTTCAGGATCAATTATTGCCTTTTTAAAACTCCAAGGAATAATGTCAGGATCACCTATTACTTTTAAAGGTCAGCATCCACTTAATGCTTTAATTTTAATTTCAATAATTGTGTTAACCTATCTACTTTGCTCTACACAATCTTCTAATTTATTTTGGATATTATTAGCTGTATCTTTTTTAATTGGTTTTTTATTAATAATTCCAATTGGTGGTGCAGATATGCCAGTGGTGATTTCAATGTTAAATTCGTATTCAGGTTGGGCTGCTGCTGGAATTGGCTTTACCTTAGAAAATACTGCATTAATAATTACAGGAGCATTGGTTGGGTCATCTGGAGCAATCTTATCTTACATAATGTGTAAAGGAATGAATAGATCATTCTTTAATGTAATCTTAGGTGGATTTGGTGCAACTGAACAATCAGCTTCAGCACAAAATAAAGAACAAAGACCAGTTAAAAGTGGAAATGCAGATGATGCCGCTTTTTTAATGAAGAATGCTTCATCAGTAATTATTGTGCCGGGCTATGGTATGGCTGTTGCTCAAGCACAACATGCTTTAAGAGAGATGGTTGATACGTTAAAAAAGAACGACATAAAGGTTTCTTACGCAATTCATCCTGTTGCAGGGCGAATGCCAGGACATATGAATGTTTTACTTGCTGAGGCAAATGTACCCTATGATGAAGTATTTGAGCTAGAGGAGATTAATAATAACTTTGCAAATGCTGATGTAGCTTTTGTAATAGGTGCCAATGATGTAACAAATCCAGTTGCAAAAACAGATCCTCAAAGTCCAATTTATGGTATGCCAGTTCTTGATGTTGAAAAATGTAAGTCAGTATTATTTGTTAAACGT
>QBXA01000021.1 GCA_003283905.1 Pelagibacteraceae bacterium AG-319-F18 | reverse complement strand
TGATATTGCAGGTTTAGTAAAAGGTGCGTCAAAAGGTGAAGGGCTAGGTAATAAGTTTTTATCACATATTAGAGAAGTCGATGCAATCATTCATATGATTAGATGTTTTGACTCAGATGATATTCAAAATGTCAATCCAACAGTAGACCCCATCAGAGATTTGGAAATAATTGAAACAGAGATGTTGTTGGCAGACTTAGAGTCAATTCAAAAAAGATTAGAAAAAAGTAACAAGAAAAATGTTGATGAAGAACAACTAAAGATATTAGAGACTGCTTTAGATTGTATAAATAATGATAAAGATATATCACTTTTGAAATCACAATTTGAAAGCAAACAACTTAATCAGAGTGGTCTTCTTTCTATCAAACCAAAAATATTTGTTTGTAATGTAGATGAACAAAGTGTTCAGAAAGGTAATCAGTATACAAAAAGTTTTATAGAAAAGTTTGGGGAACAAAATACATTAATTGTATCAGCAGACATAGAAAATCAAATTAATGAATTAGACTCCTCTGAAAGAAAAAATTACATGGAAATGATTGGTCTAAAAAATACAGGATTGAGCTTGTTAATCCAAAAAGGTTATAAAATTTTAGAACTAGACACCTATTTTACATCTGGACCTGAGGAAACTAGAGCATGGACTATTCAAAAAAATTGTACAGCTCCAAAGGCAGCCGGTGAAATTCATACTGATTTTGAAAAGGGTTTCATAAGAGCGGAAACAATTTCGTATGAAGATTTCGTAGCAAATGATGGGTGGGTCAATTCTAAGACTAATGGAAAAATGAGACTAGAGGGAAAAGATTATATAGTTAAAGATGGTGATGTATTAAACTTCAGATTCAACACGTGACCATATTTTTTTCATACTGAAATAAACTAAGATAGTTAAAATAATTAAATAAAAAATAGCTTTAAAACCCATTTGGTGTCTAGACTCTAAATGTGGTTCAGCTGCCCACATTAAAAATGTTGTCACGTCTTTTGACATCTGTTCAAGAGTAGCTTCTGTTCCATCACCATATTCTACAATACCTTCAGATAGAGGGCTTGCCATCTTAATCTTATTTCCATACATATATTTATTATAATAAACACCTTCATCTAAAGTCATTCCACTTGGTGCATCTTCATAACCTAGTAATAATGAATAAATATAATCTACTCCACCACCTCTAGCTTTAACTAGAACAGACATGTCAGGAGGATAAGCGCCACCATTAGCTGCTTCAGCAGCTTTAACGTTTTCATAAGGCGTAACAAATTTGTCTGAGAGTTTTGCTAATCTCGTAAACATTTCACCATCTGCATTAGGACCATCTGTCACTTCAAATGAAGCTGCTATCGCCTTAACTTCGGCCTCTGAAAATTCTGGTCCACCTTTTTCTCTTAGGTTTCTATAACTCATATATTTCATTGAATGACATGAAGAACACACTTCTGTGTAAACTTGATAGCCTCTTTGAAGTGAACCTCTATCAAACTTACCAAATAAACCCTTAAAGCTCCAATCAGTTTTTAAAAGTTTAGCTGTTTCAGCTGAATTAGATTGGGCTGTTGTAAAACAGATTAAGGTAAATATTGATAATATTTTTATAAAATTTTTCACTTTATTTATCAAAACTTTCTTTATATTTAGCGGTAGCTAAATTAGGTGAGCCTCCTAAAACAGGTTCTGTAATATTTAAAGGAACAGGAAGAGTTTTTTCTTTAAAACCTAGTATTGGAAGAATAACTAAAAAATGAATGAAGTAATACGCAGTAGCCACTCTAGCAACCAATAAATAAAGTCCTTCAGCTGGCATTGCACCCATATATCCTAAAATTAAAACATCAGCGACAAGTATCCAATAAAACTGCTTGTATAAAGGTCTAAATACTGCAGATCTAATTTTTGAAGTGTCTAGCCAAGGTAAAATTACTAATACAAAAATTGCTGCAAACATAGCTACAACACCTAATAATTTATCTGGGACAGATCTTAAAATTGCATAAAAAGGTAATAAGTACCACTCTGGAACAATATGGGTTGGTGTTACCATTGGGTTTGCCTCAATATAATTATCCGCATGTCCTAAAATGTTAGGTGAATAAAAAACAAAAAATGCAAATACAATCATAAACATTAATAAAGCAAAACCATCTTTTATAACAATATATGGATGAAACGGAACAGTATCCTTTGAAGGTTTTTTTATATCAATTCCAATAGGGTTGTTGTTTCCTGGAACATGTAATGCCCAAATATGAAGAACTACTAGTCCAAGAATTAAAAAAGGTAATAAGTAGTGTAAAGCATAAAATCTTGTAAGAGTTGGGTTATCAACTGCAAAGCCTCCCCATAACCAAGATACTATACCTTCTCCAACAAAAGGAATTGCGCTAAACAGATTTGTAATTACAGTAGCTCCCCAAAAACTCATTTGTCCCCAAGGCAAAACATAGCCCATAAATGCTGTCATCATCATTAACAAATAAATTATCATTCCAATAATCCATATTACTTCTCTTGGAGATTTATAAGATCCATAATACAATGATCTAAAAATGTGAATATAAACTGCAAGAAAAAACATTGAAGCTCCGTTTGCATGAATATATCTAATTAACCAACCATAATTAACATCTCTCATTATGTGTTCAACACTTGCAAAAGCTAAATCTGAATGAGCGATATAATGCATAGCTAATGTTATGCCAGTAACTATTTGTGCAACTAAACAAAAAGTTAATATTCCTCCAAAAGTCCACCAATAATTTAAATTTTTGGGTGTAGGATATTCTGTAAGATGATTTGAAAGAGTTAATAAAGGTAAGCGATCATTAAACCATTTTCCTAACTTTGAAGAAGGTTGATAATCATGATCACTCATAGCTTATTGTTTACCCTATTTTAATTGTGTTAGCATTTACAAACTCATACTTTGGAACTTCCATATTTGTTGGCGCAGGTCCCTTCCTTATTCTGCCTGATGTATCATAATGTGAACCATGACATGGACAGAACCATCCATCATAATCACCTTTGTCATTTAAAGGCACACATCCTAAGTGAGTACAAACACCAAGCATTACTAGCCACTCAGGATCTTTTGCTCTGTCCTCATCTTTTTCAGGATGTTTTAAATCTTCCATTTTAACAGATTTTGCTTCTGTAATTTCCTCTTGTGTTCTTCTTCTAATAAAAACTGGTTTACCTCTCCAAAGAACTGTTATTGTGTTTCCAGGTTTAACAGTACTTACATCAACCTCTGTACTTGCTAAAGCTTTGACTGATGCATCTGGGTTCATTTGGTCAACTAGCGGCCAAACAACTGCACCAACTCCAACCGCTCCTACAGCATAAGATGCAGTGAATAAAAATTCTCTTCTTTTTGGCTTTTTATCTGACATTTTTTTAAATATTATTATTAAAAAACACTTAATATACAATTTTTTATAAGATAATAGTTTTTTTTCTACTGAAAGAATGACACACGCAATATGAGCCAGAAACCAATAATTGCATTATATGAACCAGATATTCCTCAAAATACAGCAGCAATAATTAGAACATGCGCTTGTTTAGGGGCTAAACTTGAAATTATCGAACCATGTGGTTTCCTTCTAAGTGATAAACGGTTTAAAAGAGTGGTAATGGATTATATGGATTGGGATAAAATTGATTTATATCAAAGCTCTGAACATTTTTTTAAAGCAAAAAAGAATCAAAGAATTGTATTAATGACAACAAAAGCATCAATATCTTATACAAAATTTAATTTTGATAAAAGCGACACAATACTATTTGGCAGGGAAAGCGCTGGAGTACCTGAAAATGTTCATAAATTAATAAACGATCGCTTAAAAATACCAATGAATAAAAATGTTAGATCGCTTAATATCGCATCTTCAGTTGCAATTGTTTTAGCAGAAAGTTTGAGACAAACAGAATTAATATAAATGAATAACGAAATTAAAAAAGACCTTACTAGTAATTGGTTTAAGCTTTTACAAAATGCTATTTGTGATGACATTGTTAAATTAGAAAAAAATAAAATTAAATTTAAATCAACAACATGGCAAAGAAATAAAAGTAAAGATGAAGGTGGTGGTGAGTATAGAATTATCAAAGGTGGTAAAATTTTTGAAAAAGCAGGTGTAAATTTTTCAAAAGTCTATGGAAAATTTCCAAAAAAATTTCAAAAAAATATTCCTGGAGCTAGTAAAGATCCTAGATTTTGGGCTTCTGGAATTTCAATAGTAATGCATATGCAAAATCCACATATTCCTGCAATGCATTTTAATACTAGATATATTTGCACAACTCAAAATTGGTTTGGTGGAGGTATGGATGTAACTCCATCAATAAAAGATAATAATGAAAAAAATAAATTTCATCAAACTCTAAAAAAAATGTGTGATCGAAATAACAAAAAATATTATAGAAAATATAAAAAATGGTGTGATGAATATTTTTATCTGCCTCATAGAAATGAAGTAAGAGGAATTGGTGGAATTTTTTTTGATTACAAAAAAGATAACTTTGAAAAAGATTTTCAATTTGTAAGAGATGTTGGTGTCACATTTCAAATGATATTTAATAATATTATTGATAAAAAAATTAAGAAAAAATGGACTTTAAAAGATAAAGAGATGCAATATATTAAAAGAGGTAGATACGCAGAATTTAACTTATTATACGATAGAGGTACAAAATTTGGTTTACAAACAAGTGGTAACGTTGAAGGAATATTAATGTCATTGCCACCGATTGCAAAATGGAAATAAACAATGGATAAAGAACCAATTACATTAAAGAGTTTAAATAAATTAAAAGAAGAATTAGTTTTTTTAAAAGAAAAAAAAAGACCCAAAATTGTGGCTGCAATTGCAGAAGCAAGATCACACGGAGATCTTAAAGAAAATGCAGAATACCACGCTGCTAAAGAGGAACAATCTCACAACGAGGGGAGAATAACAGAAATCAATGATGTTATTGCAAGAGCTAATGTCATTGATGTCACAAAATTAAACAATGATGGAAAAATAATCTTTGGCTCTACTGTATTTTTAGAGAACCTAGATAATGGTGAAAAAATTAACTACAAAATTGTTGGGAAAGACGAAGCTGATCTAAAACAAAAACTAATTTTCTTCCAATCACCAATAGGGAAAGGTTTAATTGGAAAAAATAAAAATGATCTAGTAGAAATCTCAACTCCTGCTGGAGTTAAAAATTTTGAAATAAAAGACGTAAAATACATTTAACTTTTTATAATTTTTTGAATTTGTTTTTCTGAAATTTGGAAACTATTTTGAACCCATGTTTCTTCTATCAACTTTAACTTATTACCTAATATCTTTCCTTCAGGAATATTATACTTGGTCATGAGCGTGCTAGCACCTATCGGGAGAGTTGGAATAATTTTGTCTTTATAAGTTTCTACTAATTTAAGTAATTTTTTTTCAACTTTGATATATGTAAATAGTTTAAAATTAATAATATCAAGTACAGCTTGTTTGCCATTATAGTAAAAAATCTTATTAAAATTCTTTTCAGTAAAATTTTTTATATTTACATTTTTTTTGTAGAAAAAATCAATTGATTTTAATCTTTTTTGATCTTTTTTAGAGAGATTAAATTTATAAATAAAATAATCAGCATTGTCGGTTCCATCGATTATCATTAGTGACAATAGAAAGATAAAATCGACCTTAGATAGATTGTCAAGAGCATGAGAATTTAATTTCTTCAAATTTTCTAAGTTTTTTAGTTGAGGAAAAATAATCTCTATAAGGTCTAAACTAATCTTATCATTAAATATTTTTAAGAACGCATTTGATCTTGTTAATTTTTTAAATTCATCTAACAATCTTTCTGATGATAATTTTGAAACACCATCAATATTTTTTTTTATTTTTTTAATTATATTGAGTTTGTGGCTTTGATTTGAATAATTTATAAAAAAACGAACATATCTAAGAATACGAAGATAATCTTCTTTAATTCTATTTTCTGCATCTCCTATAAAATTAACGTTACCACTCTCAAGATCTTTTTTACCATTATAAGGATCAAACAAATTTCCATCTTTATCTGAGTAAATTGAATTTATGGAAAAATCTCTTCTTGCAGCATCTTCCTTCCAATTAGAAGAAAATTCTACTTTTGCATGTCGTCCGTCAGTTGATATATCTTTTCTTAAAGAAGTAATTTCATACTTATAGTCATCAATTATAGCAGTAATAGTTCCGTGCTCAATGCCAGTCTCATAAAAATTAATGTCTTGTTTTTTTAAAGCATCACAAACTTCACTAGGTATTAAATTTGTAGCTAAATCAATATCATCGACTATTTCTTTTTTAATAATTTTTCTAACACACCCACCAACATATCTAACTTCGCTATTCTCAGAATAAGTATTAAGTGCTTCAAATATTCTTTTAACAGGTGTTTGATTTGTTAAATTAATAAGATTTTGACTTATATAATTAAGATTACGAGATCTAAAAAAAATTTTATCTAAAAAGTTATCCATATATGGCTGGGGCGCTAGGATTCGAACCTAGGATGCCGGTACCAAAAACCAGTGCCTTACCACTTGGCTACGCCCCAATATTGTTTTCGTATAACACAAAAAAATAAAATTTATATAGTTTTCGATGTATTACACCAATAATTTCTAAATTTTCTTTTAAATCTAACTTTTGCTGATTCACAATCTTGTTTTCTTTGATAATACGCAACTAATACTGAGCCAGAGCCTGTCATTCTAACAAATAATGGTTGGTTTAAGTTTTCTAAAAAAAGTTTAAGTTTTTTTAATTCCTGGTGTTTTGAGAATGCAATTTTTTCAAGTGCATTATCATATTTTAATAAAAATCTTAAATTTAACATATTTTTTTTAGGATTATTCAATACTGGTTTACTAAATTTTTTTACTCCAGAATAAACTTTTTTTGTAGAACATCCAAAATTTGGACGTACTAATAAAGTATAAAAACTAGAAGTATTTAAAAATCTTTTTACAGCTCCATTTGATGACAAGATAGTGCTTACTGGATTAATACCCAAAATTACATCTGAGCCAATTAAATTTGTAATTTGAAAAATTTTTTTTTGGTTAATTTTGATGAACTTTTTTTCAATTAGAAAATTTAAAATAGTAGCTGCATTCATTGATCCGCCTCCAAGTCCTGCTTTCTGTGGAATATTTTTTTTCACGTTAATTTGAAATTTTTTATTATTTAATAAGCTTTTGTGATCCAGAATTTTAAATAAATTATCAACTGTATTATCTTTTTTTATATTTTTAGAAAAACGTCCATTGAAAGAAATTTTATGTTTATTGATTTTAGCTCTCTTGATGGTAATTAAATCATGCAATTGAATAAATTTAACGATACTTTCAATTTTATGGAGTTTGGATAATTTGCCAGTAACATGCAAAGCTAAATTTATTTTTGCAAATGACTTAACTTTATAAATTTTCATTTAAGAATTATTTAAACCTTCTATGATTTTAATATTTATTTTTTTTCTAATATCTTCGTCGGTATCATCTAATCTTAAAACATAGTTCCAGAAGTACCTTGCCTGAATATTTCTATTCAACTTCCACAAAATATCACCATAATGATCATTAACAGTCGGATCTTCTGGCATTAATTCAACGGCTTTTCTAATATATTTTTCTGCTACAGTATAATTTTCTATCAAATAATACGCCCACCCAATTGAGTCTGCGATATAGGGATCATTACTTCTAAGAGCGTAAGCTTTTTCCAACATTTCCATTGCTTCATCTTTTTTATAATCACGTTCTAACCATGAATACGCCAAATAATTTAAAACATAAGCATCATCTGGGTTAATTTTTAATGAATATTTTAAATCTTCATCTGCTTTTTGATAATCACCTAACCGTTCGTAACTACCACCTCTTCTATATAATAAATCAGATTTAATCTCTGAGCTATCATCCAGGGATGAGATAATTTCAGTGTAATATTCAATAGCTTTTTCGTAATTTTTTGAATTTTTGTAAAAATTAGCAATATCAAAAATCATCTTCTTGTTTGGACTTTTAATTTTGCTAAATTTTAAGCTTAAATAATCTATTCCTTCATCATAGCCCTTATCTTTAATAATTATTTGAGCTTCTTTTTTTACTCTAAACCAATAATAAAACTCATATTTCTTATCAAAATTTTTTAATATTTTTTTAGCCTTTTCATATTCCTCATTTAAGTAAAAGTTTTCAGCTACAAGTGTTGAATTTAAAATGAATTTTGGATTTAAATAATTTGAAAGGTTTAAATAGAAATTAGATTTTTCAATATCCTCTTGGGATGAGTGCAGGTTGGAAATCAAAAATAAAAACTCACTGATAATATCGTTATAATTATTACAAGAGAAAATTTTGCCAAATTCTTTAAAATTTTTATTATCTACCCAGCTTTTACTTTGAGATAATAGAAGTGT
>QBXA01000020.1 GCA_003283905.1 Pelagibacteraceae bacterium AG-319-F18 | reverse complement strand
AAACAGTTATTCTGGAAATAACTCTACAACAGCTTTTAACTATACATTTAAAATAGCTGCATCAAGTGAAATGCAAGTTATCATCAGGTCCTCATCAGGAACTGAAACTGTAAAAACTTTAACGACACATTACACAATTAGTGGTGTAGGAAATTCTGGTGGTGGAGCTGTAACTTTCCAATCTGGACATATACCAGCTACTGGAGAGACTGTTGTATTAAGAAGAGTTACTGCACAAACTCAAGCTATGGATCTAATTGATAACGATCCAATGAGTGCTGATACTATTGAAACAGCTCATGATAAAAGTATTGCTTTAATCCAGGAGTTACAAGAACAGTTAGATAGATCGATTAAAGTTTCAAGAACTGCAACGATCACTACTCCAGAAATTACAGATGATGCTACTGCAAGAGCTGGAAAACTTTTAGGATTTGATGCTACTGGAAATGCCTTAGATGCGACTATCGATGGATCTGGAGTTGCTGTATCTGCAACGAATGCTGCCAACTCAGCGACTGCTGCTGCTAACTCTGCAACTGCATCGGCTTCAAGTGCCACAGCTGCTCAAACAGCTCAGGCTGCTGCTGAAGCTGCTCTTGATACTTTTGATGATGATTTCTTAGGAGCTAAATCTAGCAATCCATCAGTTGATAATGATGGAAATGCTTTAACAGATGGAGCTCTTTATTTTGATACTTCAAATAATGTGATGAAGGTTTATGACCTGGGTAATACTCAATGGTTACAATTAACTCCAACATCATCACAACAAACTAATATTGATGCTGCTGTTGCAAATGCAACGAACATTAATAATGTTGCTGGTCAAATTGCTCCAACAAATAACATCGGAACACTTGCTGGATTAAATACTGAGATAGCTGGTCTTTACGCAATACGAACAGATATATCTGGAGTAAATGCAATAGCTGCAAATGTAACTGCTGTTAAAAATAACGAAACCAATATTACAGCTGTTAAAAATAATGAGACAAATATTAACACTCTTGCTGGAATAACTAATCTAGGAAATTTAGCAAATGCTCATGCAGCTGTAACGAATGTAAATAACAATTTATCAGCTGTTCAAAACTTTGCAGATGTTTATAGAATATCATCATCAGCTCCTACTTCATCATTAAATGTTGGAGACTTATATTTTGATACAACTGCTAACGAATTAAAAGTTTATAAATCATCTGGCTGGGCTGCTGCTGGATCATCTGTAAATGGAACTTCAGCTAGATTTAAATTTACTGCGTCTGCTGGTCAAACTACTTTTACTGGTAATGACGACAATTCAAATAATTTGGCATACGATGCTTCATTTGTTGATGTCTATTTAAATGGAGTTCGTCTTGTAAATGGAACTGACTGCACAGTAACATCTGGAAGCTCTATTGTACTTGCATCAGGAGCTCAACTTAATGATACATTAGAAGTAGTTGCTTTTGGAGTTTTTAACCTTGCAAGTATTGAAGCAAATGATTTAACAGATGTATCAACTGGTGGTGTAGCTGATGGACAAGTATTAGTTTATAGTTCAGCCAATTCAAGATTTCAGCCTGGCAATGCTAGTTCAGCAGAAGTTTATGGTTTTAATTTATCATTTGTTGCATCGACTATAAATTATACTGTTGATGTTCAATCGCATGGTGGATCAAATAAATATTTTATTCTTGGCTATCCACAAAGAACTTTAGAATTAGAAGAAGGCAATACTTATGTTTTCACTTATCCTTCTGGTCATCCATTTGCTTTGTCAACGACATCGAATGGATCGCATGGTGGAGGATCTGAATATACGACTGGAGTTACAAGAGATAGCTCAGCAAACACATTAACTTATGTTGTTCCAACTGGAGCTCCTACTCTTTACTACTACTGCACATCGCATAGTAACATGGGAGGTCAAGCAAATACACCAGCTCCATTAGATAACAATTTACAATTAACAACGACCAATCAAGGTCAAGATAACATCAGCAATGCTCAATATGCTGCCTTTGATGATGTTCTATTTAGTGCAAGTGGATTTAGTTTTTCACTTTCAAATGGCAGCTTAATAGCAACCATATAAGGAGGAAAAAAATATGGCTACAATCGATGTGGGGAAATTAACTTTTAATCATAAAGGAGATTATTCCTCTTCAACTGCGTATGTATTGAATGATGTTGTTTATTACAATGGATCAGCTTACATCGCAAAACAAGCAACAACTAATAATGTTCCAACAAACGCAACTTATTGGAATTTGTTTGTCTTAAAAGGAACTGACACATCAGTTCTAACAACTCAAGGAGATGTTCTTTATCATACTGGATCTGCTCTTGCTAGATTACCAGCTGGTACTTCTGGACAATTCCTTAAAACTCAAGGCTCTGGTGCTAATCCAACTTGGTCTGATGTAGGTGGTGGATTACTACAATATAAAGTTGCTTACAAAAAAGGAAGGCAATCAATAACTAGCACCTCTGGTGTAGCAATAACTGACACCGAAGTTTCTTTAACTCCAGCAAGTGCATCTAACAAAATTTTAGTTAGAGGTGTTGTTCATTTTGGTGGAAACACTAACTTGTATGAAAGTTTAAAACTTTATAGAAAAATTGCTAGTGGTAGTTATGCAGTTATAACAGATGCATTAGGAGATGCTGATGGTGGAGCAACTAGGTCTATTTCTCCAATGCAAATGGTATCAGCTGGAAATCCAGAATGGAAAGTGCATACTACTAGCTTTGAATTTCTTGATGCTCCAAATACAACCAGTCAAGTTTATTACCAGTTATATGCTGGTTTTAATAATGACAATTTAAGAATTAATGAAGAAGAAAATAGTTCTAATGGTTCTTACGATAGTAGACCACTTACAACTATTAGTATTTCTGAATTAAGCAGTACAATTTTATAGGAGAATAAATAATGAAAATCGCAGAAGCAATTATATCAATTAATCCAGATGCTAAATTTACATTTGAGAATGATGATATTAATAATATTCAATGGTTAGAAGATACAACACCTATAAGTGTTGCAGATATTGAAGCTAAAATAGCTGAACTTCCAACTGAAGAAGAAGATAGACAAGCTAAAGAAGATTTAAAAGCTAGTGCTAAAGCTAAGTTAATTGCTGGAGAAGCATTAACTGCTGAAGAAGCAGATAGAATAGTTCTTTAATCAAAAATAATTAAGAGGAAATAAATATGTCAAGAGCAAGAGAACTTGCTGACATTATAGGTGGAGGCTTTACTGAAAGCGATGTACCTAATTTGTCGGCTGGAAAAATAACATCAGGAACATTTGCCGATGCAAGGATAGCTGCGTCTAATGTTTCGCAACATGCACAGTCATTTGATGATAACGATATTGTAAATGACATTTCGACACTTGCTTTAAGACAAGCATCTAACGAAAACAAAGCTGCTTACAATACTAACTCAATGTTTGTAGATGTATTTCAAGATGATACTGGAATTGCGTCAAATACTAATGCTCCAAGAAATACAGATGAATATGTGTCGGCTATTACAACAACACAAACCTCTATACCAGTTAAATTTATGATTAATCAAAATGGTTCTAATGACAGTCAATCATTTTCTGATGCTACTGGAAATCACTCAAGTGCTATGGGTATTTATGGTGGTACAAAATGGAAAACTTCAACATATAAATTTGGTTCAAGTTCTATTTATTTTGATGGCTCTGGAGATTATATAAAAATTAATGATCACAATGATTGGAATTATGATAACGACAGCAATGGTTTCACTTCTGAAATGTGGTACAAACAAGCTGGAACTACTGGAGAAGATGGTTATGGTAATGCAGCATTATTTGGTCAACATACTGGTAGCAGTAATGGTAATCCAAGACGATTTGTTTGGCGAAGTTCTCAAAGTGGATTAAATCATTATGCCTCAACAGATACACCAGATGGAGCTGGAGAAGTTTCTAATATAGCAAATTTAGAAGATGGAAATTGGCATCACATAGCTTTAGTTTATGAACACAATTCTGGTAATGGAAAATTAGGATTTGCTGTTAATGGAGTTTGGGGTACTACTGGTGCTAATGTTACGAGCTCTTACTCTCCTGGCAACTCAAGTGGTTCTTATTATATTGGAACTGGTCAAGCATCAAATGGTTTAACGTCATATCTACATGGTTATGTAGATAGCTTTAGACTTACTCATAAAAGTTTATATACAATCGGCACAAACTTTACAGCACCTACAACTGCTTTTACAGACACCGAAACTACTTTAACTACAAGTGCTACTGGTAACTTCATATCCAATGCAATCACAGCTCCATCAAGTGTTTCCAAGATGGGAGCAATTATCACATACGAAAATGCTCAAGGTACGAATGCTTTAAATACCGATATTGTTTTACAATTATCTGCTGACAATGGATCTAATTTTGATAAAAGTCAGCTAATCTTCCAGCACCATTCATAAAGGTTGCGTTCAATACATTTTCTCCAAAAGCTATTGCGTAAGCTGATAAGAAATACATCATATCTTTGTGAACATTATCCCAACCAGACCAATCATCTTGGATGTTTGCAATAATAGCTCCAACATCAGATGCCATTGATGCTAAGAAAACAGCTGGTTCAAAACCATTTAAACTTAACTGTAACTGTGATCCACTTAGACCAGTTAATTCTTGTATCTCTTCAGGTAAAATATTTTGAAATCTAAAAGACTTAGGTTGTTTGTTACCAGCTTTTTTTAGTTGGTATCTTTTTCTTCCAGAAACATCTATGTCTGATCCTGAGAAAACTCCAAAATATCCTAATGGAACAAAGGCTGCCATAAAAGCCCAGCCCATAGCAGCTTTAGCTTTTGCAAGTTCAGCTTCAGCTCCAGGTGTACTTAAAGCTTTTCTGTATGATCTTAAAATTCTATTTGCACCAGGCATTCTTTCAAGAGCACTTCCAGTAATATTTGTTGGAGTTCTCAAGAAAGTAAAATATTGACTTGAAACAATACTTAATGGATTTAATCCTTTACTAACTTTTAAATCTTGTATTGCAGAAGCAACATCTCCTAAAGCATCATCTCTTTTGCTTAAAGGAGTTTGAAAAGTTCTTCTTAATGCAGTTTCGTAAGCTTTCTTTGTAAAATGCTCAGGTGGATTAGTTACTAAAGCAGCAAGATAATCAGCTGCATCTTTTTTAGGTAACTGTCCAATCTTAACTTGTTTTAAAACTTCTCTAAATCCAAGAGCATATACTTCACTTTGGTAAGATGCGTTTTTAAAAAAGTTATCTGCGTTCTGTAAAAATTTATATGGAATACGATCTAATGTAAAAACTCTTCCCATTACATCAAATACTGTTCCATACCAACTAGCTGAGTTCATGCCAAATGCTTGAGAAGAGAAGGCATCAACTGGAGCTTCAAATTTAGTACCAGCTATTTTATTTTCTATTCCAGGTAAATTCTTATAAGTTTTTAATGGATTTGATTGAAATGCTTTTAAACTTTTCATTTTTTGAGAAAAGCCTCTCCACATATTCATCATGGTTACATGCTCTCCAAAAGCCTGAGCAACATCCTCAAATTCAGCAATACTATCTATTGATTTTCCACCATAAATTCTAGCAGCATAACTTCTTTCTGCTCTCTCAATAGTTTTATAAATATAGTTACCACCTATATTTTTAACATGAGTTAAAGTTCCAGATAAAATATTGTTTAAAAATATCTCAACTAAAGCATCAGATGTTTTTGCAGCTAAAGATTTTTCTGCAAACTTAATTTTCTTATCTAACCCAGGTGTTTCCAAATAAAGTTCAGCAATAGCTTCAATTTGTTTTTTACCACCTAGGTTCATTAAGATATTGGATCTGTTTAATCGGTCCAAATCTAAATTGACAACTCTTCCTTCTTGTACTGGCTCTTTTAATATATTTAATGCTCTAGCAATCTCTGTCTGAGCACCTTTATAAACTTTAGTTAATTCAGCAGTTAAGGCATGTTGTTGTGCAAATTCTAATGCAACTTTTGTATTATCTCCTCCTTCAGTACCAAGTTTAGTAGCAAGTTGAGTTAATTTTTTGTGTTGCGAAATAAGTAAATTCTTTGCTGCTTTTATTTCAGCTGCATTTAGAGGAGTACCTGGTCTTAATTTTAATAAGTTACCAGTTAATGTTTCAGCATTTTCTCCTAAAAGAGTTGCAAGTTCATTTGTCTCTTTCCAAGTCTGAGTTCCTCTTTTTTGTTTTTTAATCTGTTTTGAATACTGAGCACCTAATGCCTCAATAGATGCTTTAATATCATCTGAAGCATTTATTTTTTTAAAATTTAAAAAGTTTTCTTCATTACCAGTAAGATCAGCATTTCTTAAAACTTGATCTTGATCAGTTAAAAACTCATCTACCTTTTGTGTTGATGATGGTTTAGGTGGTTTTACAATTTTATTCTTAACATTAGTTGGTGTTAAAACTGGACTAACTCCATCTGCTTTTACACCTAATAAAGTTGCTGTATCAGTTGGTTTAACAAATTCTGATGGATCTTTTACTTTTAATTCTCCAGCATTGATCTTATCAATCTTAATTTGAGCATCTTCTAATAATGTTTGACTTTGTTGTTTTGTAAATTTTGTGCCATCTGGAAATTTAGGTGGCTTAACCTTACTTTTTCCAATGGCATTAATAATAGCTTTAACCACCATGATTTTTTAGTTCCTATAATTTTTGAAAAAACAAATATTTGAAGATACTTGTTTAATACATATTTTCTGTCGTTTGTGAAATAATATTGTTTTTCATACTATCCGATACTTCTTTAGCAGCCCAGGTGGACAAACTAACTGTACCGAAGATTTCAAATAGAGGTTGCGAAGAACTAACGACATCTTTCTTCATCTCTGTAGATAATTCTAAAACTGTTAAAGGAATTTTTCTGTCATAACCTGGAGAAACTAAATCAGGCTGAAGAGCTCTTTTCTCTGTTGCCATAACTGCTCCATCCCAAACTTCATCATAAACTTTAGCATTCCATTTTTTGGCATACTTCTTCATGTAGCTTGGAATAGTTTTATTATATAAATCAAACTTACCTTTACCTGATCCTACAACTGTTACTTCATCAAATATTTTTTCTAATTTTGTGCCTTCCACACTTTCAGAGGCATCTAAAATTAATTGTTGAACATCAGCATAATTTTTATCTCCGACATCTTTTCTTAATACTTTAGACATCTCTTCATAAAAACCTTCATCTCCTGGAAAACCGACTAGAGTTTTTTGTCCAACTATTTTATCGTTTTCATCTAAGAGCTTTATTGCAAAACCAGGCTCAATAGACTGATCTCCTTTAATAAAATCTGTATTTGTATCAAATGGAGTAACTTCTATTTTCTTTAGTTTGTTAATCTTTTGACCATATCTATTAGCAGCTAGTTCTCCTTTAGGAATTGCAATAGCATCAAAGCCATTATCAGCTGCATACCTAGTTAATCTTTTAATAGTGAACTCATACCAGGTATTTTTAAATGGAAAGTCTTTTAAAACTTTATCTGCTACTCTCATATTTCCAGTTAGATTTTGTGCAGATACAAACATTTCTGTTTTAGATGATTGTAATAAATCTGATTGCATCTCTTCAACAACTAATGCTTTTTTTCCATTAGGCAAAGTTCTTGTTTTAAATCTTACATGAGCAAACTCATTCATTTTATTAAAATGAGGAGATCTATAATCTATTGAACTTTTCTGTGTTGTTTTAACTTTGTTGTTAGCAAGTGTTCCAAATTCTCCTTCAAGAATAGCTGGAGTTGTTTGATCTTTAGTTTTTAATTTAAAAACAAGCTCAGTATAATCTTCTCCTCCAGGCTCAGTATATCTTTCAAATACTGGCATTTGATCTGTATTATTTAATTTAAAGTTTCTTGATCTATCTTCTAAAAGAAATCTCTCTAATTCTAATGGCTCAAGTTCGTATTTAGCAACTTTATCAAAGTTAATACCATCATCTATTAATCTATCTATTGTTGCTTGAGGAACAACAACTCTTGTCTTGTCAAGACTTGGAGATGATGAAACTCTGTAATAACCTTCTCCTAATTGCTCTTCAAATAAATCAATAACATGACCAACAAAATTTCCAGTATTATCTCTATCAAACCAAGGAAAACCTTTTAAAGAATATTGATTAATATTAAAATATCTTGCTGTGTCTCCAGTAATTTCTAAGTCGTCATCCATTGCTCTTATTAATGGACTTCTATTTATAGATTGCCAATCCAACATATTCATTTGAACATCCTCTCCAGTTTCTGATGCTAATGCTCTTGCTTGAGCTTGAGTAGGCTCTCCTAAATCATTTACTGATCTTCCAGTAGCAAAAGTAGTGTTTTTAAATCTGTATTGATCATAATTAGGATTACCAGCTAAATCGTAAGTATCTCTCCATCTAGTTTCATATTCATTAATTTGTTTTTGAAGTTCGTCAGGCAAACTTTGTTTATTAACAGATTGTGTATTTGTTAATTTTACTTCTGATACATCAATTCTATTTTCATTAATAAAATTTAATACTTCATCTTTAGAAACTTTATTTTTACCTTTTAAAAATCCTTCAAGGTCCATCCATTTAAGTTCAGATTGTTTGACACCAGTTGTATTTTTAATCGTATTAAATATCTGATCTCCACTAGAAACTGTTGGAATTTTCTCTGCTGCATCTACAACAGCTGATTTAAACATTGGTGCACTATCAACTGCTTTTAATATTGATTTGATAGGAGAGCCTTCAGCTTCATTATCTGCAAATAAACCAACACTTGCTCCAGTACCAGCAGCAAAGTGAGGAATGTATCTCTTCATAAATTTAAGACTATCTATGACAGCTGGAATAGCTGTTGAGAATGTTCCATACTCTAAAGCCTGGACAACTTCATCTGCAATTTTATCTTCTGATGTATTAGGTAAAATTCCAATTAAATTTTTAAGTTCAATAATATCTTTTGCAAAAGGATCAAAGTAAGTTTTATCTCCATCTCTATCTTGATTTTCAACACCGATTGCACCAGCAGCTCCAGCTAAAAAGAATGCTGGATATTTAGGAACACCTAACTTTCTTAAATAGTTATATGCTGGAATAGAATAAACACTATCTTGAACAACAAAACTTAATATATCTTTTACCCATCCATTATCTTTTTGTTTTTCAAATAATTCTTTTCTGTATTCTCCTAAATTTTCAGACCAATGTTGTGCAACAGACATCACTTGCTCTTCTGTTTTTGGAGACCAAAATTCTTGAGGCATAGTCATTCCTAAAGATGTATTCTTCATCATGTTGTAAAATAATGGCATTAGATTTACTGCAACATCTGCACCATTAGTTGCTGCCAAACTTAAACTGGTAACTAAATCATCAGTCTCATCAGTTAAGAAGTTTCCAAAAGTTTCTAAATATTCTTTTGCACCTGATGCAGCAGCCATTGCATTATCTTCTGCAAACTTATCCTTATCTGCTTGATCATTAAAAGTTGGTATTTCAAAAGGTTCATGAGTTTTTTCTTTTTCATAACCTTCAAGAATAGAAGCATCTAATTTATTATCTTTAAGTAATTTATAACTATCACTATTTCTAATATTTCTTTTTTCTAAATCAGGTAAATATACTTGGTCTAATAAACTCATTATTTCTCCTTCAGATTAAATTTAACTCTGCTTGATCCTTCGCCAACTGCGAACTTAAATTTTTCTTCATGTGAGCCTGGATAAATTGAGTATCTTATTTTAAATATGTCAGCTGCAAACTTAATCTCATCTAAATCATCAATCATTCTTTTTGCATCAAAAGTAGATTTGTTAGAGTTTTTAAATCTTTCTAAAACTAGATTAGATTGATTGTCGAAAAAATCTTTATCAGCTAAAGCAACTCCCCAGTTTTCAATTTTAGTTGGAAAGCTAACTTGATCTAAATTAGGAACATGCTCTTTATCAAAATCTTCTTGTAAAACAGATAAGTAAGCATTTTCTGGAGACATCCCATCTAATACTTTGTTCATATAACTTTTCTTTATAAACTGTTCTT
>QBXA01000019.1 GCA_003283905.1 Pelagibacteraceae bacterium AG-319-F18 | reverse complement strand
AGATGAAAATAATTTTGAATTGGAAGTAACTTGTGCATGAACTTCTAAACCAATAACAACTTCATAAACATTATTATGTCTTTTTATTAAATACTCAGATTTATCTATGGTCATTATTTGATCCACCAATCTGTAATTTTATTTTTAAAACTTATTTTTTCTTCCATAGCATATGCAATATTTAATATTTCCTGCTCTTTAAAAACTTTTCCTATGATTTGTAATCCTAAAGGATAGCCAGATGCATCATGACCAGCTGGTATGGATATGGCTGGTAATCCAGCTAAGTTTACTGGAACTGTAAATATGTCATTTAAATACATGGAAACTGGGTCGTCTTTTTTTTCTCCTATTTTAAAAGCTGAGCTAGGTGTAGATGGAGTAAGGATTGCATCTACCTTTTTATAAGCTTCATCAAAATCATTTTTGATTAATTTTCTAACTTTTTGAGCTTTTAAATAGTAAGCATCATAATAACCTGAAGACAAAACGTAAGTACCTATCATTATCCTTCTTTGAACCTCGGCACCAAATCCTTCAGATCTAGTTTTTTCATACATATCGATTAAATTTTCACCGTTAGCTCTAAAGCCGTACTTAACACCATCATATCTAGCTAAATTTGATGAAGCTTCAGCTGGTGCAACTATGTAATAAGTGGGTAAAGCGTAACTAGTATTTGGTAAAGAAATGTCAATTATTTCAGCTCCACAGTCTTTAACGTATTGAATTCCTTTTTGCCATAAATCTTCTATCTCTTTAGGCATTCCATCTATTCTGTATTCTTTGGGTATACCTATTTTTTTTCCTTTAATGTCTTTAGTTAATTCTTTGCTATATTCATTTCTTTTAAAATCTATTGATGTAGAGTCTTTCTTGTCATATGAGCTAATAACTTCTTGAAGCAAAGCACAGTCTTCAACGTTTTGAGCCATTGGTCCTGCTTGATCTAATGAAGATGCAAAAGCAACAATTCCATATCTAGAACAGCTCCCATAAGTGGGTTTTAAACCTACTATACCTGTAAATGACGCTGGTTGTCTAATAGATCCACCAGTATCCGTACCAATTGTAACAGGTGTAAGCTGGCCTGATACAGCAGCAGCTGAACCACCAGAAGAACCACCAGGAACTAATCCTTTATCTATTGGGTTTTGAACGTTCCCAAAAAAACTTGTTTCATTAGATGATCCCATAGCAAATTCATCACAGTTTAGTTTGCCAAGTAATATAGCTCCTTCATTCCAAATATTTTGTGTAACAGTTGACTCATAAGTTGGTATAAAATTTTCTAAAATTTTGCTTCCAGCCGTAGTTCTAATATTTTGAGTGCAAAAAAGATCTTTTACGGCCATAGGTATACCAGGCAATTTTAAATTTAAATTAGGATTTTGGTCAAATTTTTTAGCTTTATCGATTGCATTAGAAAAATCTTCTGAAATGTAAGAATTTAATTCTTTTGATTTTTCTGAACGATCTACAAATGCTTTAGTAATTTCCTCAGATGATAATTTTTTATTTTTAATATTGTTAACTAATGAAGTTAATGAAAGAGAAGTTATATTTGACATTATTCAACAACCTTTGGTACTACAAAAAAGTCATCATTGTCTTCTGGTGAATTTTTTATAATTTGTTCCCTTATATTTTTACTTTGCACTTCATCAGATCTAAATTTTAATGTAGTTTCGGCAACTGATGTCAATGGTTCAACTTTATCAGTATTTAATTCATTTAATTTTTCAATAAATTCAAATATTGAGTTCAAATCTCCAGCCAGTTTTTCTGCTTTTTGTTCATCTACTGAGATTCTTGATAATTTTGAGATGTGCTTTATAGTTTTAAGATCAATGCTCATATGGTATTTAAATATGTCGCAAACTATCACTTAAGTTAAAAATATACAATATGATCACTATTGAAGATTTAAAAAAAAAGCAGTCAGAAAACTCTAGATTAATTGGATTAGACCTAGGATCAAAAAGAGTTGGAGTATCCATTTGTGATGAAAAACAATCTGTAGCAACTCCATTTAAAACAATTAACAAGACTAATACTAATGAATTAATTGAAGAATTAAAAAAACTCATAAACGAATATAATATTAAAGGTATTATAATAGGAAACCCCATAAATATGGATGGTTCTTTGGGTAGATCGGCTCAATCTGTAAATGATGTTTCAAATAATATAGATAAGGCAATTAATATCGACGTATGTCTTTGGGATGAAAGGCTTTCAACTGTTGGGGCTTTTAATCTATCTAGTCAACTAGAAGTTAATGTAAGCAAAAGAGAAAAAAATATAGATCAAAATGCTGCTGCTTTTATACTTCAAGGAGCTATAGATTTTTTAAATAATTAATACTTGCCATAACACTACTTTATAGATATAGAGTTAATTTTAATGGCAACTAAATCAAATAAAGCTATTAAAATCTCTCAAAAACATTTGTTAGGTATACAGGATTTATCAATTAATGATGTAAATTTAATTTTAGAAGAATCTCAAGATTTTATTAAACTTAATCAAAGCAAAAATAAAAGGTTGAATGTTTTAACTGGAAAAACACAAATTAATCTATTTTTTGAACCATCTACGCGAACACAAAGTTCATTTGAATTAGCAGGCAAACGTTTAGGGGCAGATGTTATGTCCATGAATATGGGAAATTCTGCAATTAAAAAAGGTGAAACATTAATAGATACTGCAATGACTTTAAATGCAATGCACCCTGATATAATTGTAATTAGACATCAAGACTCTGGGGCCTGCAACTTGTTATCTCAAAAAGTTAATTGCGCTGTATTAAATGCTGGTGATGGTAGAAGAGAGCACCCTACGCAAGCATTATTAGATGCTTTAACTATAATTAATAGAAAGAATAAAATTCAAGGATTGAAAGTAGCAATTTGTGGAGACATTCTCCACTCAAGAGTTGCAAGATCAAATATTTATTTGTTAACAATGTTGGGAGCAGAAGTGAATATTGTTGCTCCAACAAATTTAATGCCAAAAGAAATTGAAAAATTTGGAGTTAATACTTTTACCAATATGAAAAAAGGACTTAAAGATTGCGATATAGTTATGATGTTAAGACTTCAAAACGAAAGGATGACAAGTTCATTTCTTTCATCAAATAGAGAATACTATGAATATTACGGCTTAACACCAGACAAACTTGATCACGCAAAACCTGATGCAATTATAATGCATCCTGGTCCAATGAATAGAGGTATAGAAATCGATACTAGATTGGCTGATGATATTAATAAAAGTGTAATAAAAGAACAAGTTGAACTAGGTGTAGCTGTTAGAATGGCTTGTTTAAAAATATTTTGTGAATAAATGAAAAAACAATACTTTATAAACGCAAATATTATTGACCCACATAATTCATTAAATGAAAATGGAGGTTTAATTGTTGCTGAAGACGGAAAAATTGAAGCAATAGGTAAAAAAGTTAATACAAATAATTTACCTACACGAGAAAAACCTACAGATTTAAAAGGTAAGTATATCTTTCCAGGACTAGTAGATATGAGAGTTTTTGTAGGTGAGCCAGGTTATGAATATAAAGAAAATTTTAAAACTTTAAGTAACGCTGCATTATCTGGAGGTGTAACTTCTGCTGTTACGATGCCTAATACTGATCCAATAATAGACAATGTTTCAATTGTAGATTTCTTAAAAAGAAGAGGTAGAGACAAATCTAAAATAAATATATTTCCTTGTGCTTCACTGACACAAAATATTGAGGGAACTAATATGACTGAATTTGGTTTATTGGCAAAAAAAGGGATAATTGCTTTTACAGATGGAGTTAAAACTATCCAGAATACAAGTTTAATGTCCAGAATAATGAATTCAGCTAAAGACTTAGAATGCTTAATAATGCAACATGCTGAAGATTATCATCTTTCTAAAAATGGAATGATAAATTCTGGTATAATTGCTACTAAACTTGGATTGTCAGGAATTCCTGAAATTGCAGAAAGAATTATAGTTGAAAGAGATTTGGCACTTCTTGAAAAAATTAAATGTAGATACCACATATCTCAACTTTCATCAGCAAAATCAGTTGAAATAATTAAAGAAAGAAAAAATGATGTTAAATTTACATGTGGAGTATCAATAAACAATCTATCATTAAATGAAAATGATATCGGAGATTTCAAAACTTTCTTAAAATTATCACCTCCTTTAAGAACAGAAGAAGATAGAGAAGCCCTAGTACAAGGATTAAAAGATAAAACTATTGATGTAATCGTTTCTGATCATAAACCAGAAGATGAAGAATCTAAAAGATTAACTTTTTCACAAGCCGCAACTGGAGCTTCTGGAATTGAAACATTATTATCTCTATCTTTAGAATTATATCACAACGATTCTGTTAAACTCGAAACTATAATTCAGGCTTTAACATGTAATCCTGCTAAAATTCTTCGCATCAACAAAGGAAACCTCTCGATAGGTAACGATGCTGATTTTTGTATAGTAGATTTAGACAAACCCTGGATTGTAAAAAAAGAAAATCTAATTTCTAAATCAAAAAATACTTCAATTGAGGACAAAAAACTTCAAGGCAAAGTTACTAATACCTTTGTAAAAGGTAAGGAATTATTTAAAATATAAGAATGGAATATATAATTGTTGGTATTGCCTCTTATCTAATGGGCTCTATCCCATTTGGTTTAATCTTGACTAAAGTTTTTTTAAATAAAGATATCAGAGAAATAGGCTCAGGCAACATAGGTGCTACAAACGCCTTAAGATCAGGAAATAAGCTTATTGGTTATTCAACTTTAATTTTAGATATAGCTAAAGCTATAATTCCAGTTATTTATGTAAAGGTTAATTTTCCTGAATTTATATATATAGCTTCTTTATGTGCTTTTTTAGGACATGTATTCCCTCTTTGGCTTAAATTTAAAGGTGGCAAAGGTGTAGCTACTTACGTTGGAATTTTATTCTCTATAAATATTTTGTTGGGACTTATCTTTGTTACTAGCTGGGGGATTATATTTTTACTGTTTAGATATTCATCACTTTCATCAATAATAGGTTCCATGTCAGTACCTATTTATATTCTAACAACAAGTCAGATAAGTAATGCTATTTTTTTTGGTATAATGTTTGTTTTGATCCTCTTTACACACAGAGAAAATATTAAACGACTGAAAAACAAAGAAGAAACTAAGACTAAAATTTATTAATTTGACTATCAAAGACTTTTGAGTAGTTTGTTAAATTATGAATCTAGTCATAGTTGAAAGTCCTGCAAAAGCTAAAACAATAAACAAATATTTAGGTGATAATTATACCGTTTTAGCTAGTTATGGTCATATTAGAGATTTGCCATCAAAAAATGGTTCTGTAGATCCTGAACAAAATTTTAAAATGGAATGGGAAGTTGATAGTTTTTCAAAAAAATATTTAAAAGAAATTACTGATGCGGCAAAAAACTCCAGTAAAATTATTTTGGCAACTGACCCTGATCGAGAAGGTGAAGCGATAGCATGGCACGTTAAAGAATATTTAAATGAAAAAAAACTTTTAAAAGATAAAGAAGTTGAAAGAGTTGTTTTTAATGAAATTACAAAAAAAGCAGTAACACATGGTATAAATAACCCACGACAAATTGAGCCCTTACTTGTAGATGCTTATATGGCTAGGCGAGCTCTTGATTATTTAGTTGGTTTTAATATATCCCCTATTCTTTGGACTAAATTACCAGGATCAAAATCGGCTGGTAGAGTACAATCTGTAGCTTTAAAACTTATAACTGAAAGAGAACATGAAATAGAGTCTTTTGATCCAGAAGAATTTTGGACCTTAAGTATCAATTTTCAAGATGATAATAAAAATTTAATTACTTCGAGTATTTCTCAATTAAATGGAAAGAAAATAGAAAAATTCTCTTTTATAAATAAAAATGAAATAAACAAAGCAATAGAGATTATTAAAGATAAGAATTTTAATATAAGCGATATTTCATCAAAAATTGTTAGTAGAAACCCATCTGGTCCATTTACGACATCGACTTTACAACAAGTAGCATCAAGTAGATTGGGGTTTGGTGCTTCTAGAACAATGCAAATTGCTCAAAGATTATATCAAGGTATTGAAATAGATAGAGAAACGATAGGATTAATTACTTATATGAGAACCGATGGAACAAATCTCTCAGCTGATGCAGTTTCAGATTTTAGAGATTATATTAAAAATCATTATGGAACAGAGTATTTGCCTGAAAAGACTCTAAATTATTCTGGTAAAAAAGCTAAAAATGCTCAAGAAGCACACGAAGCTATTAGACCTACGGATATAACTAGATCTCCAGAATTGGTTAAAAAATATTTAAGCACAGATCAACAAAAACTTTATAATTTAATTTGGGGTAGAGCTTTATCTTCACAAATGGAGACCGCAAAATTTGACAGAAATACAATAACAATTACTTCAAATGATAATGACACAATATGTAAATCAAGTGGGTCTGTATTAAAATTTGATGGTTTTTTGAGAGTATTCCCTAGTCCAAGTAAAGATGAAGATGAAGCGATCTTACCAGAAATGACTAAAGGACCAATTAACATTGAGTCGCTTAAAGATGAGCAACATTTTACGCAACCAGCTCCAAGGTATTCTGAAGCAAGTCTTGTAAAAAAATTAGAAGAACTTGGTATCGGTAGACCATCTACTTATGCAAGCATCATATCAACAATTGCAAACCGTGGTTACGCTGAAATCCTTAACAAAAGATTTTTTCCTACTGACCGTGGAAAACTAATATCTGCATTTTTAGAAAAATTATTTTCTAAATATGTCGATTACAATTTTACAGCAGGATTAGAGAATCAATTAGATGAAATAACAACTGGTAAAGAAAGCTGGATAAAAGTTTTGGAAATGTTTTGGAAAGATTTTAATAACAATGTTTCAGAAGTGAAAGAAAAAAGAACTAGAGAGGTTTTAGATCTATTAAATGAAAGCCTGGGTACATTAATTTTTGATAAAGATAAGAATGGAAAAGTTGTTAGAAAGTGTCAATTATGTGAAACTGGTTCGTTAAGTCTAAAAAATAGTTTTAGAGGTGGAGCTTTTATTGGTTGCTCTAATTATCCAGAATGTAAATTTACTAGACCATTATCTAAAGCAAAAGCAGCTACCCAAGCTCAATTAGCTGAACCAAAATTCATAGGTAAACACGAAAATGGTAATTATATATATTTAAAAAATGGAAGGTTTGGTCCATATCTTCAATATGAAAAAATACCAGAAGAAAATACTGATGAAAAAATTACAAAGAAAAAAAAGAAAACAAAGAAACTTAAACCAGATTTAAACGAGCTTTTAAAAAATGTTTCAATTCCTAAAGGTTTAGAATTAGAAAATATTGATTTAGAAAAAGCTCAATTTTTATGCTCTTTACCTAAATCACTAGGATTAAATCCAGAAAACCAAAAGGAAATTACTCTCAATACGGGAAGATTTGGTCCATATCTAAAATGTGAGAACAAATCTGCAAGAATTGAAAACATAGAAGAAATATTTTCAATTGGTCTTAACAGGGCAATTACTCTAATAGCAGAAGCTAAACCTGGGAGAATGTCCTCCTCAATAATTAAAGATCTAGGTGAACATCCAGAAGATAAAAAACCCGTAAGAGTAATGAAAGGTCAATATGGGCCATATATTAAATATAAGTCTTTAAATGCAACAATTCCTGAGGAAAAAGATCCTACAGAATTAACTATGGAGGAAGCTTTAATCCTTATTGAGAAAAGAAAAGAATACGATAAAAATAAGAAAACTAAAAAAAAGAAAAAAGGTAAATAATGAATTTTGACGATAAAATTAAAGAATTGAAAATTGAACTACCTGAAGCTAAAGCACCCGTTGGCTCTTACGTCGCAACTAAAATTTCAGGAAAATTACTTTATGTATCTGGTCAAATATCAATAAATTCAAATGGAGAATTAATCAAAGGCAAAATAGGTAAAGACTTAACTACTGATGATGCTTATAAAGCAGCTGAAAGATGTGGATTAAGTATTGTTGCTCAAGTTAAAAATGCATGTGATGGGGATCTTTCAAAAGTAAAATCTTGTATTAAATTAACTGGATTTGTTAATTCAACAGAAGATTTCACTGAACAACCAAAAGTAATAAATGGTGCTTCAGATTTAATAGCATCAATCTTTGGTGAAGCAGGTATGCATACACGAGCTGCTGTAAGTACTAATAGTCTACCCTTGGGTGTGTCTGTAGAAGTGGATGCGATTTTTGAATTAAATTAGACTATCTACCGATACCAAAATAATCAATTTTTAATTTTTTCATTTTTGCAGATGAATAAATATTTCTCATATCAAAAACTTTAAATTTATTTTTCTTAACAATTTTTTTAAAGTTTAATAATTTGAAATCATTCCATTCAGTGTGCAAAACAATAAGATCACTATTAAAGCAAGCAGATGATATATCATTATAATATTTTACATTTTTTAATTTTTTAAATTCATGTTTTTCTCCCGAAGGGTCATAATAACGAATATTGGATTTTTTTTTATTCAAATATTTTATCATTGGTATACTTGAAGCTTCACGCATATCATCTGTATTTGGTTTAAATGTAACACCCAGAAAAGTAATAGTTTTATTTTTTAATTTACCATGAAGAATTTTTTCTAATCTTTTAATTAATAAAAGTTTTCTATTATTGTTTGAAGAGATAACACTTTTAACAATTGTTAAATCAGTTTTAAATTGATTTGCAGTATCAATTAATGCCCTTGTATCTTTAGGAAAGCATGATCCGCCATAAGCTGGTCCGGCTCTTAAAAATCTTTCTCCTATTCGGAGATCTGAACCAATACCCTGAGATATATCTTTAATGTCAACACCTGCTTTTTCACATAAATTTGCTAATTCATTGATATAAGATATTTTTGTTGCCAAAAAAGCATTAGATGCATATTTAATTAATTCAGCACCTCTTCTCGATGTATTAAAGTATCTACTAGTTTTTTTAATAATCGGTATGTAAAGAGATTTAATTTTAGCATTAGCTTTTTTGCTATCAGTTCCAATAATTACCCGATCAGGTCTAGAAAAATCACTAATAGCATCTCCCTCTCTTAAAAACTCTGGATTTGATACTACATCAACAAGATTGTTCTTCTTTAGTTTAAGAAGAATTTTTTCAATTTTATCACCAGTCATTACTGGAACAGTAGATTTTATAACTATTATTTTATATTTAGAGATAATTTTTTTTAATTCATAAACTACTTCATAAACATATTTTAGATCAGCTGAATTACTATTCTTTTTAGTTGGTGTACCTACACAAATAAATATAATATCTGAATCAGTTACTGCTTTACTTAAATCAGATGTAAAAAATAATCTTTTTTGCTTAGAATTTCTCTTTAAAATTTCTTCTAGACCAGGCTCATAAATTGGAACAATTCCTTTATTTAATAAATTTATTTTATTTTTATCTTTATCAACACAATAAACTGTATTACCTAAATCAGAAAAGCATACACCACTTACAAGACCAACATAACCAGTTCCTATCATGCATAATTTCATAATTTATTAATCTCCAAAGTAGAATCGATGTATCCCTTCATAGTACCGCAATCTAAATATTTTCCTTGAAAATTATGTGCTATAAATTTTTCGTTATCATTAATTAATGCTTGGATAGCATCTGTGATATGTATCTCTCCACTTTTACTAGGTTTTGTTGTTTTTAGTTTAGTAAAAATTGATCTTGGTAAAATATATCTGCCTATTACCGCTTTATTTGAAGGCGCATTTTTTGAGTCAGGTTTTTCAATTACTCCACTTATTAAATAATCAGTTTTGTTTAGTTTTTTATTAAGTTTATAAATACCCCATCTTGAAACAGTTTTTTTGTTAACACTCATACTTGCCATAACAGATGCTATATCAATTTTAGAAAATGTACCAGAAGAGGAGAAAAATATTATTCTTAGCTCATTACCACCTAAAGACCGTTTTGCTTTACTAGAAAGTTTAAGTTATCCCGAAGATACTGCTGCAAGAATAATGCAACGTGAATTTACCGCTATACCTAGTAATTGGTCTGTAGGTCAAACAATAGACTATTTGAGAGAGAATAAAGATCTTCCAGAGGAATTTTTAGAAATATTCATTATTAATGAAGAGTTTAAACCAATCGGCACTGTGCCATCATCTCGTGTTCTAACAACTTCAAGAGATACAAAAATGCTCTCAATTATGTCTGAGTCTCAATTATTAATACCTGTGGATATGGATAAAGAAGAAGTAGGTAATTTATTTGAAAACTACAACTTAAATTCTGCAGCTGTTGTAGATAAGAATAACAAACTAGTTGGGATGATTATGAGTGATGACGTTTTAACCGTTTTAAAAGAGGAAGCTGAAGAAGATGCTTTGAGATTAGCTGGTGTAGGTGATGAAGAAATAACAGATGGGGTAATAACTAAAACTAAGAGAAGATTTAACTGGCTTTTGCTAAATTTATTTACAGCTTTTTTGGCAACATGGTGCATTAGTTTGTTTGGCGCTACAATTGAGCAAATGGTAG
>QBXA01000018.1 GCA_003283905.1 Pelagibacteraceae bacterium AG-319-F18 | reverse complement strand
CAATACTGTTAAAAAATCCATGTTTAAGATTTTTTATTTTAATTAATTTTTTTGATCTAATCAATTTCAAAACCTGTTTTAAAATTATTTTTTTTCTTTTTTATCAACATTACTTTAAATAGTTCACCCATTTGTTTTTCATCTATAAGACGTCTAATTCTGTAAAATAAGTCTGATTTTTTAGAGAAAGGTATATTTTCACTTATAATTTCAGCTCTTTGAATTATTCCCATACTAGTCAAAAATTTTTTTTGATTACTAATTATAGAATTTAAATCATCAAATTGGTCTATAAATTTTTTAAATAAATTGAAGTTAATATTATACGTTATGTCAGAGTCCCCAATATCTTTTAAAATATTAGAATATTTATGATTTTTAATAGCCTGTAAAGTCTCGTGCATTTTAAAATTTAAATATCCATAATCAATTATTAGTATTCCGCCATCATTTTTTTTTATCAAATTACAAACATTTTTTAAATATTCAAATGAACTTGGCGAATACTCAATAATTTCTTGATCCTTTGAAATTTCAAAGTTTAAGTACTGCTCTATATTTTTTATATCTATTTGTTGCTCTTTAAATTCAGCTTTTTTTTCATTTTTCAAATTAACAAATCTTTCCACCCAACCTTCTTTTTTTTTAAAAAATTGTTTAATCGGTAGAGCATCAAAAAACTCATTGGCTAAAAAAACAGTTGGGTATGAATTATTTATTTTTATATCTTCTATCCAAGTTATTTTTTCAGATTTTAAATTTAATTGTTGTTTTTTTTTCAAGAATTTACTTTTTTCATGTATTTGAAAATTACAATTAAGAAAACACTCTGGAAAATTTTTTAATGTTTCAGTTATAACTTTCATCATCTCACCATTTCCAGCACCCAGCTCTAGTAAGTTAAATTTTTTTGGTGATCCAATACTTTTCCAAAAAGTCAAGACCCAAATCGCTATTATTTCTGAAAAAAGTCTCGTAATATTTGGGGCAGTAATAAAGTCACCTTCTTTACCAAAAGGATTTTTTTTCATGTAGTATCCATTAATTTTGTCGTAAAGAGCAAATTCTATAAATTGATCTAAGGGAAAATCTTTTTTATTTGTTTTCATTTTTAAGGTAAAAAATAGTTATTCCAATCGAGGCAAATACCAAACTAATTATTTGGCCCATAGTTAAATTTAAAACCAAATAGCCTATTTGTTCATCCGGTACTCTAAAAAATTCGACAAAGAATCTGAACAAAGAATAAAAAATTAAAAACAATCCTGAAATTAAACCTGGTTTTTTTAAATAATTTTTATTTATAAAATAAATTAATATTAAAAATAAAATTACGCCTTCTAAAATTGCCTCATATAATTGTGATGGATGTCTTGATAAATTATCTACTTTAATAAAAATAACTGACCAAGGAACATTGGTAATTGTACCATAAAGTTCTGAATTTATAAAATTAGCTAATCTTCCAAAAAAAATTCCAACTGGTGCAACCAAGGATACTTGATCTAAATAAAAAAATAGATTTTGATTATTTTTTTTTGCAAAAATATAACTTGAAGCAATTACGCCCAGTAATCCACCATGAAACGACATACCACCTTGCCAAATCTTAAAAATATCTGATAAATTTTCTAAGTAGTAGGAAAAGTTATAAAATACAACGTAACCTATTCTTCCACCTAAAATTATTCCAATTATGAGGTAAGCTATATAGTCATCAAATTTTTCATTTATATCTGAATTTTTTATAAATATTTTTTTGCATAATATCCAACCAATTACAATTCCTAAAATATAAGCCAAAGAATACCATCTAATTTCAAATGACAAAATTTGAAAAACTACTGGGTCAAAATTATTGATGAACATTTTAAATAATACTTATAATATATATCTTAAATATGAAAAATTCTAAATTTATAATTGATAAGCTTGGTAAGCTTTTTGAACAAGGCATTATTTCCTCAAAAGATCTTAGTTCAGAGCTATTTAATATTTTAAAATCCAAAAGAGACGAATTCGTTTTTAAGATGAAACTTGTTAGTAAAGATGAATTTGATGTATTATCTAAACGTGTTGAAAATTTAGAAAATAAAATTAAAAAATTAGAAACAAAAAAAAAAACTAAACGGGCAAAAAAATCTTAACACTAAGTCCGTTCATTCTAGATTTACCAAGAACAATATTTCCACCATGTGATTTAACGATATCTGATGCTATAGATAACCCAAGACCTACACTTGACTTTGACTCTGTTCTTCCTTTATCAATCTTATAAAAAGGTTTGAATACATTTTCATATTCTTTTTCTGGAATACCGGAACCATCATCATCGATTATAATTAATAAATTAGTATTTTCTTTACTCAGTTTGATTTTAACTTTATTTCCGTATTTCAATGAATTATCAATTATATTATTTAAAAAACGTTTAATTAAATTTTTTCTACCATTGATGTAAATTCTGGGCAGTAAATCTTTTTGAATATTCTCATTATTATATTTGCTAACAATTTGCTCTATTAATTCTGATATGTTGAACATTTCATTTTTTTCAATGTAAGATGAGCTTGTAAATTGAAGATATTCATTAAGCATTTTTTCCATTTCATTAATATCTTCTGCTAATTTTTTAGTTAAATCTTTATCTTTAATGAAAGCAATTTGCAGTTTCATTCTTGTTAGTGGTGTTCTCAAATCATGACTTATACCAGATAGCATTTCAGTTCTTTGATTCAAATGTCGAAGTATTCTTTTTCTCATTTTATCGAACTCATGTCCTGCCTGTCTTATTTCTAGAGCTCCTGATGGTCTAAACTCCTCTATTTCCTCACCTTTGCCAAATCTTTCTGCGGCTCTCGCAAGGTTAGTAATTGGTCTTGTTTGATTCTTTAAAAATATTAATGAAATAATCACCATTATGATTGCCGGGACAGTAATCCAGAGTGCAAATATTCGTGCTGATGAACTTGTAACTCTATCTTTTGGTACTAGAAATTTAAAGTATCCATCTTCATATTTTATTCTTAAGTCAATTAACTCTTTATAACTAGTTGTATCAAACCAATATTCTTCTGGGTTAAAGTTTGATTTTAATTCTCGTCTTAGTGTTCTATCAATTGGACTAAACCATCTTTCAGTATATTCATTCTCAAAATTTTTTTTGTTAATAAGCTCTATGTTTAGATCTAAAAATAAGGAAAAAAGATTTTTTAATTCATCTTTATTCGTTTTTTCGTTATCATAAATCTCAACGAACGTATTAATTTCATTAATTAATGCTCTAGTCATCCCTTTATTTGTTTTAATCCAAAGGCTGTCAAAAAATACAATTGTTATAACTAATTGAAGAACCAATACAGGCACAGCTACAATTAGAAGGGCTCTATAAAAAAGTCTTTTAGGAAGCATATCTTTTAAAAAACTACTCAATCCAAAGAACATACCCTGCGCCCCTTATTGTTTGTAAAAATTTTGGATTCTTAGGATCAATTTCAATTTTTTTTCTTAATCTTGTAATAATTACATCTATAGATCTTTCTTTATCAAGTTCAATTAATTGACCAATATCTTCTCTTGAAAATGTTTTACCAGGATTGTTAATCATTTTTTCTAAAATTATTTTTTCTGTATTATTAATTTTAAATTCATTATCATTTTTGAGTATCAAAAGTTTATTTAAATCAATTTTAATATTTGCAAACTCAATAATTCTTACTTGTTCAGTTTTTAAAGTTTTATCTAAAATATTTTTAATTCTCAAAATTAACTCTTTTGGTTCAAATGGTTTTGGTAAATAATCATCAGCTCCAGTCTCTAAACCCTCGACTCTTTCACTTGCTTCTCCTTTAGCAGTTAAAAGAATAATCGGAGTGTCTAATTTTTTTTTATGTTCTTTGATAAAGTCCAATCCATTTTTTCCTGGCATCATTATATCTAAAATTATTAAATCAAATTTTATAATACGGATTTTTTCTGATGCGTTTTCGGCGTTATCTGCACTTGTAACTAAAAAATTATTTTCATTTAAGTATTTTTTAATTAAAGATCTAATTCCATCATCATCATCAACAACCAGGATATGAGCAATAAATTTATCCATTTATAATTTTGCTTAACACATTATCAAAATTAATTACTTCCTCTGAATTTGAATTAAGTAAAGCATTGTAAATCCTTTTCTTTTGTAGATCAAAAATCTCATTAAATATTTTCATTCCTTTTTCGTTTAAAAAAACATGCTTCACTCTAGTGTCTAGATTATCTCTTTTAAAAGTTACAATTTCTAATTTGATTAAATCTTTAAGTACTCTGTTTAGGCTTTGCTTCGTAATTTTTAGTCGTTTTAAAAGCTCTGAAATCGAAATACCCTGGTACATTGATAATAAGTGAATAACTTTATGGTGAGCTAAACCAATAGAATGTCTATCTAATACCTTTTTGGCGTCTGAAAATGTTTCTCTGTAGCTAACAAATAATTTTTCAATTAAATCTTTTAGCTGTTCATCTTTTAAATATAAAAGTTCTTTCATGATAGGTAAGTTATATTGACATATTATAGATACAAAGATAATTTTCATTAATAATTTAAAAATTTCACAAATGATACCGTACGATAAAAGATCTGGAAAAATTTGGTATAATAGTGAGTTAGTTGATTGGGCTGACGCTAAGATACATGTTTTAAATCATGGACTTCACTATGCCAGTTGCGTTTTTGAGGGTGAGCGGGTGTATGATGGCTCAATATTTAAATTGGAGGAACATACTTCAAGACTTTTTTATTCAGCAGAAAGAATGGGAATGACAATTCCTTACACTGAAAAAGAAATAAATGACGCCTGTAATAAAATAATTTCAGTTCAAAATGTGGAAAATGGATATGTAAGACCTACTATTTGGAGAGGAAGTGAAATGATGGCAATATCAGCACAAAAAACAAAAATTCATGTTGCTATAGCTACTTGGGAATGGGGTTCTTATTTTGATCCAAAACTAAAAGTAGAGGGGATAAAGCTAAATATTTCAAACTGGCGAAGACCTGCACCGAACACAATTCCTTGGGATACAAAAGCTTCAGGTTTATACATGATCTGCACTTTGTCTAAGCATGAAGCAGAAAAACAAGGTTATACCGATTCATTAATGTTAGATCATGAGGGAAATGTTGCTGAAGCAACTGGAGCAAATATTTTTTTTAAAGATAAAAATGGAGAAATTCATACTCCAATTCCAGATTCTTTTTTAGACGGAATAACAAGAAGAACAGTTATTGGAATCGCTAAATCAAAAAATATCAAAGTTCATGAAAGAAAAATAAGTCCGTCAGAACTCTCTAATTTTACTGGTTGTTTTTTAACTGGAACGGCTGCAGAAGTAACACCCGTATCATGTATTGCAGAAAATCAATTTAAGGTATGTGAGACTATAATTGATTTAAACGAAAGTTATCAAGTTTTAGTAAGAAAGAAAAAAGCAGCTTAATCTTTTTTATCTTCTGACATAGCATGATCTATTCCTTTACGCATATAATCATACCCAGTGAAAAGAGTTAAAAATGCCGAAAGCCAAAGTAGAATAATTCCAATAGTTTGAGCATTATAATCTTGAAAATTAATAATCTTGTTTCCAGTTTCTCCAGATAATAGAAGAGCTATTGAAATCATTTGTAAAACAGTTTTTATTTTTGCTAGATTTGACACAGGAAGTTTTATTTTTCCTTTAGCCAAAAATTCTCTTAATCCTGAAATTAAAATTTCACGTGTAAGAATAATTATTGCCGCAATAACCTCATAATTTTTAATAGTACCATCCATTACTAATAAGATTAAAGCAGTAGCTACAATAATTTTATCTGCAATTGGATCCAATAATTCACCCAATTTAGACTCTTCTCCAAGCATTCGAGCTAACATTCCATCCAAAAAATCAGTGAAAGAAGCTACTATAAATAATATTAATGCAGTTAAATCTCCATAAAAACCTGGGAGATAAAAAGCCAACACAAAGAAGGGAACAATTATTATTCGTCCGATTGTTAATAAATTTGGAATTTTTCTAAGCATAATTATTCGTGAAAAAAGTTATATATCTTTTTTGCAATTTTTTCCTCAACACCTTCTACAGACTTTATCTCATCAAAACTAGCAGACTCAACGGCTCTAGCTGATCCAAAATGGTTTAATAGTGCTCTTTTTCTCATCAAACCAATACCATCAATTTGGTCTAATAATGATTTTTTAATTCCTTTTGTCCTTTTTGCTCTATGTGTTGTAATTGCAAATCTATGAGCTTCATCTCTAAGTCTTTGCATTAGAAACAAAGTAGGATCATTTTTTTCAAATTTGAATGATTTTCCTTCGTAAAAAAAGGTCTCATTTCCACTATTTCTAAATTTACCTTTTGCAATAGCAATCATTGGTAAATCGTGCAATCCAAATTCATTTAGAACTTCTTTGGCTGAGGAATATTGTCCTTTACCACCATCTATTAATATTAAATCTGGCAATGTTAGGTAGTTTCCTTTTTCTAGCATTGCTCTTTTAAATCTTCTTGTTAAAACTTCTTTCATCATTGCAAAATCATCTTGTTCAATTCCTTTAGTTTTAATATCAAATTTTCGATATCTTTTTTTTATAAAACCTTCTTCACCGTATGTAATTAAAGCACCAACACTATTTGTTCCAGAAATATGACTGTTATCGTAAACTTCAATTAGATTAATTTCTGAAGTTATATTGAACTTTGTGTTAATTTTATCTAGTAGCTCTCTGTTATTTTGACTTTCATAAAGTTTTCTTGTTAAGCTATCTTTTGCATTTTTAATTGCCTGATTAATTACTTTTAGTTTAGACCCTTTTCTTGCAATCGAAATAGCAATTTTTTTATTTTCTCTTTCGGATAATGTTTTTTCTATCAAATTTTTTTCTTTAATAACTTCATTTAATATAATTAATTTTGGTACACTTTTATTTTCATAAAACTGCGAAACAAAAGAATTTAATATCTCTTGTAAATTTTCATCTGGATCGTGTTTTGGAAAAAAGGCTTGATTGCCCCAATTTTGTTTAGATCTATAAAAGAAAACTTGAATACAAGTTTTTCCTGACTCTTTATATCCCGCTATAACATCTGCTTCTATTAAGTTTGCCTCATTAATTTTAAGTGAAGATTGAATTATATTTAGAGATTTAATTTTATCCCTTAGAATTGCAGCTTTTTCAAAATCAAGTTCATTACTTGCATTCTCCATTTGGATAGAGAAGTTTTTTTGAATTTTTCTATATTTTCCACTTGAAAGAAATTCGTCAGCAGCTTCAACTAATTTTGCATATTCTACTTTACTGATTTTGCCACCACATGGACCCGCACAACGTTTAAGATAATAATTGAAACAAGTTTTATCTGCTGAAGCAACTTGTTGATCTGTACAAGACCGAAGTAAAAATATTTTTTGAAGAGTTTTAATAGCACTATTTACAGCCATTGCACTTGCAAATGGACCATAGTAGCGACCAGATTTACTTTTTTTTCCACGATGTTTTTCAATACGTGGAAATTCATGGTCTGATAAGAAAATATATGGAAAAGATTTATCATCTTTAAGTAAAATATTAAATTTTGGTTTATATTTTTTTATTAAATTTGCTTCTAATAACAAAGCTTCACTTTCATTTACTGTAGACGTAACTTCGATCTTAAAAGTTTGTGAAAGCATTCTTTCAGTTCTAATTATGTGATTTTTTTCAGATACATAACTTTTTAATCTATTTGGAAGGTTTTTAGCCTTACCAACATATAAAATATCTCCCTTATAATTTAACATCCTGTAAACCCCAGGAAGTTTTGGAATTAATGGGAGTTCTTTTTTTATTACTTCTTTTCCAAGATCAGAGCTTTTCATGACTTCTTTTTTTGGTAATTTGAATACCAACAGACGTACACTCTTTTAGAATTTCGAGTTTTTCTATTTTAAGCATTATTTTGCCAATTCTTTTATCTTTAAATAGGATATCAAAAACATCTTCAGCAAGTGTTTCTAAAAAATTATAATGTTTATTTTTAGTTAATTTTTTAATTAATTTTACTACTTGTGCATAATTTACTATAGATTTTATGTCTTTATCACTTGTTGGCTTTTTGTCTTCATAATCAATCTCCAAACTAAATTTTACTTTTTGTGGTTTTTCTTTTTCAAAATCGTAATAACCAAGTTTTAAGTCTAAAGTTAACTCCTTAATAAGAATTTTCTTTTCATAATTAAATAGGCTTTTATTTTTATATATTTTTACAACTTTAAGATTATTTTTTTTCATTCTTTGCCTATAACATCTGGTGTTTGCCAGTTTAAATTTTGACCACTATCTATTGCTAAAACTTGACCAGTAATAGAAGTGTTTTTTATAAAGAAGTCAACTGCATTACAAATTTCATTTACATCAACTTGTTTTTTTAAAGGGGTTGCTAAATATTGTTTTTTAAAGTGCTTATCACTTTGTCTTTTATTTTTAATTGTTGGACCGGGAGCTATACCGTTCACTCTTATATTTGGAGCAAAATTCATAGCACTTGTTTTTGTTAATGTATAAAGTCCAGTTTTGCTTATTGTATAAGAAAAGAAATAAGGAGTAAGTTTAAATACTCTTTGATCAATTATATTAATAATGTTGTTATTTTTGCCTCTAATATTTTTTGAAAATGCTTTAGATAGTAGAGCAGGTGTTCTTAGATTGGTTCTTAAATGTCGTCCCCAACTATCGGTAGTAAAATTATCTAATTTATCATTTTCAAAAAGAGAGGCATTATTAATCAAACAGTCAAAATATTTTAATTTTGATTTTGCAAATTTAACTATTTTATTCACATCTGTTTCTTTGCTTAAATCTCCTTTAATTAGATAGATCTTAGTGCCATTTTTTTCTAATTTTTTTTTTAAACTCTCAGCTGTAGATTTTGACTTATAATAATGGATTAATATTTCTTTATTAGGCCCCGACAATTTTTTTGCTATTGCGGCACCTATTCGTGTTGCTCCACCAGTAATAATTATTTTATTTGCTTCCATTTTTTTTTACCTTTTTGTGCTCTAGTACCTGGTAAACCCATAGTAGATCTGCCTTTTGGATAAATTTTATTATTTGAACTATATTTTTTTACCTTTGGATTTAAAGTAATTTCTAATTCAGACGCCTCTAATTTTCTTATTTCGTCTCTAATTTTAGCTGCTTCCTCAAATTCAAGATTAGTAGCAGCCTCTTTCATTCTTTTATTGAGTACTTTTAGGTGCTTTTTAAGATTACCTCCAATATTTTCATTAGTTCCAACTTTTACATAATCTTTTTCATAAACACTTTCTAATATATCTCCAATTTCTTTTTTTATTGTCTTTGCATCAATTTTGTATTTTTTGTTATAGGCAACTTGGATAGTTCGTCTTCTATCTGTTTCTTTGATTGCGTTTTTAATACTTTTTGTTTCTTTATCAGCATAAAGAATAACCTTTCCATCTAGATTTCTGGCCGCTCTTCCAATTGTTTGAATTAAAGAAGTTTCAGATCTTAAAAAACCTTCTTTGTCAGCATCTAAAATTCCAACTAATGCACATTCGGGTATATCAAGTCCTTCTCTTAATAGGTTAATACCAACTAATACATCAAATACGCCAAGTCTTAGATCTCTCATGATTTCAATTCGCTCTAAGGTGTCTATATCTGAGTGCATGTATCTAACTTTAATACCATTTTCATGAAGGTATTCTGTTAAATCTTCTGCCATTTTTTTAGTTAAAGTAGTAACAAGTACTCTGTAATTTTTATCAATTACATTTTTACATTCATGCATTAAGTCATCTACTTGATTTTTAGCTGGTCTTATTTCAACTGGAGGGTCAATTAAACCAGTTGGTCTAATAACTTGTTCTACAAATTTATTTTTTGTTTGTTTTAATTCCCAAGGTCCGGGTGTTGCGGATACAAAGACTGTTTGGGTTCTCATTGCGTCCCATTCTTCAAATTTTAGGGGACGATTGTCCATACAAGAAGGTAATCTAAAACCATATTCTGCTAGATTACTTTTTCTAGATCTATCACCTTTATACATACCGTTTAATTGTGGAACTGTTACATGACATTCATCAACAAAAATAAGAGTATTATCTGGAAAATATTCAAATAGAGTAGGTGGTGGTTCTCCAGGTTTTCTGCCAGATAAAAATCTTGAATAGTTCTCAATTCCAGCACAAGAACCTGTGGCCTCAATCATTTCTAAATCAAATTTAGTTCTTTCTTCTAATCTTTGCGCTTCGAGTAATTTATTTTGTTCTTTAAATTTTTTTAAAGTGATTTCTAGCTCTCTTTTAATTTTAATTATTGCTTGCTCGATTGTAGGTTTTGGTGTGATGTAGTGACTATTTGCATAAACTTTGATTACATTAAGTTCATTCGCTAAATCACCAGTTAGTGGATCAAACTCTTCTATTTTTTCTAATTTATCTCCAAATAAACTCAACCTCCAAGCACGGTCCTCTAAGTGTGAAGGAAAAATTTCAAGATATTCTCCTCTAGCTCTAAAGGTTCCTCTATAAAAATTTTGGTCATTTCTTTTGTATTGAAGTGCTACTAAAGATTTTATTAATTCTTCTCTATTATAATCGTAACCAGTTTTTAAACTTAAGGTCATTTTGCTATAAGCTTCAACTGAACCTAGTCCATAAATACAGGAAACACTGGATACAATAACTACATCGTCTCTTTCTAATAATGACCTTGTTGCTGAGTGACGCATACGGTCAATTTGTTCGTTAATTGATGCCTCTTTTTCAATATAAGTGTCTGAGCGTGGAACATAAGCTTCCGGAGTGTAATAATCATAATAAGATACAAAATATTCGACAGCATTTTCTGGGAAAAAAGATTTCATTTCACCATATAGCTGTGCTGCTAAAGTTTTATTGGGAGCAAGAATTAAAGCTGGTCTGTTAGTTTTTTCAATAACCTTTGCCATTGTAAAAGTTTTACCAGAACCAGTAACACCAAGTAAAACCTGGCTAAGTTGATCCTTGTTAGCACCATTAATTAATTGTTTAATTGCTTTAGGCTGATCCCCCGCAGGCTTAAAGTCAGTTTTCATCTGAAATTTTTTTCCACCCTCAAGTTTAGGGGCTATCCCAGGATTTTTATTCTGAATTTCAGTAATTAAATCTTGATAAGTATTCTGCATTATTTATAAAACTAGTAG
>QBXA01000017.1 GCA_003283905.1 Pelagibacteraceae bacterium AG-319-F18 | reverse complement strand
CAGAAAAAATGGTGACTGAATTAATTGAACGAAAAAATAAACTTTTAGCTCAGTTAAAAGAATTAGATAATCAACCTAAAGTTCAAGCTGAAAGAAAAGGTCAAATTTCAGAAAACTTAAGAATATCAAATAAAGAAAAAATTGATATCGACTCTGTTATTGATGAAACTGATAAACAAATAGAAAACTTAAGGTATCAATTGAATGAAATTCAAGAACAATCAATTCAAATTAGAGAAAGAAAAGCAAGTTCTGGAGCAACTATTGAAGGTCTACAAAAGAGAAAAAGTGATTTACTAGATAGAATAAATTCAGAACTTAATTTATCTGAAGAAAATATTTTAGAAAATTCAAACCTAAATGGTATTGAAGAACTACCTAATCCAGTGGATCAGGAAGATTCCTTAGATAAAAAAAAACAAGAAAGAGAAAGATTGGGATCAGTTAACTTAAAAGCAGATGAAGAAACTAACAAATACAAAGAAGAAATAAAAAAAATGGAACAAGATCGTTCAGATCTGGTTACTGCTATAATTAAACTAAAAGATAGTATTAATGAGCTAAACCAAAAAGGTAGAGAAAGGCTAATTGAGGCATTTGAAAAAGTTAATAGAAAATTTAATGAAGTTTATACAAAACTTTTTAACGGTGGAAATGCCAAACTAGAATTGATTGACTCAGATGATCCTCTTGAGGCAGGACTTGAAATGTTAGTCAGTCCTCCTGGTAAAAGACTTCAATCAATAACTTTATTATCGGGTGGCGAGCAAGCACTCACAGCTCTATCTTTAATTTTTGCTGTTTTTTTAACCAACCCTTCGCCAATTTGTGTGTTGGATGAAGTTGATGCACCACTTGATGATGCAAATGTAACTCGATTTTGTAGCCTCCTTGAAGAGTTAATAAAGATCACTAATACAAAATTTATTATTGTAACTCACCATGCTCTAACAATGTCTAAAATGAATAGACTTTACGGGGTCACAATGCCTGAAAAAGGCATCAGCCAACTAGTTGCTGTTGATTTACAAAAAGCAGAGAGTATGGTTGCTTAAACAATATAAATGCCAAAAGATCAGTTTAAAACTCGCTTAGAGATTGCAAAAAAGAGGCTCTCAAAGAAAAACCTACGCAATAAAAATGATAATCCCTCTTCTATTGGAGCGGCCTTCAAATTAAGCACAGAATTAGTCGCTGCAGTAGCAGTTGGGACAATTATTGGGTTTATTTTTGACAAGACCTTTGGTACTAAACCATGGTTTATATTAATATTTTTTTTTGTGGGTGTTGTTGCTGGAATAACCAATGTAATTAGATCTGCAAAAAATATGCAAAAATAGATAAAATTTTATGGCATCAAATCCAATGACCCAATTCAATGTGCACAGAATTGGGCCAGAAATTAAAATTGGCACATTCGATATCTCATTTACAAATGCAAGTTTGTTTATGATTATTAGTTCAGTTGCAATTTTATTAATTTTTAATCTTGGTTCTAAAAAAAATTCTTTAATTCCAAATAAAATTCAGCTTTTGGCGGAACTCAGTTATATGTTTGTATCTAAAATGATTAGTGACACGGCTGGACTAAAAGCAAAACCATACTTTGCTTTTATATTTTCTCTTTTCATGTTTGTGCTCTTTTGCAATATGTTTGGAATGATACCTTATACTTTTACAGTAACTAGTCACATTATTGTGACATTTGTATTGGCTGCTTTTATTTTTATTGGAGTAACAGTTATTGGTTTTATTAAACATGGATTTGGATATTTAAAATTATTTGTTCCTAGTGGAGTACCAGCAGTTCTACTTCCATTAATTGTGGTTATAGAAATTATTTCTTATTTGAGCAGACCTATTAGTTTATCTGTTAGATTATTTGCCAATATGATGGCAGGTCATACTATGATGAAAGTTTTCGGAGGCTTCGTAATAAGTCTCGGAATTGTTGGTGGATGGCTTCCACTGAGTTTTTCGGTTGCATTAACAGGTTTGGAGATATTAGTTGCTTTTCTTCAAGCGTATGTTTTCGCAATCTTAACCTGCATCTATTTAAATGATGCATTAAATTTACACCATTAATTAACATAGGAGGATATAATGGAATTAGAAGCAGCAAAAATGATCGGAGCAGGTTTAGCAGCAATAGCTTTGGCTGGTGCCGGTGTTGGTATTGGAATAATTTTTGGAAATTATTTATCAGGCGCAATGAGAAATCCATCAGCAGCACAAAAGCAATTTCCTAATTTGCTTTTAGGTTTTGCGCTTGCAGAAGCAACAGGGTTATTTGGATTAGTTGTTGCATTAATCATTCTATTTGCATTTTAAATTTAATGATTAAAAAAATATATTTTCAGTCTATATTTTTTAGCTTCCTTTTTTCATTGGAGGCTTTTGCGGCTGAAAGCGGAGGTATGCCTCAATTAAATCCTGAATTTTGGATTTCACAGATTTTTTGGTTAACTCTAACTTTTGGAATTCTGTATATAATTTTATCAAAATTAATACTTCCAAAAATTAGTGATAACTTAGAGTCTCGAAAATCACAAATTTTAGAAAATATTGAGGCTGCAGAGAAGCAAAGAGAAAATAGTGAAGAGAAGCTTAAAGAATATGAAAAAATTGTTTCAAAAAGTAAGCTTGAAGCTAAAGATATTTTCAATCAAGCAAGAGAAAAAGCTTTAAAAGATATTAATGCAAAAAAAGAAGTTTTGAATAGGCAGATTGATGAAGAAATCGATAAAGCAGAACAAGAAATAAAAGAGCTTCAAAATGGAGCGGCTGAGAAAATTAACAAGATAGCTATAGAGACTTCATCAGAATTGATTCAAAAACTTATTGGAGCTGAAGTGAATAATAGCAGTATTTCAGCAATTGTAGATGATTTATCTAAAAGAAGTGGAGATAAGTATTATGGCAATTGATGCAACTTTTTGGGTAGCAGTTTCATTTATAATTTTTTTTGGAGCCTTAATTTATCTAAAAATTCCTCAGAAAGTCACTGAAATATTAGATAAAATGATTTCTGATATCAAAAATGAAATTGATGAAAGTGAAAAACTGAGAACTGAAGCTAAAACATTGCTAGACAATGCTCAAAATAAATTAAATACAGCACAAAAAGTAAGTAAAGAAATTTTAGACGAAGCTAAAAAAGACTCAGAAAAGTTAATTATTGAACTAAATGATAAATTTCACAAATCTTCTGAAATTAAAAAAAATTTAGCTGGAAATAAAATAAGTCAAATGAAGGAAGCAGCAATTAAAGAGATAAAAGATGCGTCAATTAAAATTGCAGTAGACTCAGTTAAAAAAATTATCACAACTTCTGTTGATAAATCTAAACTTGATACAGTATTTCAAAAAAACTTAGATGAAACTAAAGAAGAGTTAAAAAAGATTAACTCATAATATTCTTACATTTTTTTAAAAAAACTATAAATTATTAAAATGAATTCTATAGTTATTGGATCTGGTTTTGGAGGAATTGCAGCAGCTCTAAGACTAAGAGCAAAAGGTCATGAAGTAACACTGATAGAGAAACATCCTGATTTAGGTGGAAGAGCAAGAGTATTTAAAAAAAATGGTTTTACATTTGATGGCGGACCAACAGTTATTACAGCACCTTATTTAATTGAGGAGTTGTTTGATTTGTTTAAAAAAAATCCTAAGGATTATATTAAACTTACTTCACTTAAAATTTGGTACCAATTCATTTTTGAAGATAAAACAAAATTTGATTACTCTGGAAATGAGATTGAAATGAAAAATCAAATTAAAAAAATAAGTATTGAGGATGTAAAAGGTTATGAAAGATTAGTAGATTTTACAAAAAAAATTTTTGATAAAGGTTTTACTGAACTTGCAGATGTCCCATTTGATAAACCATTTTTAATGATGCAACAATTACCGTCACTTTTAAAACTTAAAAGTTATAAATCTGTCTATTCACTAGTTTCTTCATATATTCAGAGTGAAAAATTACGAAGAATGCTAAGTATGCATCCTCTTTTAGTTGGCGGGAACCCTTTTTCAACAACCTCTATTTATGGACTAATTTTGTACTTAGAAAAAAAATGGGGAATACATTACTCAATGGGTGGAACTGGAAATATAATAAAAGGTTACGAAAAACTAATGAATGATGTTGGAATAAAAATATTAAAAGAAAGTGAAGTTACCAAAATAATTTCAAAGAATAACAAAATTTCTGGTGTTCAAATAAACAATCAAATCAATATAGATGCTGATAATGTGATTTGCAATGCAGATCCACCGGCTGTTTATGAAAAATTGTTAAATCAAAATAACAATAATTCACTCCTATTTAATTGGAAAAAAAAACGAATGGAATATTCTATGGGATTGTTTGTGTATTATTTCGGAACTAAAAAAATTTATGAGAACGTTGAACATCACACAATAAAGTTTGGCAATAAATATAAAGAGCATCTAGATGATATATTTAATAAAAAAAGACTAAATAAAGATATTAGCTATTATCTTCATAGACCAACAGCAACTGATAAATCAATGGCTCCTGAAGGTAACGATTGTTTTTATGTGTTGGTCCCAGTGCCTAATAACCAATCAAAAATTGATTGGGCTATTGAAGGTGAAAAAATGAAAAAATTAGTGATAGATAAAATGGAAAAAGATTTGATGCCTGATCTTAGAGAAAATATTGTAGAAGATTTTTATCTAACACCAGATTACTTTGAGAAAGATTTGAATACTAAATATGGTTCTGGTTTTTCTATCCAGCCAAAATTTACTCAATCAGCCTATTTTAGATTTCATAATAAATCAGAGGTATATGATGGTCTTTACTTTGTTGGAGCGGGAACCCATCCTGGAGCAGGAGTACCAGGTGTGTTGTCTTCTGCAAAGGTATTAGATAAAATCATATAATGTCTGATCAGAGTTATTTATCGATATACGCAAAATCTTTTAATTGGGCGGGTTTTTTCTTACCAAAACAGACTTATTTAAAATGTTCGGCTTTGTATGATTTTTGCAGAGTTGCTGACAATATTGCGGATAGCAATGAAACTATCGAGATTAAAAAAATAAAATTTTTAGATTTTCAAAATAATTTTAATAATCAAAAATTTAAAGATCCTATTATTAAAAATATGTGGCAACTTATAAATGAGTTTAATATTCCCATTAAAGTTGTTTACGATTTATTAGATGGAATAAACTCTGATATTCAAAAAAATGTAAAACTTAATAAAAAAAAAGATTTATTACTTTACTCCTACAGAGTAGCTGGGACTGTTGGTCTAATGATGGCTAAAATTTTGAAAGTAAATAAAAAAAATTCACTAAAATCAGCCATTGATCTTGGTATTGCTATGCAACTAACTAATATATCTAGAGATGTTGTTGAAGATCTTAATTTTGAGAGATCTTACATTAATCTAAATTTTGAAGAAATAAAATCTACCATAAAACTTTCTGAAAATTATTATGAAAATTCATTCTATTCAATCAAAGAAATTCCATTTACTTTTCGTTTTGCTATTTTAGTAGCAAGAAGAGTTTACAGAAAAATTGGTCGTAAAATTCTAAACAAACAAAATTTAGAAAATTACAAAAAATCAGGTAAAATTTACGTGACTAACACTGAAAAAATAATTGAAACTATTTATTCAATATTTGATCTAATTAAATTATTTTTGATTAACAAAAGTGATAATGATATTCAACATAATCATTCTTTAATTAGTGAAGAAATAAATTTAGATGAAAGAATTTGACTATATAATTATTGGAGGGGGATGTTCGGGTCTATCCCTAGCCTATGAATTAAATCTTCACCATAAATTAAAGGATAAAACTTTAGCTATAATTGAGCCAAGAGATAATTATTCAAAAGATAAGACCTGGTCTTTCTGGAAAATTTTTTCACATAACTTTGAAGATTGTGTTAAAAAAAGTTGGAATAATTTTACTATTAACATACCCAATCATACAAAATATTTAGAGTGTAAAAATACTCCCTATCAAACAATTGATAGCGGTTTATTTTATGACAAAATAATTAATTCTCTAAACCAGAATAAAAATATTTTTTTTATAAAAAATTTAAATGAAATAAATACAAATAATTCATTTGTTTTTAATAGTGTTGCAAATGAAATAAACAGTGAAAATAAGTTGTGGCAACATTTTTCCGGTTTTGAAATAGAAACAAATAAAGAATTCTTTGATGAAGAAATATTCAATCTTATGGATTTTGATTGTGACCAAAAAAATAGTGTACATTTTTTTTATACACTGCCCTATTCAAAAAAAAAAGCACTTGTAGAAACTACCTGGATTTCAGATCTCAAAAACTTATCTCTTCAAGATTATGATGAGCAACTAAATAACTATATTAGAAACAATTTAAAGATAAAAGATTTTAAAATTAACTTTAAAGAGGTCGGTGCAATACCTTTATTTAATATAAAAAATATTAAAAAGCATAACCAAATTAATATTGGAACCGCAGGTGGTATGACCAGATTAAGTACGGGGTATACGTTTCTTAATATTCAAGAACATTCTAATTATATAAGAAAAAATTTAGATAATATTCAAAACACTAATTTGTTTACACTGAGTAAAAAATATCAATTTTTAGATAATATCTTTCTTAAAGTATTAAAAAAAGATCCAAAAGATATGGGTCAAATTTTTTTTAAGATGTTTGGTTGCTCTCCTAAAGTTGTAATCAATTTTTTATCTAACAAAAGTAATGTACTGGAAGATCTTTTAATTGTTTCTAAAATGCCAAAATTAAAATTTTTAAGACAGTTTTTTTAATATGATAAGTAAAATAAAAAAAATAAACTTAAATCATTCTTTTATTTTTTTTTTATTTTGCAACATTATTTCTTTAATAATTTTTAAAGCTAAAAATTTTTCAATTTCTCCTATAATTTGTTTATTCCTTATTTTAATTATTGGAGTATCTCATGGATCTCTTGATCATATTAAAGGTAGAAGGCTTTTAAAAATTTTTAATATCAAAAAAAATTTGTTTTTTTATATGGCTTATATATTGCTTGTCATTTTTATAATCGTTACCTGGGTATTGATACCAGCAATATCTCTATTTCTTTTTTTAATCGTAGCCTCATATCATTTTGGTAAAGAGGATACTCAATTTTTAATAAAAAAAAACACTATAACAAATCAATTTTTATACTTTTTCAAAGGATTGCTAATCATTCTGGCTCCTATGTTTTTTCACTTTGACGAAACAGTAGTAATATATAAATTTTTATTAGTTGAGGATGAAACCTTTTATATAATCTTAGATTACATAGAAACTAATAAGATTCTTTTAATTGGAATTGTTTTAAGCACTTCATCAAGTGTCCTACTATTTATAAAAGAATTTGAAATTAAAAAATTTGTCATTTTTTTGGATTTTTTTTCAATTATTATATTAAATTATTATCTTTCGCCGTTAGTAGCATTTATATTTTATTTTTGTTTCTTACATTCTGTTAGACATAGTATTTCTTTGATATATGAAATAGATAATTTCGATTTTAATAGTGGTTTAAGTAAATTTTTTAAAAAAGCACTACCCCTTACAATTCTGACAGCTATTCTGTGCTTAATATGTTTATTTTTTTTAAACAATATTTATGATTTAAACAGTTCTATTCTAAAAGTAATATTTATAGGTTTGGCGTCTTTGACCTTTCCACATATATTGCTTGAATATTTATTAGAAAAATATGAAAAATAAAGAAATTAACATTTTGCTTTCAGCTCCTCGTGGTTTTTGTGCTGGTGTTGAAAGAGCTATAGAAATTGTAGAAAAATCAATTCAAAAATATGGTGCACCAGTTTATGTGCGGCACGAAATAGTTCACAATAAATTTGTTGTTGATGATTTAAGAAAAAAAGGGGCTGTTTTTGTTGAAGAACTTGAAGAAATAAAAGATAAATCAAGACCAGTTATTTTTTCAGCCCATGGAGTACCAAAAAAAATACCAGAGGATGCTAAGAATTATAACATGACTTATGTGGACGCAACATGTCCGTTGGTTTCTAAAGTGCATAGAGAAGCTGAAAATTTAAATAAAGCTGGGTACCATATAATTTTAATTGGTCATAAAAATCACCCTGAAGTTATAGGTACTATGGGTCAATTACCTGAAGGATCAATTGATCTTATACAAAATGAAGAAGAAGCAAAAAATTATGATAATAAAAATGATAAAAAAATTGCATTTGTTACCCAGACAACTCTATCCGTAGACGACACAAAAGATATTATTAAAATTTTGAAAAGTAGGTTTGAGAATATACAAGAACCTCAAAAAAAAGATATTTGTTACGCTACAACCAATAGACAAATGGCTGTTAAAAATATAGCAAAAAATTGTGACATGTTTTTTGTAATAGGTAGTAGAAATTCTTCAAACTCAGTTAGACTTGTGGAAGTTGCCAAAAAATCTGGCTGTAAAAATTCAATGTTAATCCATTCAGAAAGTGAAATACCTTATGATAAAATTGAAAACTCAAATACAATTGGTATTTCATCAGGAGCTTCGGCTCCTGAAATATTAGTGGATAATTTTATCAATAATTTAAAAAATAGATTTACTATTAAGATAGATGAAGTAGAAATAATTAAAGAAGAAGTAGTATTTAAAATCCCAAAAAAATTAAATTAAATGGCTGTTTATACAAAGATTAACAAGAAAGACATTAATTCAATCAATGATCAGTTTGATGTGGAAAGAATTACTCATTTCAAAGGTATTAAAAAAGGAATTGAAAATACAAACTACTTATTAAAAACAAAAAAAAATAAGTTTATTTTAACAATTTTTGAAAAAAGAGTTTCAAACAAAGAAATACCATTCTTTATGAAACTAATGGAAATACTCAATAACTCTAATATTAAATGTCCAAAACCGTTAAAAAGTAAAAATGGTACACACTTAATAAAATTGAAAAATAAAAAAGCATGCATCGTTTCCTTTATAAATGGAAAAGATAAAATTAAATTGAATTTAAATAATTGTTATGAAGTAGGCAAAGTAATTGCAAATATCCATGAAATTACTAAAAAAACTAAAATATCAAGAAAAAATTCAATGGGTATAAAAGAGTTAGGACCATTATTAAAAAGTATAAAATTTAAATCAAAAAAATTTTCTAACTTACAAAAATTTTTAACAAATAATTTAAAAGAAATTAAAAAAAATTGGCCCTCAAAACTTCCTCAAGGAATAATACATGGTGATTTGTTTATAGATAATATTTTTTTTAATAAAAATAAATTGTCTGGAGTAATTGACTTTTATTTTGCTGCAAATGATATCTTTATGTATGAAATTGCTATTTGTATAAATGCCTTATGTTTTGATTATAAAAACTCAAAATTTAAGATGAATAAACAAAAAATTAAAAAATTAATAAAAGGTTATGAAAGTTTTAAAAAAATTTCATTAAAAGAAAAAAAATCATTAAATATCTTATGTAGAGGTGCTGCATTAAGATATCTTTTAACAAGACTATATGACTATTCAAATACTCCTAAAACAGCATTGATAAAAATTAAAGATCCTAATGAGTATTATCAAAAACTTATTACACATAACAACTTAAGGTCTTATAAAGATTATTTAAATTAATGATTGAAATCTATACTGATGGTTCTTGTCTAACAAACCCTGGGAATGGTGGTTGGGCAGCAATAATTAATAAAGATGGAAAAATAAAAAAAATTAGTGGTAGCGAAAAAAATACTACTAATAACAGAATGGAATTATTAGCTCCAATTAATGCATTAAGAGAGATGAGTGTTAGCTCAGAAATTACTATTTATACAGACTCTCAATACGTCAAACTTGGAATAACCGAGTGGATAAACAAGTGGATCATTAATAATTGGCAAACGTCCAAAAAAGAAGATGTTAAAAATAAAGATTTGTGGGTTGAATTATATAATTTAAATAAATCTTTAAATGTTAAATGGAATTGGATAAAAGCACATGCTGGCAATCCTATGAATGAAGAAGTGGATTTAATGGCAAAAAAGGCTTCAAATTTAGACTAATTTAATAAAATTTTCCGCAGCAGAAACTTCGCAAGATCCTGTATCAGCCTCCTCTTGTAATTTAACAACCTTTAAATTATCAACTAACATCGTATATCTGTTGGATCTAATACCAAGACCTCTTGCACTTTTATCTACATCGGCTCCAATTGCTTTGGTAAAATTTAAAAATGGATCTCCAATCATTAATATCTTATCACCAACATTATGTTCTTTGCCCCACGCACTCATTACAAATGGGTCATTAACTGAAATACAAATTATGTGGTCAATTCCTTTTTCCTTATATTGTTCAAACTTATTTACATATCCTGGAAGATGTTTTTCTGAGCATACCGAGGTATAAGCGCCTGGAAGACCAAAAATAACTACTTTTTTATCTTTTAAAAATACTTGAGTATTTTTTTTAACCGGTTTTCCGTTCTCGATCACAAAAACATCTACATTAGGAATTGGATCATTTTCTTTTATGTTCATTAAATTCTTTCTTTTATGTGTTGCTTAATTTTTTCAACTTCATTATCGACAATATTGTAATTTTCTTTTTCATCCATAACAAACATCAGTTCATCCGGTAGATCAGCTTTCAAATTAATAGAATTTTTAATTGCTTCTGGAAATTTACATGGGTGTGCTGTTGATAGAACTACACAGTCATTAAAAGATAGCTTTTTTGCGGCCCCTACTCCAATCGCTGTATGTGGATCTAATATGATATTATTTTCTTCATAATTTTTTTTAATAATATCTAAAGTTTCTTGTTCGTTGCAACTTTCAGATAAAAAATCCTTTTGAATTATCTCTAAATTATTCTTTTCAATTTGATAAGAATTTTGCTTAACTTTTTTCATAATTTCTGCTGTTTTTTCAGAGTCGGAACTATTTACATAATAAATTAATCTTTCAAAGTTACTTGCTAATTGAATATCCATACTAGGTGAAATTGTTTCTCTCACTTCTTTTGAAACATAATCTCCTTTTGAAATCGCTCTATGTAAAATATCATTTTCGTTTGTTGCAACAATTAATTTGTCAATTGGTAATCCCATTTGCTTTGCAAGATAGCCAGCAAAGACATCACCAAAATTACCTGTTGGAACTGCAAAGGAAATTATTTCCTTGTCTAATTTAAAATATGAGTAAAAGTAATATACTGCTTGAACAATAATTCTTACCCAATTAATTGAGTTCACTCCTGACATATTAATAGATTTAGAAAACTCTAAATCAGAAAACATTTGTTTTACAATATTTTGACAATCATCAAAGTTTCCATCTATTGCAATATTGAAAACATTTTTTTCTTCCACAGTAGTCATTATTTTTCTTTGTACGGAGGAAATTTTATTGTTTGGATGCAAGACAAATATATTTAAATTAGATTTTCCTTTAATTGCATCTATCGCTGCTGCACCTGTGTCTCCAGAGGTTGCAACAACTATGTTTATTTTTTTGTCATTTTTATTTAAATAATATTCATACAAATTTCCAATAAATTGCATTGCAACATCTTTAAATGCTAGTGTTGGCCCGTGAAACAATTCTAATAATTTTATTTCTCCAACATTTGAAATTTTTACAACTTCTTTTTCTCTAAATGTTGAATATGATTTTTTAACTAAGTTTGAAAGTTCTTCTTTTGAAATAAAATCTGATGAAAATTGATTTATTATTTCAGTAGATAATTCATTATAACTTAAATTTTTGAGCTCTAATAATTCTTGAAAGCTAAATTTTTTTAATGATTTAGGCACATAAAGACCACCATCGTCTGCCAATCCTTTAATAAATACCTGCTCAAAATTATATTCTTTTGAGTTATCTCTTGTGCTTACATATTTCATAATTTTTTATCCATACTAAGTATTTAAAAAAGTATAATAAATATTTATATCTTTAATATCTTTAGGTTTTAAATCACTTAATATTTTTGGATCAATATAAAAAGTGATTGAGTATGTTGATTTTTCACTTGGTAATAATGTTTGTTTTTTATAGCAAAAACAATCAATTTCAACAAAATATTTTTTTAATAATTTTGGTCTAACATTATAAATAGCTTTTCCAGATGATTTTGTGGAACCATAATTTTTTACATTAAAATCAATTTTATATAATTGACCAATTTTTACTTCCATAGAAGTATCTATTGTAGAAAAATTCCAAGATAGATTTTCTTCTACTTTGGTGTCTAAATTT
>QBXA01000016.1 GCA_003283905.1 Pelagibacteraceae bacterium AG-319-F18 | reverse complement strand
CGCATTGTTACAAACTACTTGTGGTAAAAATTCTTCTAAAAATTGATCTTCTCCAACTTTAATTAAATTAGATTTATCAATTCCATTTGTTTTGTTAGCAGGTATCATGATAATTTTAGCCTTAATTACTCTTGCTCTATTTACATCTTTAACAAAAGCTTTTACATAATCATCTGCTGGGTTCATTATGATATCAATGGGTGTTCCAACTTGAACTAATCTCCCACCATTCAATATTCCTATATGATCTCCTAATCTTAAAGATTCATCTAAATCATGGGTAATAAACACTATTGTTTTTTTTAATTCACTTTGTAAATCTATTAATTGTTTTTGCATATCGCTTCGTATCAATGGGTCAAGTGCAGAAAATGCTTCATCCATTAACATGATATCGGTATTAGTTGCAAGAGCCCTAGCTAAACCAACTCTTTGTTGCATTCCTCCAGATAATTGATTTGGATATTGATGTTCGAAACCATTTAAACCTACTGCTTCAATTTTTTCCATAGCAATTTTATTTCTTTCCTCTGGCTTTTGTCCTTGTACTTCAAGTCCATAACCTACATTTTCTAAAACTGTTTTATGAGGAAATAATCCAAATCTTTGAAAAACCATACTCATTTTATGTCTTCTAAATTCAATTAGATTTTTTTTATCTAAACTCATTACATTGGTACCCTCCACCATTATTTCTCCTGAGGTAGGGTCGATTAAACGATTTATGTGACGTATTAGGGTAGATTTACCTGAGCCTGACAATCCCATGCATACAAATGTTTCTCCTTCTTCAATAGTTATTGAAACATTATCAAGACCTACTGTATGACCTGTTTTTTCTAAAATTTCTTCTTTACTAGCGCCATCTTGAACCATTGGAAGAACTTTTGAAGGACTATCTCCAAATATTTTATAAACATTTTTAACTTCTATTTTTGACATTTATTATTCTATATTTTTTTCTTTTGTTGAGTTCTTTCTTGAATTTTCTCTCCATAAGATTGTGTAATTCTATCGAAAATTATTGCTAACAATACAATTGCAATACCAGCTTCAGTAGCCATACCCACATTAAGCTGTTGTAGTCCAAGTAAAACCTCGTCACCAATCCCTCTAGTCCCAATCATTGATGCGATAACAACCATAGCTAATGACATCATGGTACACTGATTAATTCCTTGCATAATATTGGGTAAAGCTAAAGGAATTTGAACACCCCAAAGTGTTTGTTTTTTACTCGCTCCAAAAGCTTCTGAAGCTTCGATTACCTCTTTATCAACTAGTCTTATACCAAGATCAGTTAATCTAATAAGTGGAGGAACAGCATAAACAAAAATTGCAATAATAGCTGGTACAGCACCCAATCCAAATAATAAAATACCTGGAATTAAATAACAAAAGCTAGGAATTGTTTGCATTAAATCAAGTATAGGCAATAAAGCACTTCTTACTTTTTTATTTCTAGCCATAGCAATTCCAATTGGTATTCCAACAACTATACAAAGAAGCATACCTATAACCACAATACATGTAGTCATAATACATTTATCCCAATATCTTGGACTTAAAAAACCTAGAAAAAAAGTACAGAAAGCAACCATTACTGTGGTGTTAGTTTTTCTTCCACTCGCAAAATAAGTAATAAGAACAACTAGAGCAATAACAATTGGCCAAGGCAAACCAACCAAAGAATTTTTCATTGTAGTGTATAGTCCAAGTAAAAAATTATTTATTCCTTCAAAAAATAATCCGTATTCTATTATTAGCCAATCAAAACCACTATTAAGAGGTTGCATTAAAGGAAAATCGAGCCATTTAGGCCAGTTTCCTAGCCATGAAAAATCATTAAATATATCTGTAAAATTTTCAGGTTTGTATCTAGGTTTGGCTGAACGATAGCTGATTATAATAAAAAATATAAAAGTTACTGAGTAAATAAAAGGTTTTAAAATTTTTTTATATTTTTGCATTTTTAATTCTTTAAAAACTAAGAGCCCTAAAAAAGGGCTCTTAGTTGATTAATTTATTTCTATTACAAATTAAAGCGAAGCTTTAACTTTTTTTGCAACGTCGCTTGGTACCCACTTCTCCCACATGTTATTGTTTGATAAGAAGTTTTTAGCTGTTTCTTCCATGTCTCCACCAGATTCATCCATATAGAAAGCAAGTGATTTATTCACAACTGCTGTCGGTACAGTATAGTTTTTGATGAAGTCTATAATAGGTTTGTTTGCAGCATTGTTTGCAAATTTAGTTGAAGCAGCTTTAGTTAAAGACATATTAACATATTCGCATGCGCAAGTATCTTTATATACATCTGGACCATTTGCTTTAATATCTTCAACAACTTTAGTCATTTCATCCCAGCAAGCTTGGTCATAAGCTGGTTCTTCCAACTTAACTAAATCTACTTTGCCCATCAAACCTGTTGGTGTCCAATAGTATGAAAATACTGGTTTTCCTTTTTTAAATCCACCAGCAATTGCCGCATCTAGTGCTCCACCCGAACCTGGATCAAAGTTAGTATAGTATTTATCTAGACCATAAACTTTGTGCTTCACTAAGTTAATAGTGTAGCAAGTCCAACCAGAAATACAGCTTGTCATTCTACCTTTTCCAGGCGCTTCTGGATCAGCAAATAATTTTGCTATCTCAGGCTTCTTCATATCCTCAACAGATTTTAAACCGTATTTATCTGCTGTTGGTTTGTCTACATAGAAACCTTGAGTAGATGAAGGAGTGTTAACTCCAAGCTCAATTATTGTTCCTTTAGCTAGATTATCCTCAATCAACTGAACAAGGTTATCTCTCCAAACTTCAGTAATAATATCTATTTGTTGATCGAAAAGAGCTGCCATTATAGGTGTAGTACTTCCTTTAGTTGATTGTACCTCGCAACCATATCCTTTTTCAATAATATAGCCTGCAATAGCAGTATGAATGTTAGCACTATCCCAGTCAAAATCTCCCAAATGTACTTTACATGCAGCATTAGCACTAGTTGTTAGCGACATAGCTCCAGCAAACACAAAAGAAAGAATTAAGTTTCTTAGAAATTTCATTTAATTTCCCTCCATTATTTAGTTTAAACTGGACGCATTAAACTTGATACGACAAAGAAAAACAACCTTTAATAAGTTGAAATAGACAAATAAATACAAATATAGATATAAAATACCAATATAGTTAAAAAAATAAATTTTAAGATTTTTAAATTCAATTATAAATTGAATTGAATTTAAAATAAAATAAAATAACAATTATTTAATGCCAATAGAGATTTCTAAAGTTTCAAAAAAAGGCTCAACATTAAATGTTGAATGGAACGATGGAGAGAAAAGTAGTTTTAACTACATGTGGTTAAGAGACAACTGCCCCAATGCACATGATAAAGATTCTAGACATAGAATGTTTAATATTTTGAAAGTATCTCAAGATATTAACCCAAAAAAATACAATGTTAATAAAGAAGGTAAGTTAGAAATAGAGTGGAGTGAAGGAAATCATACAAGTTGTTATGATATTAAATGGCTTAGAGAAAACTGTTATACATTAAAAAATAAAAAAAAATATATTTCCCCTTATCAACTGTGGGACTGTTCTTTACAAGAAAATTTAAAGTCAGTTAGCATAGAACACGATGAAATTATTAACTCCGATGATGGTTTAATAAAATGGTTAGAACTTTTGCATTATAAAGGGATTGCGATTGTAAAACATACACCAACCGAAAAGGAATCGGCTTTTCCAGTTTTAAATAGAATAAGCCATACAAGAGAAACGTTTTTTAAAACACCATTTGAGGTAGTTAATATTCCAAAACCAAATAATTCTGCTTACACAGCTCATGCTTTAAATAATCACATGGATTTACCTTGGTTTGAAAACCCTCCAGGTTATCAATTTCTTCATTGTTTAATTAATGCAGCAGAAGGAGGAAACTCATCAGCAGTAGATGCTTTCATGGTTGCTGATTATTTAAGAAAAAATGAAAAAGAAATTTTTGAAACTTTAGTTACAGTGCCGCTTAAATTTAGAGACAAAGATTACACACAGAAAGCTCATAGAAGTTTTTATTCTCCCGCAATAACTTTAACTAAAGATGGAGATTATAATGATATAAGATTTAGTGTTGCTACCATGGATACATTAGATTGTCATCCTGATGAAATGGAAAAAGTTTACAAGGCTCATCATAGATTTGGAAATCTTTTACATGATGATAGATTTGTAATAAAATTTCGATTAGAACCTGGCGATATTTTTTCATTTAATAATAGAAGACTTTTACATGGAAGAACAGGATTTGATCCAAATTCAGGACACAGACATTTGCAAGGTTATTACATGGATCGAGATGAAATCATTGGAAGATTAAATTATTTAAAAAAGTAACTTTATAAATTTTCAAATATCAAATTATTATTTTTTTTAAATTTGTTAAATTCAGATTTTGATTTAATTGTGTAGTAATATTTTTCGATTTTTAAATTATGAATATTTTCATTTTTTAGATAAGATTTATCCAATATTAAGCAATTGATATCTTTATTATTTGATTGTTTAATTATCGTTCTAACACTTATTGGTGGTGCAAAAGATAATCCAACCTTGGTATTACTTTTAATCTTTAATAGATTGTAGATATTCTTGTGTTTAAATGAAATAAATACACATTTTTTGAATTTAGATGTTTCTTTTAATAGTTTTTTTAGAAGAAGTTTTGAAAAGTTAGGTTTTATTTCTATAAATAATGAAAATCTATTTTTTGAGGATTTAAGTAAGTCTTTTAAGAGTGGAATTGGCTTTTTGAGTTTAGTGCTAATCTTTTTAATTTTTGAGTAACTTAAATTTTTTATGCTTAAGTTTTTTTTAAAAGTTCTTTTTAAAGTAAAATCATGGAAACAAACAAATTCTTTATCTTTTGTTGCATGTATATCTGTTTCAATTCCATAACCTTTGTTAAAAGATTTTTTGAATGATTTTAAAAGATTTTCTTTATATTTTTTGTTTACAATTCCTCTGTGAATTAAATGCATGCTAATTATTTAATTTAGCAAAAGCACAAATTTTATTTTCATCAAGATCTCGAAAGTAGCAATAATAATCACCAGATCTAATTCCGGGAGCTCCTTCATCTTTTCCTCCTAGTTTTATTCCAGTATTATAAAAATTATTCACTAATTCGTTTGAGTTAACTAAAAATGATATTTGTGTTCCATTTCCAAAGGTTGCTTTTTCTTTGTTGACTGGATTGGTTACATAAAATTCAACTTCATCAGGTTTATTTTTTGGTGCATAGCCAGCATATTTTTCATTAGTAACAACTCTTTGTAATTCAATTGTATTAAGAAGAGTGTCATAAAAATCAATTGCCTTATCGAGATTGTTAGTACCAACCATTACAAAACTAATCATAAACTATTTCCAGCCTGTAACAGTTTTAACTTCAAGATATTCTTCAAGACCCCATACACCACCTTCACGACCATTTCCTGATTGTCTATATCCACCAAATGGAGTTCCTGCATCTGCTGCATTGCCATTTATATAAACACATCCTGATCTTAATTTATTTGCAACTCTATGAGCTTTTTCTCTATCTTCTGTTTGTAAATAATTTCCAAGTCCGTAAGAAGTATCATTAACAATATTTACAGCCTCATCTTCAGTCTCAAATGGAATAATTGATAAAACTGGACCAAATATTTCTTCCTTGGCTATTCTCATTTCATTTGTAACATTTGTGAATATTGTAGGTTTAATGAAATAGCCTTTATTTAATCCATTAGGTAGTTCAGGACCACCTGCCGCAAGTGTGGCACCCTCGGAAATTCCACTTTCAATTAAATTAATGATTTTATCATATTGAGTTTTTGAAATTACTGGACCAATATGATCACCTTTTTTTGAGGCTTGATCTACTTGAATTTTATTTGCTTCGTCGACTGCATCTTTAACAGCTCTTTCATAAATTGATTTTTCAACAAGCATTCTTGTCGGTGCATCACATGATTGACCTGAGTTACTCATTACATTTCTGATACCATCTCTAACTGCATCTTTATAGCTATCAGCAAACACTATGTTTCCTCCTTTACCTCCCAATTCAAGACAAACTCTTTTAATTGTTTCAGCAGCATTTTTTGAAATTAATCTTCCTGCTCTAGTAGAACCTGTAAATGAAACCATATCAATATCAGGATGACCAGATATTTCAGTTCCAACACCTTTGCCATCTCCATTAACTAAGTTAAAAATTCCTTTAGGAAAACCAGCTTCATCAATCATTTCTGCAAATAACATTCCAGAAATTGGTGCAATTTCAGAAGGTTTTAAAATCATTGTACAACCTGTAGCAAATGCAGGAACAACTTTTAGAGCAATTTGATTAATAGGCCAGTTCCAAGGAGTAATTAATCCACAAACTCCAATTGGTTCGTAATAAATGTGGTTATTTGATTTTTCATCAAAATGTTTATCAAATTTAAAATTTTTTAAACGTAAAATAAAATCTTCCAAGTGAGTTTGACCCGAAGCAGTTTGAGCTTCAGTTGACCAATCTTTTGGAGCACCCATTTCCAAAGAAATAGCTTCAGACATTTCTCTAAATCTTTTTTTATAAATTGTTAATAATTTTTCTAAATAATTTATACGTTCTTCTTTTGAAGTTTCTTTCCAAGTTTTAAATGCAGTCTTAGCTGCTTTAACCGCTAGATCAGTATCCACTTTTGATCCTAGAGAAATAACTGCAAAAGGATCTTCATTGCATGGATTGATTACTTCAAGGTCATTTTTCTTAATAGGATCAACCCATTGCCCATTTATATAAAACTTTCTTTTATCTAACATTTTCTATCTTAACACATTATTCAAATTTCATATCCTTTTTCCTCTGGTTCATTATCAACAAGCTCGTCAGGAAAACTATTGGCTCTAAAATTAATATTATTTAAATCCTCCATTCTTTTTACAATCATTGATGACCAGGCTCTCGAACCATATTTTCTTTGCCCATCTTTAAAAATTTCTACTATTTGTGGCGAAATTTCTAAAGGAGCATTTAGTTTTTTTGCAAGATCATCAAATAGACTTGTGTCTTTTAAAACTAAATCCATTGTAAAATTTATATTATAAGATCCATTTAAAATAACCTGACTTTCAGTTTCGTGCACAAACGAATTTCCTGAAGAAATAGCAATTCCTTTATAAGCTTTTGTAAGGTCTAAATTAGATTTTTTTGCAACAGTCCAAGCTTCACCCAGAGCAACTAAATGAACAGAGGCTAAGTAATTTGTAATTACTTTTAACACACTTGCTGTGCCTAATTCTCCAGTATGCAACACTTTTCTACCCATTACAGTTAAAGCTGGTAAAATTTTTTCAAATGCTTTTCTTTCTCCCCCAACAAATATGGCAATATTCCCTGTTGCTGCTCTATGGCAACCGCCACTCACAGGTCCATCCAGAGCTATAGCTTTCTTTGCAATTACTTTTTCTCCAAGTCTCTTAACTTCGTTTTCATCTGTTGTACTCATTTCTAACCAAATTTTATTTTCCGATAATCCATTCAAAATTCCATCATCTGCTTCCATCACTTCTGCAGACACTTCAGGAGAGGGAAGTGAAGTAATTATTAGATCAACTTGTTCTGTTAATTCTTTTGGAGATTTTGCAACTTTAGCTCCTAGCTTTTTAAAAGTTTCTGTCAAACTATCATCTAAATCTCTTACAATAACATCAAAGTTATTTCTTAATAAACTTCCTGCAAGTTTCCCTCCTACATTGCCCAACCCAATAAATCCTATTTTCATTTTTTTACCTCATCTTTTTTATTTTTTGTAAATACAATTAAAATCACGCCAACTATTATTATTATACCACCTACAAATAATTCTTGAGTTGGTTTCTCTCCTAAAAGAAAAATAGCAGCCAACAAACCTGTTGGGGGTATACCCATCGTAACAATAGGAAGAACTTTATAAAGTGGATTGTTTTTTAAAACATAATAGAAACAACCATAAGTAATTGGTTGCATAATGAAGCCGATATAAATTGCAATAATCCAATGATCAATTTTTGCATTTTTTAAATAGCCAATTGTATTTCCGTCAATTATAGCAGAGAGCATTACTAAAATTGGTCCAGAGAATAAAGCTAACCATGCAACTAACGCCAAAGGATTTATTTCTTTACTTAGTGGTTTAACAATTACTTGTCCAAGAGCCCATACAGCAGATCCTAATATTGTAAGACCTATTCCAATAAATTTTCCATCTAAATTTGGAGATCCAGTTAAAATATAAACACCAACAAAGGCAATGGCTATTCCTATTAAAGCTCTTATAGTTGGTTTTTCTTTAAGCATGAAGTAAGCAAAAATAACTCCAAAAGGAACCTCTGTTTGAACTAACAGCACAGCTGAAGATGCATCAATTAAATCTAATCCTGAATATGTAATGCTGTACTGTAAGGTATTAGCTATGAAGGATGCTATAAATATTTTTTTTAAATAACCTCTAGGTACTGGAAACCACCAAATTAATATTGAGGCAGCAAATATAAATCTTATACCCATTAAAAGAATAGGAGGAAAAGATTCAAATGCAGGTTTAGCAATTACAAAGCCAAAGCCCAAAAATATAGGTACTAAGGATGCAGCGAAAGTATCTTTTAAATTCATGCCGTTATTTTTAATAGTAATGATTATTAAAGAATTTGTGATATATTCACTTTTTAAAATATGAATTCAACAAAAATAGATCCCAAATACATAAGCAAATCAAACCCAAGAGTTGGTCTTATTGCGCTTGCAAGTGACTTTATGATTGAAAGAGATTTTATTAATGTAATTAAAGATAGGGAAGTAGACTTCTTTGTGAACCGTATTGAATGCTACAATCCTCTTACAAAAGAAAATTTGATCAAAATGTCAAATAAGATAACTGAGGTAACTAAAGATATTTTACCCGATCAAGATATTGATTGTGTTGTTTATGGTTGCACATCAGGCACAATAGCAGCAGGTTATGAATCTATTGAGGAAAAAGTAAAAGCTGCGAAACCTATGGCAGAAGTGACAACTCCAAGCACAGCTGCGATAAAGGCATTAAAGAAATTAAATATAAATAAGATAAGTCTGTTTACACCTTATAGTAAAAAATTAAATGATGAAGTTTTAGATTATTTTAAAACTGAAGGTTTTGAAATTACGTCAAATTCATACTTTGATATAGAAGCTGACTATGACATTGGAAAAGTAGATCAGAGTTATTTATATAAAGTTTTATCTGAAATTGATTTAAATGGAGCTGAAGCTTTATTTGTTTCTTGCACGGCTTTACCTGTTTTACCAATTATTGATAAGTTAGAAAAAAATTTGAATATTCCAGTACTATCTAGTAATCAAGCATTGATTTGGGATACTCTTGTTAAAATAAATAAAAATAATTCAATAGAAGGATTTGGAAAATTGTTTAAAAATTAATTTTATGGATTTTGCAAAAGAAGAATATCAACGTAGACTAAAAAAAGTTCAGAAAATGATGCAAGAAAAAGGCATCGAATTATTAATCTCACATGATACTAATAATTTAAATTATTTAACTGGATATGATGCTTGGTCATTTTATTATGCTCAATGTGCAATAGTTCATGTTAATGCTGATGAACCTTTGTGCTTTGTAAGAGCACAAGATGCAGGTGGAGCATATATTAGAACATATTTAAAAGATGAAAATATTATTGTTTATGATGAAAATTATATTCATACATGGCCAAAACATCCTTATGATTATTTAGTTGAAATAATTAAAGAGAGAAAATGGGATAAACTTTGTGTTGGTGTAGAGATGGATGCTCATTATTACACTGCGTTTTGTCATGAAAAAATTAAACAAGGTCTTCCAAATGCTAAAATTGTTGATAGTGACAGATTAGTTAATTGGGCAAGGTTAGTTAAATCAGATGCTGAAATTGGTTATATGAAATCTGCTGCATTAATTTCTCAAAAGGCAATGAAAACTGCAATGGAAGTAATAAATCCAGGTGTAAGACAGTGTGATGCTGTTGGTGAAATTCAAAAATCATTATTTTATGGAACAGAGGAATTCGGAGGTGAGTACGCTAGTATTGCAACTTTACTACCAACTGGAAAAGGAACTTCCGCCTCACATTTAACAGCTTCACAAGACAAATTTGTAGAAGGAGAGGCTACCATTATAGAATTATCAGGAGTTTATAAAAGATATCATGCTCCAATGGCTAGAACTATATTATTGGGAAAACCTGATCAGTTAAAAATTGATACAATGAAAAAAACTATTGAGGCTTTAGAAACAGGTATTAGCGCAGTAAAACCTGGAAATACAGCTGATGATGTTGCACAAGCTTTTTGGAAAATACTTGATAAGTATGGAATTGATAAAAAGTCTAGAACTGGTTATTCAATTGGAATTGGCTATCCACCAGATTGGGGGGAGCATACTCTTAATATATATAAAGGAGACATGACTGTTTTAGAGCCAAATGTTTGCTTTCATATGATTGCGGTTATGCAATTTGGTGATTGGGGTGTTGAAGCTTCAGAAGCTATTAGGGTGACAGAAAATGGTAGCGAATTATTTTGTAATATGAGCAAGGAATTATACGTAAAATAAATTGCTTGATTATCAATCTAACAAATGTTTTAAAGTAGTATGGGTAATGATCACTTTGTAAGATTTGAAAATGTAGATAAAAGTTATGACGGAAAATTACTGGTCGTAAAAGGTCTAAATTTAGATATTGAAGAGGGCGAATTCGTTACAATGCTTGGCCCATCTGGATCAGGTAAAACAACATGTTTAATGATGTTGGCTGGATTTGAAACTCCAACTAATGGACAAATTTATTTAGATAATAATATTATCTCAGACATTCCTCCTCATAAAAGAGGAATTGGAATGGTATTTCAAAACTATGCTTTATTTCCTCATATGACAGTTTATGAAAATTTAGCATTTCCTTTAAGAGTGAGAAAGATTCCAAAAGATGAAGCAGATAAAAAAGTTGATAAGGCATTATCAATGGTATCCCTCCAAGGTTTTGAAGCAAGAATGCCAATGCAATTATCTGGAGGTCAACAACAAAGGGTTGCTGTTGCAAGATCATTAGTATTTGACCCAAAACTTGTGCTTATGGATGAACCATTAGGAGCTTTAGATAAAAATTTAAGAGAAAGTATGCAATATGAAATTAAACATATTCATGAGAGCATTGGTGTTACAGTAGTATATGTTACACACGATCAGACAGAAGCTTTAACTATGTCTAATAGGATTGCGGTATTCAATGACGGAAAAGTTCAACAGCTTTCCAGACCTGATGAATTGTATGAAAAACCGGTTAATTCTTTTGTTGCTGAGTTTATTGGTGAGAATAATACTTTTGCTGGCGAAGTAACTGATGTCTCGGGAGATAAATGTAAAGTAAAATTAAATTCTGGTGCTGAAATTTTAGCAAACCCAATTGTTGCAAAATCAAAAGGAGAAAAAACAACAGTATCTTTAAGACCAGAAAGAGCTTTAATTAATCCTCAATCTGCAATGGACAATAATCATAAAGGTAAAATTGAAGAAGTTATTTACCATGGAGACCATACAAGATTAAGATTAAACCTATTAGGAAATAAACAATTTATATTAAAAGTTCCAAATAGCTCAAGCAATATGGATATTAAAGAAGGTAAAGAAATTAATATTGGCTGGAATAGTGTTGATTGTAGAGCACTAGATCCAAAATAATAATTACCTATATTTCAAAAATTTCAATTGAATCAGTATTAAAATGACCTGTTGACTTAGCTAGTCAATTTTGTTGTACTTTCGCTTTATAAAAAACGTTTAAACGGAGGATAAATGAGAAAATTAAGTAAATTATTACTAGCTCTTTCTTTTGTACTTTCAATTACGACTTCAGCATTTGCAGTTACTGTAGTGTCTTGGGGTGGTGCTTACACAGAAAGTCAAAAATTAGGGTACGGTGATCCGACAGCTGCTAAGCTAGGAATACCTGTTGATTGGGTAGACTACACTGGTGGATTATCAGAAATTAAAGCTCAAAAAGAAGCTGGAGCAATTACTTGGGACATCATTGATGTGTACGCTAAAGACACAATCATTGGATGTGACGAAGGAATTTTTGTTGAATTCGATTTTGATAAAGATTTTGCACCTGCTCCAGATGGAACACCTGCAAGTCAAGACTTCTTTACAGGCATGCCTTCAAAATGTGCAGTTGGAAACATTCTGTACTCATGGAACTATGCTTATAATGATGCAACAATCGGAAGTAAAAAGCCAACTAAATTAAAAGACTTTTTTGATACTAAAAAGTTTCCTGGTAAGAGAGCTATTTACAAAAGCGCTTTGTCAAACTTAGAGATAGCTATCACTGCTGACGGTGTAAACCCTGGTAAAGGTTCTGACTTAACTTATAGAAAACTTGAAGCAGACGGTGGTATTGATAGAGCTATGAACAAGCTTAAAGCACTTTGTACAGATCCAAATGGTGGATGTGTATTCTGGAATGCTGGAGCTCAACCACCAGAACTATTAGCTAACGGTGAAGTAGTAATGGCTACAGGTTGGAATGGTAGATTCTTCAATGCACAAATGGAAGGAACTCCACTTGTACAAGTATGGGATGGACAAATTCTTGACTATGAATATTTTGCAATGGTTAAGGGTGGACCTGGTCATGCTGACGGTAGTGCTATGAAAGTACTTAGAGAAATGACTAGCTCAGAAGGTTTAGCTGGTAGTGCTAAGTATATTGCATATGCACCTTGGAGAAAATCTTCAATTGCTGTTATGGAAGCTGGAGAGCCTTGGTTCAAAGATGGTAAGACTAACATGGTACCACATATGCCAACAGCTCCTGCTAACACAAAAAGATACATCCTAATGAACCCTGATTTTTGGGCAGATAACCAAGATGAAATCGGTGAAAAATGGGAAGCTATGAAAGCTGGTCTATAATTTAGTTTTATAGAATAGTTTTTTATACTATATTAAAAGGGCAGTTATTTATAACTGCCCTTTTTTATTATGAGCCAAGAACAAATTTTATCATCTGACGGGATACCTTTAGAAAAAAGCCTTAAAATAGCTGAAAGAAAAAATAAAATAAAAGCAGTTTTGCTTGTAGCTCCATTATTTTTCTTTATTTTAATTGTTTACGTTTTTCCAATTGGTGACATGTTGTTTAGAAGTGTTGATGATCGAATGATTACTAAAATGCTACCTAAAACATTTAACGCCATGGAAGACTGGGATGGTAAAGATTTACCCGAAGAGAAAGTTTATAAGGGTCTTTATGATGATTTAACTCATTTAAAGAAAAACAAGATACATGGAAAAATTATAGCAAGACTAAATTATGAAAAATCTGGATTTAGTAGTTTAATTAAAAAAACTGTAAGAAAATTAAAAAAATTTGAAGATGGCAATTATAAAGAACAATTTATTAAAGTTCATAAAAGATGGGGTCAGAACGAATATTTAGTTGCTTTGAAAAATACATCTCCTAACTGGTCATATGCCAAATATTTAAAAGGTATGGATAGAAAATTTGATCAAGACAGAAATATAATACAAGTGGAAGAAGATAGGAGAATTCATAAAATTCTTTGGATGAGAACTTTAAATGTGGCTTTTTGGGTTACAATTTTCTGTTTTGTTCTTGCTTACCCAATTTCTCATTTACTAGCCACATTACCAATGAAATATAGCAATCTATTAATGATTTGTGTGCTCCTTCCTTTCTGGACATCATTACTGGTTCGAACTTCAAGCTGGATGGTTTTACTTCAACAACAAGGACCTATAAATGACTTGATTGTTTGGATTGGTCTGGCTACAGACGAAAATAGGCCAGAGTTAATGTATAATGTAATTGGAACATTTGTTGCAATGACCCAAATATTATTGCCTTTTATGGTTTTACCTCTTTATAGTGTTATGAAAACCATATCCCCAAGTTTGATGAGAGCAGGAAAATCATTAGGAGGATCACCATTTACATCTTTTATTAAAATTTATTTTCCATTAACAGTTCCAGGAATTGGTGCTGGTAGTTTATTAGTATTTATTTTAGCTATTGGTTATTATATCACTCCTGCTTTAGTGGGTGGAGCCAGCGGATCTTTAATAAGCAATACAATTGCTTATCACATGAAGAGTTCATTAGACTGGGCTTTTGCTTCGGCGCTTGGAACCATGCTGTTAGTTGGAGTTTTAACTATTTATTGGATTTATAATAAACTTGTAGGAATAGATAATATTAAATTAGGATAAATATGGCTTTACCAACTCATACACCTTTAAATTATAGAATATGGCATTACACATATTTAACTTTATGTGGTTTAGTTTTTTTCTTTTTAATTGCACCTTTATTTGTGATTTTACCACTTTCATTTAACGCTGAACAATATATTCATTTTTCAGCTAAAATGTTAGCACTAGACCCTGAAGGTTTTTCATTAAGATGGTATGAAGACATGATCTATGGAACTAAAAATCCTTGGGGATTAGCTACCAAGAATAGTTTAATTATTGCTTTCTTTGCAACTATTGGTTCAACAATTCTTGGAACTGTTGCTGCTTTAGGATTAAGCAGCAGACATATGCCTTATAAAGCTGCATTCATGGCGTTATTAATTTCACCTATGATTGTTCCATTAATTATTTCTGGTACAGCAATATTTTTCTTTATGGCAAAAGTTGGTTTAGCAGCTACACATACAGGAATTGTACTATCACATATAATCTTAGGAACCCCATTTGTAGTAATTACTGTAACAGCAACATTAACTGGTTTTGATCATAGTGTGACACGTGCTGCGGCTAGTTTAGGAAGTAATCCAGTAAATACATTTATGAAAATTACATTACCATTAATTATGCCGGGTGTAATTTCAGGAGCCTTGTTTGCTTTTGTAACTTCGTTTGATGAAGTTGTAGTTGTACTATTCTTAGCTGGATTAGAAAATACTACTATTCCAATTCAAATGTGGGTAGGATTAAGAGAACAATTAAGCCCAACTATAATGGCTGTTGCAACTTGTTTGATTGTAATGTCTACTTTAATATTAGTAAGTGCAGAGTTGTTGAGAAGAAGATCTGAGAGATTAAGAGGAATTAATAGATAATTAATTAATTTATCGATTCTATAATTGTAGCAATACCCATTCCATAACCAATACATTGAGTAGCTAAAGCATATTTTTTATTCTCTCTAACTAATAATTCTGCAGCTTTACCTGTAATTCTTGCTCCAGTTGCTCCAAGGGGATGTCCTAAAGATATTGCACCACCATCGAGGTTAACTTTATTAATATCAATTTCCAAATCCTTGATACAAGCTAAAGATTGTGAAGCGAACGCCTCATTAAGTTCAATAATATCTATATCTTTAATTGATAAGTCAGCTCTTTTAAGAGCTTTTTGAGATGCTCCTATTGGTCCTAACCCCATATAGTCTGGATCACATCCTTCAACTGCAGTGGAAACAATTCTACCTAAAACTTCTAAATTATTATCTTTTGCGTACTGTTCTTCACAAATCAAAGTTGTCGCCGCACCATCAGTTAATGGCGAGGAGGTTGCTGCGGTAACCGTTCCATTTTTGTCAAAAATAACTTTTAATCCATTTAATATTTCTTGATTTGAATTAGGTCGGATTCCTCCATCTTTAAAACATTTATTTATAACTGTGATTTCTTTTTGAAATTTTCCTTGTGATTGAGCTTCATAAGCTTTTTGATGACTTGAAATTGCAAATTCTTGTTGAGCTTTTCTATCAATTGAATATTTCTTAGCAACATTTTCTGCCGTTGTACCCATAGTAAAATAAAGATGTGGGTTTTCAGTATCAGATTTAGGGTATGGTATTGGATTAAGGCCAGTTGTGACTCTACTCATACTTTCAACTCCACCACATATGAAAGCTTTTCCAGCACCCATTGAGATTTTTCCAGCAGCAATGTGAATAGCTTCCATTGAAGATCCACACCATCTATTAATTGTGGTTCCT
>QBXA01000015.1 GCA_003283905.1 Pelagibacteraceae bacterium AG-319-F18 | reverse complement strand
CTTTCTATAAATGAAAAAAAATTAATATCTCTTAATATTACAGAAAATTCTGCAAAAAGAACTGAAAAACTTCGAGAAAAAAATATGCTTAGTTTAAGTAATTTTATTTTCAGAGTATTTAATCAAATTAAAATAATTAACTCTAATTAGATTTTCTTAAAATATAAATAAATATAAATCCTGTAATATACATTATTAACGCATATGCTGCTGTTGGAACCATATAAGCTACATCGTTAAACATTAAAGTTGCAACAAAAACTGCTAAAGTTCCATTTTGTAAACCGCACTCTAAAGAAATACACTTTCTTTGCGCCATACCAGTTACAAATTTTTTTGCTATAAAATAGGCTAAAGTCATCATTATAACATTAAGAATTAATACTGCTAAACCGGCTTGAGCAAGATAATTAAAAATATTGTTTCTTTCTTCAATCCATACAGCTGCAAAAACAATTATAAATAATAAACTTGTAGTTTTATTTATTAAATTAATTTTAGAAGTAATAAAATTTTCTGTAAAACCTCTTATTACCATACCAAGAATAACTGGGACTGTTACAACTAAAGCCATCTTTAAAGCGATACTAGTCATTGAAATGTCTGGTGATATACTGGTAGCTCCCAACAAATTTGCTGAAGTTAAAACTATAAATGGTACCGAAATAATACTTAATAAACTCATTATTGCTGTTAAAGATATTGATAAAGCAACATCACCATTTGCAAATTTTGTTAAAACATTTGAGGTTACCCCTCCAGGTGCTGCAGCAATTATCATTAATCCTAAAGCAATTTCTAAAGGCAACTTAAGTATTAAAATTAATATGTAAGCTACAACTGGTAAAAGAATTAATTGACAAATAAATCCTACTACAAAATCATTTGGATTTCTTAATACTCTTGTGAAATCTTTAACTGAAAGTCCAAGACCTAAGCCAAGCATAATCAAAGCAAGAGCTATTGGTGCTATCTTGGTGACTATTTCCATTTTAAATTTACCCTTAGTATAACTAAAATATATTAACCAGTAGTTTAATTTAAATCTATAAAATAAATTTAAAACCTACAATTGTATTTAAGAAAAAATTGATAACAATTATTAACAATCCATAATAAAATTTTAGAATAAATATAAACATTAGAGAGGAAATAATGAAAAATATAATGAAACTAGCTTCAATTGCTTTGGTTCTTTTATTTACATTGTTCGGTTTAACAAACAAGGCTTCAGCTGCAAAACTAACTTTATATTGCAGTGTGGAAATTGATGTTTGTGAAATGCTGGAACAAGCTTATGAAAAAGAAACAGGCACTAAAGTTGCAATGACAAGAGCAAGTAGTGGTGAAACTTTTGCTAAAATAAAAGCAGAGTCATCAAATCCTAAAGGAGATGTTTGGTTTGGTGGAACAGGTGATCCACATCTTACAGCTGCTCAGGAAAATCTTACTGAAGAATATAAATCATCTCATTTTAATGATTTATTGCCAGCAGCTCAAAATCAAGCGAAAAATGCAAACTATAAATCTGTAGGTATTTATGTTGGTGCATTAGGCTTTGGTTATAATAAAGAACTTTTAGCAAAAAAAGGTCTTCCAGCTCCTAAATCATGGATGGATTTAACCAAACCTATTTATAAAGGTGAAATCCAAGTAGCAAATCCAAATTCTTCTGGAACTGCTTACACAACCTTAGCAACAATTCTTCAAATTTTTGGAGAAGACAAAGGTTGGGATTATATGAAAGCACTTCATCTTAATATAAATACTTATACTAAGTCTGGTTCTGCTCCAATTAAAGCGACTGGTAGAGGTGAAAATTTAATAGGTATTTGTTTTCAACACGATGGTGTGAAACAAACTAAAAAAGGTTTACCTGTTGTAACTGTTTCTCCTGCTGAAGGAACTGGTTATGAAGTAGGTTCTATGAGTATTATTGCTGGTGCAAGAAATATGAAGGAAGCTAAAAAGTTTTATGACTGGGCTTTAAGTCCTGCTATACAAACTATGGTTTTCACTTCAGGAAAATCTTTGCAAGTGCCATCTAACACTAAAGCACAAGCTGATCCTGATGCTCCAGATTTATCAACTATAAACTTAATTGATTATAACTTTAAAGTTTATGGAGATAAAAGCACTAGAGCGAGCCTATTATCTAAATGGGATAACGACGTATCTGTAATTCCTAGATAATATAGGAATTAATGAGAGGACTCGTTACCTGTTGGATGCTCATAGGAGGATTGGGTTTCCTAATCTTTCCTTGGTATGTAACGGGTGACGGGTTTTTCTCAATTAACTGGATATTAGAATATTCTTTAGAAGATTACGGTTCTCTACTACCTCAAGTATTTATAAATAAAAAGTATTGGCTTTTACCTTTAACTATTCCTCTATTTTTTCCCTTAACAACATTAAAATTAACCCAAAATAATCCTCTATATTCTAAAATTTTTTTATACTCAGGATTAATTGGTTTTTTTTATTTTTTTCTTCAAGGATTTTCAATTGGTATTAGAGGATGGAATTTTGAAATTTTTCAATCTATTTTTGGTGATGTAGAAAATCAGTTTGGTGTAGGATCTGGTGCGGTTTTGACATGCTGTACATTCATATTTTATATTACACATGGTCTATCTTCTCGTGGATGGCTTAATGGTGATAATTTTATTGTTGGTAGCATTGGAAGTATTATTATTTTAGTTTCAACTTTTGTATTTTTTCCAATTTTTAGAATGTTTGCAGTTGCATTTAAAGGAACTGAGGGTGGTTATGAGATAAGTAATTTTTCCAGCAAAATATTAAATAAAGGAATTTGGGGGTTAGATTGTCTTTATAGTGACTATGCCTGTGGAGTTTTTTGGAACACTATTACTATGGGGACTCTTACTGCATTTTCATCAACAATTTTAGGATTAGCTTTTGCTCTTTTAATAGCAAGAACCAGTTTCAAATTTAAAAAAACAATAAGAATATTATCTGTTTTGCCGATAATCACTCCACCGTTTGTAATTGGTTTAGCGATAATAATTTTATTTGGAAGAACTGGTGTAGTAAGTACTTTTCTTGAATGGGCATTTAATATTGAGCCTTCTAGATGGATTTATGGTTTACCAGGAATATGGTTTGCACAAACACTAGCCTTCACTCCTATTGCTTTTCTAATCTTAATTGGAGTTGTGGAAAGTGTTAGCCCATCAATGGAAGAAGCCTCTCAAACATTGAGAGCTTCTAAATGGCAAGTTTTTAAAACTGTTACACTACCACTAATGAGACCAGGTATAGCAAATGCTTTCTTAATTGGATTTATTGAAAGCTTAGCGGACTTTGGTAACCCCTTAGTATTAGGAGCAGAATATGATGTCTTATCTACTGAAATATTTTTTGCAATTGTTGGTGCACAATATGATGAAACTAAAGCAGCAATATTAGCAATGATTTTGTTATCAGTAGTTCTTGTAATATTTTATCTTCAAAATCAATGGTTAGGAAAAAAATCTTATATTTCAATTTCCGGTAAAGGTGATAGCGGAATGCATCCTGAGCTTCCAAAAAAAACAAAATGGGTAATTTATTCAACCGTACTTCCTTGGGCATTAATGACTTTTATTATCTATTTGATGATTATGTTTGGTGGTTTTGTTGAAATGTGGGGTGTTGACCATAGTTTTACCTTAAAACATTATATTGAAGCATTTAGCATTGACTGGGTAAAAGAAAGAGGATTGTTGTGGACTGGTACTGCATGGAATTCTTTTAATACAACATTTACGATAGCAATAATTTCTGCTTTACCAACAGCTGCAATAGGAATTTTAACAGCCTATTTACTGACAAGACATAAGTTCAGAGGAAAAAATGCCTTTGAATTTGGTACTATGTTAAGCTTTGCAATACCTGGTAGTGTTATTGGAGTAAGTTACGTTTTTGCTTTTAATGTTCCTCCTCTTGAACTAACAGGAACAGGAATAATTCTAGTAATTGCTTTTGTTTTTAGAAATATGCCTGTTGGAGTAAGGGCAGGAATAGCTGCAATGAACCAGCTTGATCCTCATTTAGATGAGGCTTCATCAACTTTAAATGCATCCAGTTCTCAAACATTTAGAAATATAATTCTTCCATTGCTTAAACCTGCAATTACCGCATCATTAGTGTTTAGTTTTGTAAGAGCCATGACAGCAATTAGTGCTGTTATCTTCCTAGTAAGTGCAAATTATGACTTAGCTGTTTCATACATTTTAGGAAGATTAGAAAATAACGACTATGGTCTAGCAATAGTATATTCATCTGCATTAATAGTTGTTATGTTGTTTACAATTTTACTTATGCAATTAATAATAGGCAAACGTAAATTAGGAAGAAGAGATCAATCTGCAGGAATTTTACAAGGAAACTTAGGATAATGAAAAAAGCTGAAGTAAAATTTGAAAATATTACAAAAAAATTTAATGAGACTGTAGCTGTAGACAACATAAGTTGTATTTTTGAAGCCGGTACATTAACAACTTTGCTTGGTCCATCTGGATGCGGAAAAACTACATCATTAAGAATAATTGCAGGACTTGAAAGAGCTACTGAAGGAAAAATTTTAGTCGATAATGAGGACGTTACTATATTGCCAGCAACTGACAGAGATGTTTCAATGGTTTTTCAATCTTATGCATTATTCCCGCACATGAGTGTTATTGAAAATGTTTCTTATGGGTTAAAAATGATCAATGTAAATAAAGAAGAATATGTTGAAAAAGCTTTAGATACTTTAAAATTAGTAAACCTAGAGGGATATGAAAATAGAATGCCATCAGAATTATCTGGCGGCCAACAACAAAGGGTAGCTGTAGCACGAGCTATTGTTTTAAAACCTAAAGTATTGTTATTTGATGAACCTCTTTCAAATTTAGATGCAAAACTTAGAAGACAAGTTCGTGAAGATATTAGAGAGATTCAACAAAAGCTTGGAGTAACAACTATTTATGTAACACATGACCAGGAAGAAGCATTAGCTATCTCAGATAAAGTCATAGTTATGAATAAAGCAGTGATTGCACAACAAGGAAGTCCTAAAGATCTTTATAATTTTCCAAAAAATAAATTTGTTGCTAATTTTATTGGTGATGCAAATGTTGTTAAAGCTGAAATAGTTAACAAACAATTAAACACTTATGAGATAAAACTGGCTGAAATGAACATAAAAATTGAGAGTGATAAAAATATGAATAATTCAGTTTCAGTGGCTTTGAGACCTGAAAAAATTATGATTGAAACAACCAATAACAATAACTGTATTCATGCTACTATAAATAATGCTTCTTTTGTTGGTAGCAACTATCAATACATATTAAATTCTAAAATAGGAAAATTGTACGTTATTTCAAGTGATACAAATGATGTGTTTAATGTTGGTGAAGAAGTATTTTTAAGCATAAATGAAAAAGATATTAAAGTACTTATCGATTAATCTGACCACCAGATTTATCATAAGGATTATATTTTAAACTTCTTAAAAATTTTCTAATATCATTAACAAGTAGATCTGGCTTTTCTAAAGCTGCAAAGTGACCACCGGCTGGCATTTCAGTCCATTGATGAATATTAAATAATCTCTCAACATATGATCTTGGTGGCCATTCAGACATTTCAGCAGGAAATATCGCTGCAGCTGTTGGAATTTCTATTTTTTTAAAATTTTTTGGGAAAAACCTTCCACCCTCTTCTCTTCTTCCATAATAAATCCAAGTTGCTGTATCAAAGGTTTTAGTTAAAATATAAACCATAATATTTGCCAGCAATTTATCTTTTGAATAAACGCTCTCAATTTTGTTATTTTTTAAGTCAGACCAAGCATGCATTTTTTCAATTATCCAAGCAGCTATCCCAACAGGACTATCCATCATTCCATAACTTAAAGTTTGAGGTTTAGTTGCTTGTTGAGTTCTATATCCATCTTGCATAATTTGATCTTTATCAAATCTTATTTGCCAATCTTTTTCTTCAGCAGATTGAGGGCCATCTGGGTGGCGCATAGTAAGACAATTTATATGAATAGCTTTACAAAATTTGGAATGATCGTAACCAATCCAGTTTGCAATAGTTGCTCCCCAATCACCACCTTGAGCAATGTAATTTTTATATTCAAGATTTTCAGTCATGAGTTTGTTAAATATTTTAGCCATTTTTCTTGGACCAAGAGGTTTGGATGGCTTGCTAGAAAAACCAAATCCAGGCAATGAAGGAACTACTACGTCAAAAGAGTTTTTTTTATTTCCTCCAAATTTTTCAGGATGAGCAAGTTTTTCAATAATGTCTAAAAATTCAACAACAGATCCTGGCCAGCCATGCATTAGCAGTAATGGTACAGAATTTGCACTACTTCCTTTTTCTTTAATAAAATGAATTTCTTCTCCATCTACACTTGTAGTAAAGTTTGAAAATTTATTAAGTTCTGATTCGTGTTTACTCCAATTAAAATCTTTAATCCAATAATCGCACAACTCTTTTAAATAACCTTTATTGGTTCCATGATCCCAACTTTCTAAATTAGCTATAGAGTCCCAAGGATAGTCTTTTACTTTTTGATAAATCAAAGATATTTCTTTTTTAGTAAAATTAATGTTGAATTCTTTAATCATTTAATAAAATTTAATATTTAAAATAATAAAATCTACTATATACATTTTAAAATTTAATTATAATCATAGTTTATGCTTTCAAATAAAGAAATTATTTGTCCTAACAACCTCTTAGATGTGGCACACAAAAAAAAGGGTGTTAAAGTTGCTGTTGTTAATGCGGGAAAACCTTTGCCAATGCTTTCTGTACAAGATGCAGTTAATGAAAATTTAATAGAACCCATTTTTATTGGAAACAAAAAAGAAATTTTAAAATGTGCAGAAGATATAAAATGGGATATTTCACAATACGAAATTATTGATGAACCTATAGAAAATAACACAGCAAAGATTGCAGCAAAACTTGCTAGTGAAGATAAAGTAAAAATTATTGTTAAAGGTCATATCCATACAGATATTTTAATGAAAGAAGTTCTTAAACGAGAATATAATTTATTAGGTAAAACTCGATTAAGTCATATATGGCATATGACAATTGAAAAAGATGATAAACCTTTAATTATTACTGATGGAGCTTTAAATGTGCTACCAAATATAAAAACTAAAATGCATATACTTAAAAATGTAATTAATTTTTCCAATAGAATTGGAATAACTAGACCAAAAGTTGCTGTTTTATCTGCTACAGAAGAAGTTTTAGACAGCGTTCCAAGTTCTTTAGATGCTGCTGAATTAACTAAATTATCAAAAGATGAAAATTTAGAAGCAGACGTTTTTGGACCTCTTGCATTTGATAATAGTATTTCAAAAAAATCAGCAGGAATAAAAGGAATTAAAAATATAGTAGCTGGTGAAGCAGATGTGCTATTGGTTCCAAGTGTAGAGACTGGAAATGGTTTAGTTAAAATGATGATCTATTTTATGGGTGCTTGTGCAGCTGGAGTTGTTTTAGGTGGAAAAGTACCAGTTGTAATAACCAGTAGATCCGATGAAGCTCAAGCAAGATTAGCTTCTATTGCAGCAGCTGTGGTTGCCCTAGATTAATTCTAAGTTAGCTATTAAATTTAAATTATTGAATAAAAATCATTTATACTTTATTAAATAAATCTCAAAAAAAAGGAAATAATCAATGGCAATACAGTATTTAAAAAAATCACCAAAGACATCATCTACTGATGATACTAAAACAAGAGAAATAGTTGAAGGAATTTTAAAAGATATAGAAAAAACTAAAGAAGAAGGATGTAAAGAATTTTCTAAAAAATTTGATAAATACGAAGGTGATGTTGTTGTATCCAAAGAAAAAATTGAAGAAATAAAAAAAAACTTAGATCAAAAAACTAAAGATGATATTCAATTCTCTCATGAAAGAGTTAGAAAATTTGCTGAAGCTCAATTAAAGAATTATGGACAAGATTTTGAAGTTGAATTATCTGAAGGATTGTTTGCTGGACAAAAATTAATTCCTGTTAATACAGCTGGCTGTTACGTACCTGCTGGTAGATATGCACATATAGCTTCAGCTGTAATGAGTGTAACAACTGCAAAAGTTGCGGGTGTAAAAAATATAATTGTAGCCAGTTCACCAAAACCTAATGTGGGTGTTCATCCGTCAATTGTTTATACTGCTGATCTTTGTGGTGCTGACTCAATTTTAAACTTGGGTGGTGTACAAGCTATTGCTGCAATGACTAATGGTTTATTTGGTAATGCTCCAGCTGATATATTGGTTGGTCCAGGAAACCAATTTGTTGCAGAAGCAAAAAGAATTTTATTTGGTAAAGTTGGAATTGATTTATTTGCAGGTCCAACAGAAATTGCTGTAATTGCTGATGACAAAGCTGATGAGGAATTAGTAGCAGTTGATCTAGTCGGTCAAGCTGAACATGGTTATAATTCTCCTGCTTGGCTCTATACAACAAGTAAAAGAATTGGTGATTATGTAATTAAAAGAGTTCCAGAGTTGATTGCTGAACTTCCAGATTTACCTAGAGAAAATGCAGGTGCTGCATGGAGAGATTATGGAGAAGTTATTTTGTGTGATACCGATGAAGAAATGGCAACTATCAGTGATGAGTACGCACCTGAGCATTTAGAAGTGCAAACACAAAATTTAGAATGGTTTCATAAAAGATTAAAGAATTATGGATCATTATTCATTGGAGAAGAAACTACTGTTGCTTACGGTGATAAATGTTCTGGTACAAACCATATTTTACCTACAAAAGGTGCTGCAAGATATACTGGTGGTTTATTTGTGGGAAAATTTATTAAAACACTAAGTTTTCAAAGAATGTCTAAAGAATCTACAAAATCTGTTGGGGCTGCTTGTGCTAGAATTTCTAGATACGAAGGTATGGAAGCACATGCAAGAACAGGTGATGCAAGATTAAGAAAATACGGATTTTCAAATTAAGATTTTACTCTAATTCCATTTTCATCAAATACGAAAATATCTATTGAATTAAAACCAATTATATTTTTTATCGTGTGGTGACTTGGGATTTTTGCACTAATTTCATATTGATCGATCTTGATATAGGCAATTTTTTCATTACCTAAGTTTTCAATCAAATCTACTTTTGGATTAAACTTATATTCACTATTTTCAGAAACATTAAAGTGTTCTGGTCTTAATCCAAAATAATAGTTTTTTGTGGAAAAATTAATTCCTTCAATTTTAACTACATTTCCTAAAAATTTAATTTCATTATTAGAAATAATATTATCACTAGTAATTTTTAAAATATTCATTTTTGGAGTACCAATAAATTGAGCTACAAAAACATTTGATGGATTGCTATATATTTCATCTGGAGTTCCAACTTGTTCAATATTTCCATGATTCAAAATAACTATCCTGTCAGCTAAAGTCATAGCTTCAACTTGGTCGTGAGTCACATAAATCATATTTGTTTTTATTTGGTTGTGAAGTTTTGAAATCTCAACCCTCATCTCAGCTCTTAATGCTGCATCAAGGTTTGATAATGGCTCATCAAATAAGAATATTTTTGGATTTCTTGTGATCGCTCTTCCAATTGCAACTCTTTGTCTTTGACCGCCAGATAGTTGTTTGGGTTTTCTCTCTAATAGTTCTTCAATTTTTAAAATCTTTGCAGCTTGTATAACTTTTTTTTCAATTTCTTCTTTAGGTCTTTTTTCTATTTTTAGGCCAAAGGACATATTCTCATACACATTCATATGTGGATATAATGCATAAGATTGAAAAACCATTGCAGTTTCTCTTTTCGATGGGTGTAACTCATTAATTAATTGGTCATTAATAAATATCTCCCCTTCATCAATTTGCTCCAATCCTGCAATCATTCTTAATAAAGTAGATTTTCCACAGCCAGAAGGTCCAACTAAAACTAAAAATTCATCTTCTTTACCCTCAAGATTGAAATTATTTATAATTTTATTATCTCCAAATGATTTATGAATATTGGTAAATTTTATATTAGACATTATAATTTTTTAATTAGTTCAAAAATATCAACTCCAATTTGGTTTAAAATATGAGCTATGTCAATTGGAACCCAGTTCTCTCTTATCTTTCCTTCATCATGATGATAAAAATCCATTACTCTCATTGTAACATTTTTATTATTTGGAGGATATCTCAACCAATCATTGGAGCCATATGTGGCTTGTATACTGTGCCATCCTGCAGTTAGAGAAAATTTTCCATCTCCTAATTCAGAATAATGTCCTAGTTTCCAGTAATTCCTTTCTTTGAAGGTTTTTCTAAAAGGAAGTTGATGATTATCAACGAAACCTTCTAAAGATCTTGCGGTCCCTATCCCACTTGGTCCATACCAAATCATTTTATCATGCCAAAACTCTGCTTGTGGATGATCAATTAATTTTGATTTTAAATCTTCATCTGAATTAGTATCTAGTTCAGGTTTAATATTTAAACTTCTTTGCATAGTAAGGGCTTGCTCTAAATTTAATTTTGAAATATTAAAATCTTTTTCAAAGAAATTTACACCATCGGTATTTATTGGATTTAACCAATTGCCTTCAGCTCCTCTTGATTTGTGAATAGGAAAAACTCCTGTTTGAAATATTAAGTCGATAACATCTATTAGGATATGGCTTTCTACTATTTTATCATTTTTAAGTTCGTGTATTTCACAACATCTCAAATTAACCATTTTATTATTGGACTTAATTCCAAGCCATTCTTTCTTAAAAATTCCAGAAAGTGTAGAGATTGAAGCAACTTGTATTTTATCTCTGAAGGCTCCCCCAATGATAAGTTGTGTTCTTCTTTCTAAATCCGGAAAAGACTCAAATAAAGGCAACCAATAATTTTCTTTAAATTGATCAAGACCAATAAACTCATTAATAGGGTGAAAACAATTAACTTTGATATCTTTAGCAAAGTATTTATTTAAATTATCATCTAGCTTAGATTTTCCAGAATGAACTATGTCTGTTAAATAATTTTTTACTTTTTGTTTGTTTTTGTAATTTTCTTCAGGGGTAATAATAATATTTTTTATGTCTTCCTGCCCTTTAAGTCCTGTGTCAAAATTTTCAATTTTCATATATAAAACACTTATATTTAATTATAATAATAAATATTATGACTGATAAAATTGCAAGATTTAATGAACTTACACCAAGCACATTACCATTTGTTGAAGGAAGAATAGAAGGTCATAAAGAGAGAAAAAATTATTCAATTGTAGGTCCAGGTGTCGCAGAAGATAGTCAGCAATCAGTTAAGATTTCTAAACCTCATGGTTATAATCTTGGTGCAGTTAGCGCTAATCCAAAAAATGGTTCTGGATTACACAGTCACACAACTGCTGAAGTATTTTTAATTTATTCTGGTAACTGGAGATTTTATTGGGGTGCAGATGGCAAAAATGAAATAATTTTAAGTAAAGGGGATATTATTTCTATGCCAACGAATATGTTTAGAGGTTTTGAAAATGCTGGCGATGAAGAGGGTTTAATTTTTGTTGTATTAGGTAATGATGATCCAGGAATAATAACTTGGGTTCCAAGTGTTTTAATAAAAGCTAAAGAAACTGGACTAGCTTTATTAGATGACAATTCATTAATTGATTTAAACAAAAGTGAAATACCTCCTAATAGAAAACTACTAGAACCTATAACAAGTGAAATGCTTCAGCAGTTTGACAACTACGAAATAAATGAAATTGAGAAGTATATTTGTAGATTTAAAAATCAAACTAATCATGAGGTTGATTTAAATAATGAAATTAAAATAATTCAAATTATAGGGAATAATTTTTGCAATAAAACCTATAGCCCTTTAATTAATCATGTCACTGGTTTTAATTTAAGTATTTTAAAAACTAAAAAGGGTCAAATTGAAGATTTAATCTTTGACAAACCAACTATTCTATTTTCACAAAAAGGAAATTGGAAAATTACAGTAGATGAAAATGAATTTAATATTAACTCAAAAGATACATTTTCTATTCCTTTAAATTCAAAAATAAGCATTTCTGTTGATAATAATGAAGACTGTTTTTTAAATTGTGTAAGTAAATCTTAATGAAGGGATTTAATAAAAAATATAAAGATTTTCCAGATTATATTTTAAAAATCACTAAACAAATTTGGGAAGAAAAAAATGTTGATTCTATTAGTGAATTTTATACAGAAAATATTCCTGTTAGATCTCCTTTTGGAATTACTTATGGCAATAAGCCTGTAATAGAAGCTACCTATAATACTTTAAAAGAATTTCCGAACAGACAGTTATTGGGCGAAGATGTTATTTGGAATGGTAATGATGATAAAGGTTATCATTCTTCACATAGAATATTAAGTAAAGGAACCCACTTAGGTGATGGTTTTTATGGCAAACCTACTGGTAAAGATATTTACTATAGAGTAATAGCTGACTGTGCTTGCAAAGATAACCAAGTCTATGATGAATGGATTGTTAGAGACCAAGGGGCAATGGTAAGGCAAATAGGCTATACCCCAAAAGAATTTGCTCAAATTATGATCGAAAAAGAAGGAGGTTTAGGACATGCAAAAAAGCTTTTTGATAAGAATGATCTTAAACCATCAAATTATAACCCTCTAGCTGTAGAAATTAATTCTCCAGGTGAAAAATATTCTAAAATATTAAATAAAATTTTTGAAGAAGAATATGATTTTAAAGATTACAACAGAGCTTCAAGTATCTACTGGCCAGGAAATAAATTAGGTCATGGTAAAGAAGATGTTGCTAAATTATGGAATTCTATAAAAGATATATTTACTGATATCAAATTTACAATAGAACATGTTGGATATCTTAATGAACCTAATAAAAATCCTAGAGCATCTATAAGATGGTTTTTAGAAGGAATACATTCAAAAGATAGTGAAACTTATGGTAAAAAAACAAATTCTAAATTATTCATTATGGGTATAAATCATGTAGAGTTAAATCAAGATAAAATTATAAGAGAATGGGTTTTGTTTGATGAAGTTGCAATTTGGAAACAAATTCTAATGAAGAATAATTAAAATGACTAAAATTAAAACAACACATGTTGGAAGTTTGCCAAGATCAAATGAACTTTCTGATCTTTTGTTAAAAAAAGATAAGAGAGAAAAAATAGATTTAGATAATTTTGATACTGTAGTTAAGAATGATGTAAAAAAAATTGTAAAAAGACAGATTGATTTAGGCATCGATTTTATAAGTGATGGTGAAATGTCAAAGATTAGTTATGCTACTTATGTTAAAGACAGAATAGATGGTTTTTCAGGTGAAAGTGAAAGAAAAGCACCAAAAGATCTTGATGATTTTCCATCTTTTAAAGAACGAATAGCAAGAACAGGTGGAACACCAAGTTACACACGACCTTGTTGTACGCATGAATTAAAAATTAAAGACACATTGTCTTTAACAAAAGATATCAACAATTTTAAAGAAGCACTTAAAGAAAATAATCATAATCAAGCATTTATGAATGCAGCTTCCCCTGGTGTAATTTCTGCATTTTTACCAAATAAATTTTATAATAATGATGACGAGTATTTAAATTCTTTGTCAAAACTTATGAAGTTAGAATATGAAGAGATTGTTTCTAACGGAATATATTTGCAAATAGATTGTCCTGATCTTGCATTAGCTAGACATATGACATTTAAAGATTTATCTGAAGAGAACTTTTTAAAAAGAGCAGAAAAACAAATTGAATTTCTTAATCAATCTATAGTAGATATACCCAAATCTAAAATTAGAATGCATATTTGTTGGGGGAACTATGAAGGTCCACACTCACACGATATTTCTTTAGAAAAAATTTTACCTTTAATTTTAAAAGCAAATGTAGGAACTTTTTTGCTTGAGTCTTCAAATCCAAGACATTCTCATGAATGGCAAGCATTCGAAGGAATTAAACTGCCACAAGATAAAATCATAGCTCCAGGGGTTATAGACTCAACAACAAATTTTGTAGAACATCCTGAAGTTGTAAAAAATAGACTTGTTCAATTCTCAAAAGTTGTTGAAAAGGATCAATTAATGGCTGGAACTGATTGTGGTTTTAGTACTTTTGCTGGATTTGGAAATGTTGATGAAGAAATAGTTTATAAAAAACTAGAATCTCTTGTAATTGGAACTGAACTTGCTTCTAAAGCCATCTAATTTTTTACTTCCCTATTACTTAAAAAAACGACAAAATAAACTAATAAAAATACTTTGTAATATTTAATAGAGTTTTATCTATTAATTAATTTAATAATGAAAGGATAATTAAAGAAAGGTAATAAATATGAAAAAAATATTAATTGCATTATCATTTTTACTATTTGGTACTTATGCAAATGCAGACTGTAATATTAAATCTGGATCAATCAATATATTAGCGAATGATTTTCCAGCATTAAGAACTCTTGTTGAAACTGCTAAAGAATGTAAAGGAAGTGCTGACTTTAAAGTAACACATTCAGCAGAACACAACAAAATTGCTGTACCGGCATTAACAGCTAACCCATCAGAATTTTCTGTTAGAGTTGCAGCAAATAGTTCAATAGTTCCATTAATGAATGCTGATTTAATTAGACCTATGAATGATTTAGTTAAAAAATATGGTAAAGGTATTCAAGACTCACAATTAATTACCATTGATGGAAAAGTTATGGCCGTAGCATTTATGGCTAACACACAACATTTGTATGTAAGAACAGATGTATTAAAAGAAAATGGTATATCGACTCCAAAAACTTATGAAGATGTAGTTGCTGCCTCTGAAAAAATTAGAGCTGCTGGAAAAATGAAATATCCTTATGCTGCTGCTTACAAAGCTGGTTGGAACCTAGCTGAAGAATTTGTAAACATGTACATAGGTCATGGTGGTGAATTTTTTAAAGCTGGAACTGCAAAACCAAATGTTAATAATGCTAAAGGCGTAGCTACACTTAACATGTTAAAAAAATTAGCAGATTTAAGTAATCCTGATTATTTAACACATGATAGTGAAGCTATAAAAGTTGAATGGGAAGCTGGAAATGTTGCTATTATGACATTATGGGCATCAAGATCTGGAACTTTATTAGATGATGAAGGAGATGCTAAAATAACAGCTGCAACTAAATTAGTTGCTCCAGCAACAGTTGGTGGTGGAAATATTCCTGCTGCAACACTTTGGTGGGACGGGTTTACTCTGGCTAAAAATAGATCTGATGCAGATGCAGAAGCTTCATTTAGAGCGATGGCTCATGCTGCTTCATCAAAAGAAATGGTTGCAAAAGCTTCTGATCAAGCTGTTTGGTTAGTTGAGGGTTTTGTGCCTGGTCCTAAATCTGTAGGAGTTATAGAAGCAGTTAAAATGGGAGCAAAACCTTATCCAATGTTACCACAAATGGGATTAATGCATGGTGCTTTGGGTAGCGAAATTGTTGAATTTTTGCAAGGTAATGAGTCAGCTGAACAAGCTTTAAAAGATGTTGAAGCTGCTTACATGACTAAAGCAAAAGAACAAGGTTTTCTATAAAATCTAAATAATTTAAGTGGGGATTTAATAATCCCCACTTACAAATATCTCATGCCTAATAGAAGTTTTTTCTGGTTTTTTTTACCAGCTGGATTAGCAATGATTTTATTCATTGGATTACCTATTATATCAACAGGTATCCAGTCTTTTTATGCTCAACATGATCAGATACTTGTTAAGGTTAAAAAATGTGATCCATTTGGTTGCAAAGTGTCCGTTGTTGTTGACCAAGAAGCAACTTCAAAAATTAAAGGTGAAAAACCATTGGGTAAGTTTAATGGATTTGGTACCTATGTTGATAGAAATCATTTAGCTACTAATCAAGTATCAGAGTTTTGGGGTGAAAGTAAATCTATCGGAGAATTCGTTAACAAAGTTGGTAATCTTCCTTTTTACAAAGCTTTGGTTTTCACTTTAACTTATTGTGTAATTGTTACACCTTGTGTTCTTCTATTAGGTTTTATTATTGCTTTGAGTTTAAATGCAGTTTCCAGAAAAATTAGAGGTCCACTTATCTTTGGCACAATTTTACCAATGATTGTAACTCCTTTAGTTGGTTCTTTAGTTTTATTTTGGATGATTGATGCTGAAGGAATTATAGGAGCAAATTTACAAATAATGATGAATGATCCTTACCTTTCTGTAAAATCATCAAAATCATTAACGTGGATTACTATTATAATATATGGTATTTGGCATCACTCCCCTTTTGCTTTTGTAGTATTTTATGCTGCACTTCAAACAGTTCCTCAAGAACCACTAGAAGCCTCGATTATAGATGGCGCATCAAGATTTCAAAGAGTTAAACATATAGTTTTACCACATATATATCCTGTGGTTACTTTTGTAGCCTTAATTTCATTAATGGACAATTTTAGAGTATTTGAACCTATAATAGGTTTTAGTGCCGAAGGTAGCGCTCAATCATTGTCTTGGTTAATTTATGATAATTTAGTTAATGAAGAAGTTATTTTATTTGGCTCCGCTGCTGCTACTTCAATAATGACCATTATAGGAATTTCAATAATTTTAGCTCCAGTTTTAATAAGAACTTGGAGAGAATTTAGAACCAATAGATAATTATGGATTACGGATTAGATAAAAAATCAAATAGTTTAAAAACTTTCAATACTTTATTTATAGTCATTTGGCTATTAATTGCCTGTTTTCCATTTATTTGGACTTTTTGGGGATCTTTTAAAGTAAGAGCTGACTTTTTTTCAAGAGCTGATTGGTGGTATGCAATAACAGCCTTTAATACTTTAATTGAAACTGGAGTTAGATTTACAACAGAAGCATATAGTGGCGCTTGGTTTGAAGGTGAGTTTTGGAAAGCTTCAAGAAATACAATAATAGTTACTATAAGCGTTGTATCAATATCATTATTTCTTGGAACATTAGGTGCATATGCTCTATCCAGATCTACAAAAAATTATGCCTTCTGGATATTGATTATTGCTTTAATTTTTAGAGCAATGCCTCATATTACTTTGGTTTCAGGTTATCTCTTTCCCTTTTTTCAATTACAAATTTGGGGAATTTTACCAACAACTATTGTAGTTCTGGTTGCTATAAATCAGCCATTTACATTATGGCTATTATATTCTTTTTTTAAAACAGTTCCAAAGGAGCTTGACGAAAGTGCGCTAATTGATGGTTGCTCATATTTTCAAACATTTAGACATATTATTATGCCTGTGATGTGGCCTGGAGTTATAACTGCTGGATTATTTAGCTTAATGCTAGCTTACAATGATTTTACTGTAACAGCTTTATTATTAAATCAAGAAAATCATACAATGGTTCCGAAAATACAAAGTTACCTTGGAACTAATCAACATGAAGGTAATCTAATGTGGGCAGTATCATCAGTTGTCTCTGCTACCGCACCTTTATTCTTGTTAGTGATGTTTTTTCAAAGACAAATAATAAGTGGTCTAACTGCTGGAGCAGTTAAAGGTTAATATTTCAAATAAATTACAAAGAATTAATTAAATCTGGAGCAATTTTTTTTGATTTTGAAGAATATCTTAATTTTTTAATTGCTTCTAAATTAGATTTATCATTACCCACAACAACAAATCCTATCATTCCCATATTTTTATGAGGAGTACACCAATAAGCATAAATGCCAGGTATGGTAAATTTATATTCTGTATCCTTGTTAAATTTTGATTTAAATTTGCCAACACCTTCAGGAACTCCCTTTTTTATAAATTCTACATTGTGGCCTTTATCAGTTGCTTTCCAAAATACGGTATCACCAACATCTACTCTTACAATTTTTTTTGAAAAAACCATACTTTCTTTGTCAAGCTTATTTAACATTTCTACTGTTGCGTCTGCCGCAAAAGAATTTGATGTTAAAAAATATGTTGAAAAAAAAATTGTAAATATAAAAACTATTTTTTTTATTAAATTTATCATAATTAATATTTCTTTCTAAATATATTGGTTAATAAATATTTATCGCTTATAATTTTTTAGGATAATTTTTTCAACCTCACAAAATGT
>QBXA01000014.1 GCA_003283905.1 Pelagibacteraceae bacterium AG-319-F18 | reverse complement strand
TATTTTCATTAAATATTATTGAGGACTCGCTTGTTATAAAATGCGGTCTTGGTAAAAATTTATAATCTAATTTATTTTCAAAATTAAACTCTAGGTTTAATTTATCTAGCAGGTCTTTTTTAAGTTTAACCGAAATTTCATTTTTATTGAAAATATTTGGTACAGAAAGATATGAAAAAAATAAAAAAATCACTGCAAAAACAGTTAAAAAAATTTTATTATTTATTAATAATTTTTTTAAGTTATTGGCTTTTAATTTGTTTAAATTTCTCTTTAATAGACTATTTATAAAGTGTTCTATTTTTTTAATAATCTTAAAAAAAATAAAATTATGTTTAAATTTGTTTAACATGTGTTGCAACTTATAATGAAATATTTTAAATGATAAACTCTGATTATTTGAAAAATCTAAATAATGCTCAAAAAGAAGCAGTATTATATTTGAATGGCCCATTATTAATTGTTGCGGGTGCTGGATCTGGAAAAACAAAGGTTTTAACCTCAAGAATTGCTCACATAATAAAAGAAAAGAAAGCATTTCCTAATCAAATTTTGTCAGTAACGTTTACAAATAAAGCTGCAAAAGAAATGCAAATCAGGGTAAGCAAAATGCTTGGAGCAGCTGCAACAGGACTTTCTTGGCTTGGAACATTTCATTCAATTTGTGCAAAAATATTAAGAAAACACGCAACTGCTGCAAATCTTAATTCAAATTTCACAATTATAGATACTGATGACCAAACAAGACTTATTAAGAATATTTGTAAAAGTGAAAATATTGATATTAAACAATTGGCACCAAGATTTATATTAGCAATAATTGATCGCTGGAAAAACAAAGGTTATTACCCTTCTGAAGTTGTAATAAATAATAAAGATGTTTATGAAAAAACTATACTTCCACTATATAAAATTTACCAACAAAAATTAATAGATTTAAATTCATGTGATTTTGGTGACTTAATTTTACATGCTGTAAAAATTCTAGAAAACTATCCTGATATAAGACAAATCTACACTACTAACTTTAAATATATTTTAGTAGATGAATATCAAGATACTAATTTTATTCAAAGTAAATGGTTAAATTTACTTTCTGAAAAAAATAAGAATTTATGCTGTGTAGGTGATGACGATCAATCTATTTATAGTTGGAGAGGAGCAGAAATTAAAAATTTTTTAGAATTTGATCAAGTTTATAAAAATACAAAAGTAATTAGACTTGAACAAAACTATAGATCTTCTCAAAATATTTTATCTGTTGCTTCAAATCTAATTTCAAATAACCAGAATAGAGTTGGTAAAACGCTAATAACTAATATGGAAGAAGGAGATTTAGTTAAACTTAATTGCTTTAAAAATGGTAAAGATGAAGCTATTGGAATTTCAGATGAAATCGAAAAAAAATTAAAAAAAAAATATTCATTTAATGAAATGGCTATTTTAGTTAGAGCTATATTTCAAACAAGAGAATTTGAAGAACGATTTCTTAAAATTGGTATGCCTTATAGAATTTTAGGGGGAACAAAATTTTATGAAAGAGCTGAAATTAAAGATTGTGTTGCCTATTTAAGATTAATTCACCAAGAAAAAGATGATCTAGCTTTTGAAAGAATTGTCAACAATCCTAAGAGATCAATTGGAGACACTACTTTAAAAACTGTTCATGAGTTTGGGAAGGAAAATAATTTAAGTCTAGAGTCTGCTGCAAATAAAATGCTTGAACAAAATTTAATTAAACCAAAAACAAAAATAGGTCTTAGTTTTTTTCTTAACTCATTAAATAAATGGAGAAATGATCTTAATGTCAAAAAGATAAGTCACATCAAATTACTACAAGTAGTTTTAGACGAGTCTGGTTACTCAGCTATGCTTAAAAATAAAAAAGACTTAGATAATGAAAATAGATTAGAAAACATAAAAGAGTTGTTAAGTGCGATGAAAGAATTCGATAATCTAGAAAGCTTTTTAGAACACGTTTCACTAGCCACTTCAATTGATCAAGAATGGGAAGGTGAAAAAATTAATATGATGACTATGCATGCTGCAAAAGGACTTGAATTTGACGTGGTTTTTCTTCCTGGCTGGGAAGAAGGTCTGTTTCCTCATCAAAAATCAATTGAAGAAAAAGGTCAAAGTGGTTTAGAAGAAGAGCGCCGTTTAGCTTATGTTGGTATTACTAGAGCTAAAAAGAAAGCCATAATTTCTTTTTCCATGAATAGATTTTACCAAGGTGACTGGATTGATAGCATGGCCTCAAGATTCATAGAAGAATTACCAGAAAAGCATTTAGAAAAAAATTCGTTTTTTGAAGAAGAAGTTGACGATGATAAAGATTTTGATTTTAATCAAGACTTTGAAATTGAAGAAGGAACAAGAAGTCCTGGATGGATAAGATATCAAAAGAGAATTAAATGAATAAAGAAGTAAAAGAGTTAAGAAAAAAATTTAAAAAATACGATATTGATGGATACGTTATACCAAAAAATGATGATTATTTTACAGAGTATTCAAAAATAAATAGATTAAAAATTATTTCAAATTTTAGTGGTTCTGCTGGTTTGGCTGTTGTTTTAAAAGATAAGAACTATTTATTTACAGATGGTAGATACACTATTCAAAGTGAAATGGAGAGTGGAAAATATTTTAAAATTATTAGTTATGAAAAAATAATTAATTGTAATTTGTTCAAAAATCTCAAATTAGGACTAGACCCAAAACTATTTACACATCAACAAATAAAAAATTATTTTTTAAAACATAATAAAGTTAAATTTTTACCAAATAACTTAATTGACGAAATTAAAACTAAAAAAGTTTTAAATAATATTCCTTTTTTTTCACTCAAAGATAAAATTATTGGAGAAAATAGTAAATCTAAGATTAATAAAATTATAAATTACTTAAAAAAAAATAAAGCTGACAATTTATTTGTATCTGCCCCTGAAAATGTAGCTTGGATTTTAAATATTAGAGGTAGTGATGGTCCAAATAGCCCAGTACCAAATTCAAGATTAATCATTAATAGATCAAAAAAAATCTTTTTAATAACAGAACATCAAAAAGCAAAAAAATTAATAAAAGAAAAAAAAATTAACAAAAATCAATTAATTATCACAAGAGATTTACCAAAAAAAATTTTGGGTTTAGGTGGTAAAAATTTTATAATTGATAATAAGTCTTGTTCAGTTTTTTATGAAAATATCATTAAATCTAAATTTAAAATTATAAAAAGAGAAGATCCTACTTATCTTTTTAAAGCTATAAAAAATAACACTGAAATTAATAATATGATTAAATCACATGTTACAGACGGCGTGGCTCTAACTAAATTTATTTATTGGATTAAAAAAGTTAGCAAGAAAAAAATTACAGAAGTAGATGCTCAGATAAAATTAGAAAAATTTAGAAAAAAAAGTAACAATTATTTATACCCTAGCTTTGAAACGATTGCAGGATCTGGAGAGAATGGCGCCATCGTTCATTATAGAGCGAAAAAAGGAAGCTGTAGAACAATAAGAAAAAAGGATATTTTTTTATGTGACTCAGGCGGTCAATATAAATATGGTACTACAGATGTTACCAGAACTATATGTTTTACAAAGCCAAAACCAAGGATCAAAAATATTTACACTAAAGTATTAAAAGGACACATAGCTGTAGCAAATACAGATTTAAGATTGGATAATACAGGCATAAAAATAGATAAAAGAGCAAGAAAATATTTAAATGAGAGTAAATTAGATTATGCTCATGGTACAGGACATGGTGTTGGTTTCTTTTTAAATGTACACGAAGGACCTCAATCAATTTCTAAACTGAATAAAGTCAAAATTCAAGAAGGTATGATTTTAAGTAATGAACCAGGTTATTATAAAAAAGGTTCGTATGGTATCAGAATAGAGAATCTTGTTTTCGTAAAAAAAATTAAAAAAAAAATTTGTTTTGAAAATTTAACTCTTGCTCCAATAGAAAAGGATTTAATTAATTATAATCTTTTAACTAAGTTAGAAAAAAATTATCTTTTTAAATATCATTTAGATGTATATTCGAAACTTTCGAAGCATCTTTCTCTTGATGAGAGAAGATGGTTAGCTAGTTATATTTAGCATTTTCAAAAACTGGGTTTGATCCAATATTGGAATTTTAAGTTCTTTTGCGATATCAACCTTTTTTTTTGTTGGCTTTTCGCCAATAATTAAATAATTTAATTTTTTAGATACAGTACTTACTGAAGTACCAGAATTTTCTTCTATTAAAGATTTTGCTTCAGCTCTACTAATACCATTTAATTTCCCTGTTACCATGAATGTTTTTTCTTTTAATAGTCCATTTTCATCTTTGACTACTGCATCTTTTACAATTAAAATTTTTTGCAATTCCCTTAAAATACTAAAATTAACTTTATTATTAAAAAAATTTTTAATTGAATTAAGCTGAGTTTCACCAATGCCATCAATATTTAATAAGTCATCTAATCTTGTATTATTTAAAAAACTAATGAACTTTGAAAATGATTTAAAGTATTTTGATAAAATTTTTGCATTTTCTAAACCTATATGTCGAATACCCAATGAGTATATTAATCTTTCCAAAGAAATATTTTTTCTCTGATTAATTGAATATTTCAAATTTTCTACTGATTGCTTTCCCCAACCTTCAAGGTTTTCTATTTTTTTAAAATCTAATTTAAATATATCTTGTGGTGATTTTAATAAATTTAGCTTCCAAAAATTTTCAACTATTTTCTTTCCTAATCCTTCAATGTTAAAAGCTTCTTTAGAAACAAAATGTTTTAGTTTCTCTATTGCAATTTTCTCACACTCATATCCCTCACTGGCACATCTTCTTACCGCGTCTTCTTTTTTTGTAACATTATTAAACTCTTTGACTGTTTTGGAGCCACAAGAAGGACATTTTTTTGGAAATATAAATTTTGATAATTTTGTACCTCTTTTTTCCTTATCAACCGATAATATATGAGGTATTACGTCTCCAGCTCTTTCAATAGTTGCTAAATCTCCAATCCTTATATCTTTTCGATCAATCTCATCTTCATTATGTAAGGTTGCATTAGATACGATTACTCCTCCAATATTAACTGGTTTTATTTTTGCAACCGGAGTTAAAGCTCCAGTTCTACCAATTTGAATTTCAATATTTAGAATTTTAGATATAGCTTTATTAGAGGCAAATTTATGCGCAATAGCCCATCTAGGGGCATTAGCAACATTACCAAGTCTTTTTTGAAGATCAAAATTATTTATCTTATAAACTATACCATCGATATCAAAATCAATTTTTGTTCTATCTTTTTCTATCTTGGTATAATTTATTAATAAATTATCAACACCTGTAACTAATTTATTCAATGGGTTAGTTTTAAAGCCCCAATCATTTAATTTAACTAAAAAATCTATTTGATTTTTGATTTTAAGACCTTTTTCATAACCAAAAGTATAAGCAATAAATTTTAAAGGAATTTTTTTTGTATCATCTGGATTTTTTTGTCTTAATGATCCTGATGCAGCATTTCTTGGATTTGCAAATTTTCCCTTTAAATTTTCAAAATCACTATTTTGTATAAATACTTCGCCCCTTATATCAATTTCTTCAGGAAAATCTTTTGATACAATTTTTTTTGGAATATCTTTAATTATAGCAAGATTTGCTGTTATATCTTCACCTTCTTTTCCATCACCTCTTGATAAACCAATTTTAAAATGACCATTTTTATATATCAATGATGCTGATATTCCGTCTATCTTTGGTTCTGCACTATAAGATAAATTAAAATCTGAATTTTTTGATAAAAAATTTAGTATTCTTTTTTCAAAATTTATTAGATCTTCTCTTTCAAAAGCGTTTGCTAAGGACAGCATTGGAACTCTATGGAATATCTTTTTAAAATTTTTAGATGGCTTGAAACCCACAATTTTTGAGGGTGAGCTTGCTGAATTTAAAAATGAATATTTGTTCTCTAAAATTAGGATACTTTTTTTTAAATCATCATATTCTTTATCAGTTACTAGTGGTTTACTAGTATCATAATAATTTTTATTATAATTGATTAATATCTTAATCTTTTTTTTATATTCTGATTCTATTTTTTTTCTATTCATCTCAACTAAATAGAGATTTAAATTTTTTTAATATAGAATTATTTTCTTTTTTAATATCTTTTATCTTATTCTTTTTATAATTTTTATTAAAAACACTAAATGATTTTTCGTACCATTCAGAAGATTGATAATTATAACCTAATAGATTAGCATATTTTTTTGCCTCTGTTTCAATTCCAAGTATATAGTAAACTTCAACCAGTCTATGAGTGGCCTCCTCTACATAAATTGTAGTATCATAGTCATCAACAACAACTCTAAATCTATTTATTGCTGAGATCCATTTTTTTCTATCAACATAGTACCTACCTAAATACATTTCTTTAGCAGCCAAAATTTCATCTATTAAATTAATTTTAAACATGGCGTCTGTGGCAAACTCTGTATCAGGATATTTAGAAATTAAACTTTTAAATGTCTTCTTAGCATTTAATATGGATTGAAGATCTTTCTTCTCATCTACAATTTGTTCATAATAACATAATCCTAATAAATACTCTGCATAAACAATATCTTTGTGATTAGGATAAACTCTCAAAAATCTATTTAATTCAGCCATCGCATCTCCATAATAATTTTGAGTATAGTATGAATAGGCGGCCATCAAGGCAGATTTAGGCGCATACTCTGATTGTGGAAATAAAATTTCTGCTTCATTGAATTTCTTTGCTGCAAAAAGTACATCGCCATTCTTAAGTTCTTTTAATCCCTCTTTATATGCATCTATCATTTGAGACTCTAGATTTACTTCATTGATTGAAGATTTTTCAATATCTTTTTTTGAACAAGAAAAACAGAAAAATACTATTAAAAAAAAATAAAAAAAATTACGATAAATCATGATCGATTATACTCTTAATTTATATCTTTTAAAATATATGTTTGGTTTAAGCTATAGATTTTAATAATTTTCTATTTATTAAAGTGTGTGGTAAGTTTTTTTCTTTTATTTCAAGAATTGAAAAATTTTCTTTATTTTCAAATACTTTTCTTAATAATTGGTTTGTAAGATAGTGGCCACCCTGAGAACATTTAATTTTAGCTATTACTCTATAGCCAGTTGTATAAAGATCACCAATACAATCAAGTATTTTATGATTAACAAATTCTTTGTTGTTCCTTAAACCTTCAGGATTTAAAATTTCATGATCTTTTACTACTATTGCGTTTTGTAAACTTCCACCTTTTGCTAGTCCATTTTTTTTAATTAATTCAATATCTTCGAACAAACAAAATGTTCTTGAATTATATACATCAGTTAAATCATCTTCAAAAACTTTAACTTGATTTCTTTGATTTCCAATGATTTGGTTTTTGTACTTTAATTCAAAATCTATATCTAAACTTAAAGTAGAAGGTTCTATTAATATAAATCGATCACCATCTGAAAATTCAATTTCTTTATTAATCTTGATAATTTTTATAGGAGCTTCACTAACTATTAATCCAGAATTAATAATCTTTTCGATAAATTCTTTGGCTGATCCATCTAAAATTGGAACTTCTTCATTGTCAATTTCTATTAGTGCGTTATCAATACCTAATCCAAATAATGCTCCCATTAAATGTTCAATAGTTGAAACCTTAATACCAAATTCATTTTCAATAGTCGTATTTAGCGAAGTGTTCGTAACGTTCATAAAATTTGGGTAAACTAAGTTATTTTCCTTAAAATCAATTCTTTTAAAAACAATTCCAAAATTAGGCTCAGCAGGCTTAATACAGATATTTACATTTAATCCACTGTGGAGCGTTACACCGCTGAAAGAGACATTATTCTTAATTGTTTTTTGAGTTAGATAAGACATTAGTGTCTTTTAATTTGCTTTTAATAGATTTTAAAAACAACAAATATTACTAGAAAAAACACTTTTAGCTAAATAGTTGAAAAAATTTTTCAAAAAAACCTTTATTTTCGGCATGTTTTGAAATTAACACAACTTCATTTTGATTTAGACCATTATTCAGTTTGTTTGCTACTATTGATAATTCTGCTGAGTCTTCTTCAAAAAAACTTTTGATATAACCACCTGACATATACTGTCTAATCTTGATTTGATGATCTTCTAACAGTTTATCAAAAATAAAAGTAAAATTATCTGAAATAGAAATAAAATTTACCTCTATATGCATATTTTCATTATTGATATCTGAATTATTTGTTAAAAAATTATTTTCATTTTGATCATTATTAACGATTATCATATGCATAATTATTTGATCTTTATAATTTTCTCTAAATAAATCTTTAACTTCTATTAGATTATTTTCTAAATATTCTTGATTTATGTTCTTTTCATAATTTTTTTTTCTTATAGATATATTGGTGCTCAAAATTTTTTCATCATCTATTATCAAAATAATATTTCTAATAAAATTACTTACCGTTTTTTCAATTTTATAAATATTTTCGTCAAGAAATTTTGAAAGATTATTAAATTGAATATCCTCGTTAACCTTTATTTCTGTATTATATAAGTTTTTTGAATTATTTTTATCATAAACAAATATTTGATATTTATTTTTAGAAATATACAGAAAAGTTTCAAAATCGGTTTCTTCAATCATTTAAAATTATTTGATTTTTAATTCTTGCATCTATTATTTTATTATCTTTAAATTCATTCTTATGCAAAAATTCTACTGCTGACCTAAGTGCAAGGTTAGTTTTTTCGCTGGGTAATTTAATTACTGTGTTATTTTTAAGTTCTAAATCCCATCTTTTAGATGGAAAAAAATATAAATTTTTAATTTCTGCATAGGAAATTTTAGATTTATCGATAATTTTTTTTATACTAAAAAATTCAATTATATTTGGATTACCAAAAATAAATGGAAGTTGATTATTTGAAAAATCATTTTTAGTAAGTTTTCCATTTGAACCTAGATAAAATATTTTTCCATTTTTATTAATTTTTGCTAAAAATTTTGTTTTCTCAATATTAATATCTATTGAAGATGGATATCTTTTAAAAATAAAATATTTTTCTACTAAGGAATTTAATTCAAGTTCGTTGATAAGATGATTTCTATTAATTAAAAAAATATTATCCAAATTTAGATTTTTAATTTTTTTTAACAAAATTGCTTTTTCTGCAATATCCAATCCGATAATATTAATATTTTTAACATCCCTAAATTTTAGATCATTAAGATTATTATTACTTATTGAACCAACTAAAAATAATAAAAAAAGATAAATTAGAATTTTTTTACTTTTTCGTTGTTGCATCTTTTAAAATCCATTCAATTAATTTTATAAAAGTTATACCTCTATATTTTGCTATTTCTGGGACAAGAGATAGTTTTGTCATTCCTGGTTGAGTATTAATCTCCAATAAATAAAACTTATTTTTGTAAAATTTAAAGTCTGATCTTGTAACTCCATTACAACCTATTAGCTTATGAGCCTTGAGTGACAAATTCATAATCTCATTTAATTTATTTTTAGGAAGTGAAACTGGAATTATATGTTCAGTTTTTGCATTAACGTTATATTTAGCTTGATAATCATAAAATTTTCTTTTTGGTTTAAGTTCTATTGCACCTAATTTTTTATTTCCCATAATTGCAACTTGAATTTCTCTTCCTCCAATAAACTCTTCAATTATTATCTCTTTGTAATTTTTCATTGAGTTTAAGATTCTTAAAATATTTTTTTTAGTACAAATAAAGACATTTACACTAGAGCCTTCATTAATTGGCTTAACCACAACTGGAAATTTTAACTTCTTTTCAATTATTTTTATTAAATCAGAATTATTTTTTTCAAAAGAATATTTAATATATTTTGGTGTATTGATTTTATTCTTTATAAAAATTTTTTTTGATATTTCCTTATCCATTGCTAATGAAGAGGCTAATACTCCTGAATGTGTGTATGGTATTTTAAATCCTTCTAAAATAGATTGAATATAACCGTCTTCACCAAACTGTCCATGTAACGCATTAAATATAATATCTGGTTTAAATTGATTTATATTTTTTGATAAATTATTATCTGGTTCAGAAATTTTTACACTATATCCATTTTTTTTTAGTTCTTTTGAGACTTGCAAACCTGTGTCAAGGCTAATTGTTCTTTCTTTAGATATTCCACCTGCAAGTATTAGTATTTTTTTTTTCAATTTATTCTAAAATTTTTATTTCTGTTTCCAACTTTACTCCAGTTTTTTTCAAAACACTTTCAGATACAAATTCTATTAATTTTTTCATATCATCAAATTTAGCATTACCTTTGTTTACAAAAAAATTACAATGTTTTTCTGAAATACAGGCTTCTCCAAATGATTTTTCTAGAGAGACTGACTCTTTTATTAATTGCCAAACTTTTTTATCTGATTGACCTAACGGATTTTTAAAAGTACTTCCACTTGTTTTAATTCTTGTAGGTTGTGCCTTTTCTTTTTTTTCTTTTAATTTTATCATTTCATTCTTAATTAAATCTGAATCTTTTTTAAAACCCTTAAAAGACGCACTTAAAAAGATTAAATCATTGGACAATCCACTATCTCTGTATTTAAAATCTATATCTTTTGCTGGTATCGTAACAACCTGTCCGGATTTATTGATAGCTTGTATTGAAATTAAGATATCTTTAAATTCTCTATCAAAACAACCTGCGTTCATCCTAATTCCTCCTCCTACTGTACCAGGTATACAAGATAAAAACTCAAACCCGCTCAAATTATTGTTCATCGCAAATTCTGAAAGTGATTTATCACTGACAGCACTTCCAGCTATAATTATATCTTCTGATAATAATGAAATATTATTAAAATTTTTTGATAGCTTAATAACTACTCCATCATAAGTTTTATCAGTAATTAAAGTATTTGAACCACCACCTAAGACAAATAATTTTTCTTTATTTTCAATTATTTTTAAAAATCTTATTAATTCTTTTAAATTTTCTGCTTTATAATAAATTTTAGTAATACCACCAATATTAAACCAATTCTTTTTTTTTAAATTGTAATCAAATTTTATATTTTCATTAAATTCCAACAATAAATCATCTCGGTTCATGCTCATTATAAATATTGAGGCATTTCCCTCATCCATGTTGAGATAGTTCCTGCACCCATTCCAATAACTATTTTTTTTCCATAAATATTATTTTTTATGTATTTTGCTAATTGAAATCTATCATCTACTAAAAATAGTTTTACTTTTGAGTTTTTGATAATTTCTCTTGCGAAATTTTCATATTTAAAACCTAATGCTATTTTTTCACCTGCGGCATAAATAGGAAGTAGAATTACTTTATCGGCATTTTTGAATGCACAAGTAAATTCTTTTTTTAGATCTTTTAATCGTGATATTCTGTGTGGTTGAAAAATACATACTTTTTCATAACCTTTATAAACATTATTTACTCCATCTAATACAACTTTAATTTCTGTTGGATGGTGAGCGTAGTCATCGAAAAAGTCGACTTTATTAAATGTAAAAATCTTGTTAAATCTTCTTTGAACTCCCTTAAAATTTTTTAATCCTTTTTTTATGCTAGAAATAGTTAATCCAACTGTAATGGCCAAAGCTGATGCTGCGACTGAGTTTCTAATATTGTGTATTCCTAATAGTGGAATTTTAATATTTCTAATTAATCTATTTTTTTTATTTGGTAAAATTATCTTTAAATCAAACTTAGAATAAGCTTTTGATTGTTTAATATTCTTAATACAAAAATTTGATTTTGTATCAATGCCATATGTGTAAAAGTTTTTATTACTTAATTTCTGAATCAAATTTTTATTATTTTTATCATCTATACAAATAAAAGATTTTCCAAAGGATGGAACTTTATTTACAAACTTAATAAAATATTTATTCAACTCGTCCATAGAGCTATAAAAATCCATATGCTCTCTATCTATGTTGGTTAATATTGAGTATGTAGGAGGGATATAGACAAAACTGCCATCTGACTCGTCAGCTTCTAAGATTGACCAGTCACTTTTACCCAGTCTAGCAGAGTTATTAATAGAATTTATAACACCTCCATTAATGATAGTTGGGTCTATTTTGGTCTCTTGAAAAATTGAAGCTATTAGTGAAGTTGTGGTCGTTTTTCCGTGAGAGCCAACAACTACAATATTCTTGGTTAGAGAGACAATATTTGCTAGCATCTCTCCTCTTTTGTAAATTGGCAATTGTTTTTTTTTTGCCTCCACCAATTCTGGATTATTTTTTTTAATTGCAGAAGAAACGACAATAATAGTGGCTTTATTTATATTTTGTTTTTTATGTCCAATTGTAATCTGTATTTTCTCTTTTTTTAATCTTTCAATATTCTTATTGCTAGCAATGTCGCTTCCCTGAACTTTAAAACCTTTACCTTTCATTATAAGGGATAATCCACTCATTCCTATTCCGCCAATACCTATAAAATGGATAATCTCAGATTTTGCTAATTTAATTTTCATTTATAAGATTTAATAAATTTTGATTAACATTATTCCAAGTATTTTGATAATTTAATTTTTCTAAATTATTTTTTTTCACAAGTATTTCATCTTTATTAATCATTATATTTGATAATAAATCTTTAAATTTTTTTTTATCAAAATTAATTTGCTCAACTACCCAACAACAACCTTTATTTTTATAATAGTTTGCATTTTCTAATTGATGATTATCTTTAGAACTAGGTAATGGAATAGCAATAAAAGGTTTTTTGAATAGAGAAATTTCTGCCAAACTAGATGCTCCTGCTCTTGTTATGCATAAATCTGATTCATTTATTAATAAATCGAGATTTTGATCATAATTAAAAACAATATTGTCAATCATGTTCTCAGAATATAAATTTTTAAGAGCATCTACATTTTTTTGATTTGTTTGATGAATTACTTTTAAAGGTTTTATTTTTGAAACTTCAATAATTGACTCATGTAAGATTTTATCAAATATTTTTGCTCCTTGACTTCCTCCAATAATTATTAATGTAAATTTTTCATTTTCATGTTCTTTTAATTTTTTATCATAATATTTCTTTCTTATAAGTGGATTTATAATCTTTAATTTACTTCTAAACTCTTTAGGAAAACCAATAATATTTTCGGAATAACACATGATTTTTTCACAAAATTTGAGAAAAAATTTATTTGCTCTTCCAATAACCATATTTGGTTCTAATAAATAAATTTTAATATTTAATATTTTTGCAGCTAAACATAGTGGTAACGACATATATCCACCTGTAGAAATAAGAATTTGGATTTTTTCTTTTTTAAAAAGTAGTAAAGATTTTAGAGTTAAAAAAAATACTTTTAAAATTGATAATGGCAATAACACGAAATTATTTAACTTAGGTGTATCAATAATTAAGATTTCATAAGATTTATTATCTAAATAATTAAGACCTCGTACGTCGCTTGAAATTAAGATATCGTAATCATCTTTTAAATGACTGTGAATTGTAGTTGCGGGTATAACATGTCCACCAGACCCTCCTGTGGAGATTAAAATTTTACCCTTCATTTTAATTATCTATTTTTCTTTTAGTTAAATTTAAAATTATTCCCGATAGTATTGAAATACTTACTATTGAAGAACCTCCATAACTCAAAAATGGTAACGTCATACCAGTAGTAGGAAATAATCTGATATTAACACCTACATGAATGGTCGCTTGCATGAGGATTAAGCTCACACATCCAATTAAAACTAGTTTAATTTTATCATTTTTTTCATAATTTATTTTTTTAAAGACCATGTATATGAACATTAAAAATAATAATAATATTAATATTATGGCAACAACACCAAACTCTTCAGAAATTACAGATATAATATAATCTGTATGAGCTTCTGGTACTATATTTTTTAAGGTTCCTTCGCCGATTCCTTTTCCAAAATAACCACCACTTGTAATGGACTCGATTGCTTTATCAGATTGAAAATTATGTGTTCCTGTATCTCTATTAAAAAAAGAAAAAATTCTACTTTGAATATAATCAAATTTAGGCACGTATATAATTAAATAAGCCAATGCAATAAAACAAAATATAGAAAGACCAAAAAGAAAAAAAATGTTAATTCCAGATGTAAAAATTAACACTGCCCAAGAGAAAATAACAAGAAGAGTTTGGCCAATATCTGGCTGCATTATTAGAAGTAAAGAGATTATTGATACTAAGACAATTGATAATAAATATTTTAAATAAAGATTTGAACTTCTAACACTACTAAGAATAGTTGAAATCATAATAATTAAAAATGGTTTTAATAATTCAATTGGTTGAAATCTTGGTAAAAAAAATAAATCTATCCATCTTTTTGATCCCTTTACTTCAGTACCAATAATTGGAACTAAAAATAAAAAGATTAAAGTAACAAAAAAAAGAAAATACGAATAATAAAATAATTGATCAGTTTTTATAGAAGAAAAAATAAAAATTATAAATATTCCAATAAAAATATAGAATAAATGTTTAAAAAAAAAGAAATAGCTATTTGTATCGAGTTTATCTGAAGCAATCAATGATGTTGAAACTAATGAAAAAAAAAGTCCAATTGTAAATAACAAACCAATAAGCAAAAAAATAGATTTATCTATATTCTTCCACCATTGATAATAAAATTTATATAAAAAACTATCGTTTTGCATTTAAAAATTTTTTAACTAATTGATTAAAATATTTGCCTCTATGTTCAAAATTTTTAAAGCTATCAAATGAAGCCCCTGCTGGACTAAAAAAAATAATACTTTTTTCTAATTTTTTATCTTTTAAATCAAAAAATATTTTTTTTAATATATCTTTTAAATTTTTAAAATTACTAATTGGCATCTTATTTTTAATATTCTTTTTAAATTCATCATGGTTATTACCAAAAATAAACGTTTTATAATTCTTGCAATGTATTTTAGATAGATTCAATTGATCACTTTTTTTGGGAATACCGCCTAAAATCCAATAAACATTTTTTAAATTTTTTAACAAGTTTTCTGATGAAGCAAAGCTTGTTGATTTAGAGTCATTAATTATTGTTAAATTTTTATCTTCATAGATAATTTGTTGTCGATACCTTAATCCTTTAAATCTATTTAAAGTTTTAATTAAAATTTCACTATTTAATTTTAATGTTTCAGAAATCTTTAAGACGAAAGACAAATTTTCTCTGTTGCCTGACGATAAAAAGTATTTATTGTTTAATTGTTTTATTGTTTTATTTGCTTTTTTTAAATCAACTTTAATAATTTTTTGCTTATATTTTTTACTATTTATCTTTTTATTTATTAACAAATCATTTTTATTTACAAATGCTATAGAATTATTTGACTGAGAATTTAATAACTTAAATTTAGCATTAATATAATTTTTTAAATTTTTATGTCTTTCAATGTGATCAGGGCTAATATTAAGTATTACTGAATATTTTGAAGTAAATAATTTACTATAATCTAATTGATATGATGAAGCTTCAATCACAAAAACAGTATTTTTAGTGATTTTTCTTTCAGATAATGCTGGATTTCCAATATTTCCAATCAATCTGCAATCAATGTTTTGATCTAATAAAACTTCATGCAATATCTTAGCTGTAGTTGATTTTCCATTGGTTCCTGTGATGGTAATACTTTTATTTTTATAAAATGAATAGAAGATGTCTAAATCTGTATAAATTTTAGATTCATTTTTTTTAAGAAATTTAGATAATTTACAATTTGAAACATCAATTCCAGGACTAATAATAATTCTATCAAACTTAATATTTGATATTGCTTGAATATTTTTAAGCCTCTGATTTGATTGATGTTTAAATTTTTTTTTTAAATCATCATCAAATAAAAATACTTTGGCTTTATTATTTAAAAATTTATATGAAGAAAGTCCACTTTTACCTAAACCGTATATCAATATTTTTTTTTCTAAAAAAATATTTTTATTTTCTATCATTATCTTAATTTTAAAGTAGCCAAACCTATCATTGCTAAAATAATTGAAATGATCCAAAATCTAATTACAACCGTTGACTCAGGCCATCCTTTTTTTTCAAAGTGGTGATGAATTGGCGCCATTCTAAAAATTCTTTTTCCAGTTAATTTAAAAGAAATTACTTGGACCATCACTGAAACAGCTTCAAGAACAAATAGCCCACCTGTAATTGCTAATACTATTTCATGTTTAGTAATTATTCCAACAGCCCCTAAAGAGCCGCCAAGTGCTAAGGAGCCTGTATCACCCATAAAAATTTTAGCTGGCGGTGCATTAAACCATAAAAATCCTAGACATGATCCGATAATCGCACCACAGAAAATTGAAACCTCACCAGTGCCTTCGATATAAGGGATTTGTAAATAATCAGAAAAAACAATATTTCCAGTAACATAACTTATAAATGCAAAACAACCTGCAACTAAAATTACAGGAACTGTCGCTAATCCATCAAGTCCATCTGTTAAATTAACTGCATTTGATGACCCTACAATTACAAATACAGAAAAAGGAATAAAAAACCATCCTAGATTGATTATTAAATTTTTAAAAAACGGAAAATATAAATTAGTAATTTCTTGATAATCAACAAAATAAACAAATAAACTAATTCCTAGAATTGCTAAAAAAAATTGTGATAATATTTTGAATTTAGATGAAATACCTGACGAATTATTATGTTTTATTTTTTTATAATCATCAAATGCTCCAAGTAAGCCAAATGAAATGGCAATATAAATACAAAATAAAACACTTGTATTTGATAAATCACCCCAACATAAAACGGAAACCAGTAATCCAAACAAAATAATTGCTCCACCCATTGTTGGAGTGCCAATTTTTTTTACAATATGGTCCTGGGGTCCATCATCACGTATAGGATCTAAAATTTTTCTATTAGAAAAAAAATTTATAAAAGGTCCACCAATTAACAAAACTATAATTAGTGAGGTAAATAAGGATAATCCAGTTCTAAAAGTTATGTATTTAAAAACATTTAAAAATCCAAAGGTATCGATAAAGTTAAGTAGAAACTGATAAAGCATTTATTTTAAACCTTTTATATTATTAACGATTTCATTGAATCCTGTTGCATTTGAGGCTTTAATCATAAGATAATCATTATTATTTAAATCATTTTTAATCAAATTAATAATTTGGAAGTTATTATTTAATATTCTGCCTCTTTTCATTTTTGAAATCGAATTGAATGTAAATAAAACTTTCTTACCTTTAACAAAGGTTTTGTCTATTTTTGTATTATTAATAATTTTACCAATAGACTGATGGAGTTTTTTAGAGTGCTTTCCAAGTTCTAACATGTCGCCTAATAATAAATATTTTCTCTCTTTATTGGTTTTAATTTTATCAAAATTTAAAATTGCTGATTTTAGAGACAACGGATTTGAATTATAACTTTCATTTATTAAATTTAAGTTTTTATTATTAATCTTAATCTTTGTGATATCTCCTCTTCCTTCTGGTGTTTTAAAACCCATAAAAATATTTTTACTTATTTTTGATAGATCTAAAAATATACTCATAACAGCTAAAGCAGCCAGAATATTTAAAATATTATTTTGAAAATCATTAGAAATATAAAAATAGGTTTTATAATTATTTACTTTAATAATTGCTTTAAACTTATTAGAAACTTTTTTAATATAAATCAGCTTTATATTTGAATTTTTACTGTCAATACCAAATGATAAAATTTTAAGGTTTTTTTTATTAGCTATTTTTTTATGTAATGTAAAAAAATTATCATCAGCATTAAGAATGATAAACCCGTTAGCTTTTGTATTATTAATTATTTCTGATTTTGCTAATGCAATTTGTTTCAAATTTTTGAAATTCTTAGCATGAGCATAATTAATGTTTGTAATCACACTAACATCTGGTTGAACAATTTTAGAAAGATAATCAATTTCACCTTTTTTATCCATTCCAATTTCCAAAACTCCATAATCATTTTTTTTATCCAAATTAAAAAGACTTAAAGGAACTCCATATTTATTATTGTATGATTTAGAAGAAATACCTACTTTAGATGTTTGTTTTAATGAGTGGCCCAATAATTCTTTTAAAGTAGTCTTTCCACAACTACCTGTTATAGCAATAATTTTTGAATTAATATTTTGTCTAAATAATTTGGAACATTTTGTTAAAAATTTTAGCGAATCTTTAACTATAATTTGGCGAGAAATATTTATATTATTATCAATTTCATTAACTACTGCTATTGATGCTTTTTTTTTAAAAGCTTCACTAATAAATTTGTTGCCATCATTTTTTTTTCCCTTAATTGCAAAAAAAATATCATCTTTTTTTATTTCTCTCGAATTAATTCTAGCTTTCTTCAAAGAAATTTTAGTGGATATTTTTTTTTCTCTATAAAGTTCTTTAACTATATTTACCCTTAAATTATTTGATAAAGCAGAATTTTTTATTTTAATTGCATTAAGGATGATTTTTTTATCTGAAAAGAAAATTTTTTTCACACCAATTTCCTGAACTTTTTCATGACCTTTGCCGGCTACAAGTAAAATTTCTCCTGTTTTTAAGTGATTTATTGCTTTTGATATTGCCTTCGCTCTATTTGGAATCTCTAATACTTTTTGTTTTTTTATTCCTTTTTTTATTTCTTTTCTTATTTTGTTAGGTTGTTCTAACCTGGGATTATCATCAGTAAGATATATTTTATCTGAATAAAAATCGGCAATTTCACCCATTTTAGCTCTTTTGTTCCTGTCTCTATTCCCTCCACACCCAAACACTATTGAAATTTTGTGACCAGGAAATTGCTCTTTTAAATTTTTAAGACAAGTTTTTAAAGCATCTGGTGTATGTGCGTAGTCTAATATTACTTTTGATTTATTTTTAATTTTGCCAACTTTTTCAAACCTACCCTCTACAGATTTTATTCTTGGTATGACATTAAATATATCTTTAATATTGATGTTACTTTTTATTGAAGCAATGATTGCCATTAATACATTCTTTAATTGAACTTTTCCGATTAAATTAAGTTTAATTTTCTGTATTGAATTTTTGTATTTTATTTCTAATAATTGAGCTTCATCTTCAAACTGATGGGATAAGAATTGAAAATTTTTATTTTTATCTAATAATGTAAAGAGGTTTAAATTTTTATTTAATGCTATATTTCTTATTTTTTTGAATTCAGGTATTTTTTCATCGGTTATGATATTTCCATTTTTTTTAATTAATTTTTCAAACAAATAAAGTTTGGCTTTTAAATAATTTTTAATATTTTTATGATAATCTAAGTGATCTTGTGATAAATTTGTAAATATTCCAGTATTGAAAATTAGTCCATCTAATCTATTTTGACTTAAACCATGGCTAGATGTTTCCATAATAACATTATTAATATTTTGTTTTTTTAAATTATTTAAAATTTTACTTAATTGAATTGGATCTATTGTTGTGTTTAATAAATCTTTTTTAAATTTTTTTGATTTAATTCCTAGAGTACCAATAGAAGCAACCTTTTTATTATTCAAATCTAATATTTGATAATAAAAATCTGCAATAGATGATTTTCCATTTGTACCTGTAACTGCAATAATATTATTAGGTATTTTGTTGTTAATTTTAAATGATATTTCGGCTAATAATTTTCTAACATTATTTGATTGAATAAATAAAATGCTATTTTTAAATCCATTAATTTTTTTTTCAGTTATGATTATTTTTGCACCATTAGAGATTGCAGATGATATAAAGCTATTACCATCTATTTTATTTCCCCTGATTGCAAAAAAAATATAATTTTTTTTTATTTGATTACTATCAAAGGAAATTCCTGAAAAAAAAATTTTTTTATCGCTGTCTTTAATATTTTGGAAGTAATCACCTAGTAGCATAATTAATTAATTTCTAGATATTTTGTGGCTAAAATAGGCCCAATTTTGTCCATTATTTTTCCAACTATCTCCACTGAGGTCCATCCTGCTGTATTATACAAAGTTCCATTCCAGCCACCTTTTTGATGTCTATATTTATAATAATAATCTTTTGCTTTTTGTGGTGTGTCTAACATAACAACAAACACATATTGTGGATTTGATGTTGGAAATATTGAAGCAAATGTATTTATCTTAGCTTCTGAATAAGAACCATCTTTTGGTTGATCTGCAGTTCCAGTTTTTCCACCAATTTCATAGTTTGGTACATCTGCAAATTTTGCCGTTCCTTCTTCTGTATTAACAATTTTTCTTAAAGCCGTAACTACTTGTTCAGAAACTCCTTTGTTGATTAATCTTTTCCCTTTTTCATTATTTTCACTACTTTTACTAATTAAGGTTGGTTTAACGTCGTAACCCCCATTAGATATTACCGCATAACCTTTTGCTAACTGTAGAATTGTAGTTGCAACACCGTGACCAAATGAGGCTGTAGCTAATTTACATTTCCCAAAATTATAATCTTTTTGTGGAGCTACTTCATCTATATCAAAATCTATAGAACTTAATACACCTACTTTTTCTAAAAAAGACTTATGTTTTTCTGGTCCTATTAATTGAGCAATTCTAACTGAGCCAATGTTTCCTGATCTAATTAAAATCTGTTCGGCTGTTAAATCTGAAGGAATTTTATTGTCATATTCTCCTATTCTATGTTTATCACAACGAATAGATTTTGGTAAATCTAGAAATTCAGTTTCTGGTTTTATTAAATTTTCATTTAAAGCACTTGCAAATGTTAATGGTTTGAAAACTGAGCCAAGCTCATAAGTTCCTTTAGTAACTCTATTGATAAAATTAACATCAGTTATATTCTGCCTTTCATTCGGATTAAAATCAGGCAATGAAATAAGTGAAACTATATTCCCATTATTCACATTCATTAGTATTGCTGCACTACCTTTACTTTTAAAAATTTCTTGATATTTGATTAATTCTTTACGCACTAAAAACTGTATATCTTTATCTACTGTAAGTTTTATAGGTTTTTTTGATTTTCTTAAAATTTCATCAAAAGATTTTTCAAGACCTGAAATTCCATTATTGTCATCGTCTATTTGACCAATAATATGACTAAAAAGATTTTTTTCAGGATAAATTCTTAAAACCTTCTCTTCAGGTTTTATAGACTTATCTCCAAGTTTCATTATTTTTTCATAATTTTCTTCAGAAATTTTTTTTTCTAAATAGAAGTATTTCTTTTCATTTAATTTTTTTTTAATCTTATTAAAATCTTTATTGGGAAAGATAATTTTTAAACTTAATAAAAGTTTATTCTTATCTATTATGTCTGATGTCTTTATGCCTATATCAATAGAATTGACTGTTTTAGCTAAATAATTACCATTTATATCAATAATATCGGCTCTATAAAGATTATTAGAGAATGTAGGCAGGCTATCAATTATTTCTGCTTTAGATTTACGTGATCCAAGATGGATTAAATGAATAGTGTAGATAAGATAAATAATAAAAAAAATAAAAAAAATAAATGCAACTCTATTAAATTGTATATTTAAATTTGTATCATTTTTTTTATAAACAAAATTATTTTTATAATCTTCAATAACAATTTTTGATCCTAATTTTTCCATTAATCTTTAATTATCTTTAAATTTTGAATCTTATTGTCTGTTTTAGTTGTTTTAAAAACTTTTATATTTTCAATTTTTTTTTGCTCTAAATCATTTTCAAAATATAATGATTGAAATTCCAATAATTTATCTGACGAACTTAGATAATCATGTTCTAATTTAGTCTTTTCAAACTCCGAACTTAAGACTCTTAAATTTTCTTTTACTGTAAAAATTTTATCTTCATTTTTTTTTGCTGAATTTTTAATTATCGTTGTTGATAAAATTAATGAAAAAATAATTAATACCAAAACAATTTTTTTCACAGTTTATCACCAATATTTTCTATCTCGATCAGATTGTTAAATTGATCTAAAATGTCAGTTTTAAAATTATAAAAATCAGTTTTTTTAATAACATATCTAAGTTTTGCTGATCTTGAAGGTAAATTCTCTTGTATTTCTTTGTTTGATGGCACAATTGCTTTTTTTTCATTTAATTTGAGCAATGGTTCTGCCTGTTCTGTAATAGGTGCATATCTAGAAATACTTTTTTTTTCAGAAAGACTTTTAAAAAAATATTTAACAATTTTATCTTCTAGTGAATGAAAAGTAACTACAGCAAGTACACCATCTTTTTTTAAAACTTTAGTTGCATTAATAAGCCCAAAAATTAATTCACTTATTTCTTTATTAACAAAAATTCTTAGAGCTTGAAAAACTTTTGTAGCACTATGAACTTTAAAGTTTTTTTTTCTTTTTGTTTTTTCTATGATCTTAACTAGGGTTTGAGTATCTATTTTATTTTTTAATCTCTCCTTCACAATATTTCTGGCAATAAACTTACTTTCTTTTTCTTCTCCAAAAAATTTGAATATTTTGTCTAGCTCTTTTTCATCCAGATTATTTATCACATCTGCAGCTGAATAATTATTCAAACCCATTTGCATATTTAAGCTTCCCTCAGATTGAAATGACAATCCTTTTTTAGGATCTTTTACTTGAGTATAAGAATAACCAAGATCAAATATTATACCTTTTACATTCTCATTTTTGAGTTTTAAATTGTTAAGCTGGCTAAATTTAATATTTTTAAAAAAAAATCTTTCTTCAAATTTATCTTTTAGATAATTTGCTTTTACTTCACTTTCAACATCACGATCTAAAGCTATTATTTTTGTATTTTCAAACTCTAAAATTTTTTTGGAATAACCACCTTGACCAAAAGTACAATCAATAAATGTGCCACCATATTGAGGGGAAATAATGCTAATAATTTCTTTTAGCAGTACCGGATAATGTTTTTGCACTTCCGATACTATGATGGCGTCCATTTATTTCTTTGAAGACCATTAATTTTTTTGTCTTCTTAAGAATGCTGGTATCTCTAGATCATCATCTTCTTCGCTATTTGAGGATAACAAATCATCTGAAGTTGAATTTTCAGTTTCTGAGCTGAATAAATCTGGTGCATCTGAGTCAACACCAAATTCTTTAAGATCGTTAGAAATATCTTCTTCAATATTTTCTTCTACTATTGGTTCTTGATGTGCTTCAATAGCCTCTTGAGTAAATGATTTTTCCATTTCATTAACAGAACTATCTTCAACAACACTTTCGCTCTCAATATCATTATTGTGTGTTACCTCTTCATTTTGAACATTTGAGTTATAATTTTCGTGATTTTGTTCTTCAACAATTTCATTCTCTAGTTTAAGTGCATTCGCACCATGTGTAACAGGATTAGAAATTGAATTTGAGAAGTTAAAAGATGCTGATGATCCTATATTTGAAAAATCTGAATACCCAGGATTTCTATTTTGTATACGATGCACCATATTTATCACAGATTTAGTCTCTGGTTGTTGACCATCTAATGATGTTGCAACAATTGAAACTCTCATTTTACCATCAAGTTCTGAGTCGGTAATAGCACCAATAATCAATTCTGCTTCTGGATCTACCTCGGCTCTTACTTTATTTACTGCCTCATCAACCTCAAAAAGTTTAAGGTCTTTCCCACCAGTAATATTAACCAGTAATCCTTTTGCACCTTTTAAAGTATAATCATCAATCAGTGGATTGCTTACTGCCATCTCTGCAGCTTTAAGAGCTCTACCTTCTCCCTCAGCTTCACCTGTACCCATCATTGCTTTACCCATAGACGCCATAACTGTTTCAACATCAGCAAAATCAAGATTGATTAAACCGGGTCTTACCATTAAATCAGTTATACTTTGAACACCGTGCATCAAAACATTGTTTGAAAGATTAAAAGATTCTTCAAATGTTGTTTGTTCATTTGCAATTTTAAACAAATTTTGATTTGGAATAACTATTATTGTATCAACATGTTTTCTTAGTTCTTCTAAACCTTGTTGTGCTCTTCTCATTCTAGAGGGGCCTTCATATAAAAATGGAAGAGTCACAACACCTACAGTTAAGATATTTAATTCTTTAGCAGCTCTTGCAATGACGTGAGCAGCACCAGTGCCCGTTCCACCACCCATACCAGCTGCAATAAAAACCATGTTTGCGCCTTGTAGAGTATTTATTATTTCATTTAAAGATTCATCTGCTGCGGCTTGCCCAATATCAAGTTTTGCTCCAGCTCCTAAACCTTTTGTTAAATTCATACCTATTTGAACTCTTGTTTTTGCTTTACTTAATTTTAAATCTTGAGCATCAGTGTTAACTGCAATAAATTCTACACCCTGCAGATTGTGTTCGATCATTTCATCAATTGCATTTCCACCTGCTCCTCCTACTCCAAGAACTAATAGTCTAGGTTGTAACTCTCTTATTTCTGGTGTTTTAAAGTTAATTGTCATCTTTGCATCCCTCATTATTTGTTTGGTTGAAGCTCCCATTTAAGATTGGCTCGATTTATATTTGCTTTTTTTCTCGCTGTTACCTTAAATTTTTCAAATGTTGATGGTTCCCATATTTGAAAGGTTTGACCTTGACCAACAAATAACATGCTATTTTTAATTTTTGCATGTTTTAATAATTTTGTTGAAAGAGATATTCTTCCTTCGTTATCAAACTGTAAGTTTATACTTTCTGCTAAAATTGATGTGGCAAAATAATCTCTTTTTTCTTCAAATGGATTTAAAGAGTCAATTGCTGATGAAATTTTTTCAATTCTATCTTGAGAACATGCTTCAATTGAAGAATTATTAAATGAAGGATAACAAACAACACCATTATAACCTAAATTTGATAAATGAGATCTAAAGCTAGCAGGCACAGAAACTCTCCCTTTTTTGTCTAGCTTGTTCTCGTAAGTAGATAAAAACATATAATTTATAATTTTTAAATTCCATAATTGGGAATATATGGGAATATATGGGTAAATCAATATAGAGTCAAATATAGAATTTTTACTATTTTTGACTGTCTTTATTAACTTTTTATTATCAATCTAGCACTACTAATCAAATTTTTACTTTTAAACTTAGTGCGTTAAATAAGTGAAAAATTAGAACATAACTAACTCAATAATGAATCAAAAAGAGAACATTTGTTTGAAATTAAATTTTACTATGTGAATAAGTTTGCCAGATAAACTATAAGCCGGGTTCTGTCATTTAAACCTATCATTTGTCTAGGCTTAAGATCACTCTTAAGCTCAAGCAACTAACCCTGATGACTAGCCAAGGACGGCTTTTAGTTTTTCAACAATGTCATCTCTACTTAGTCTTGCTCCCAGTGGGGTTTTCCAGCGTTCATTGTTACCAATAGAACCGGTGTGCTCTTACCACACCTTTTCACCCTTGCCATGTTATGGCGGTTTATTTTCTGTGGCACTATCCCTAGGGTTACCCCCGCCAGGTATTATCTGGCACTGTATCCTTGTGGAGCCCGGACTTTCCTCTTTAATAAATTAAAGCGATAAATCATTTATCTGGCTCTCGCAACTTATTACTAATCTACAAAACTGCAAGAAATTTTAATCCAATTTTTTCACCAGATTTTTGCTTATAAGAAGACATTCTTGGTCAATTTTACCATCAATCAAATCTTTTCTAAATCTTCTCTGAAACGCACTATTTATAAAATTCAAAAATTTATCTTTTTTTTGTTTTTTTGGTCTTTTGATCGAATATCCAAATTTTGATAAATTAAGATAAAAATTTTTTTTATCTGCAAGGCTTATTTTTTTTCTTCTATTTTTCACGAGAGTTTTGTGTGGTAATGAATGCCACTTACCTATTCCAAACTGAGCTAAATATTTCCATGGAAATTTTTCACCAGGATCTTTTTTTCTATCAGGTGCAATATCAGAATGACCTAAAATATTTTTTTGATTAATCTTATACTTTTCAATTAAAAATTTACTTAGTTTTTTTATAGATTGAATCTGTTTTTTAGAGAATTTTTTATAATTAGAGTTATGCCCTGGATTACTTATTTCAATTCCGATTGAATTCTTATTTAAAGATTTAAAATTTTTCCAAGATGATACTCCAGCATGCCACGCTTCGTACAAGTCTGGCACCATAATTACTATTTCTCCATTATTTTTAATTAAATAATGACTGCTGACTTTTGACTTTATGTTTGTAAGTCTTTCTATTGCCTCTGTTTCCTTTTTCATGCCCGTGTAATGGAAAATAATAAATTTAATTTGTTTTGGTTTTCTTTTTTTTATTTCAAAGTTTGGGGAATAATTCAGAGTTGTATCCATACTCAATTTAGGTATAAATTTAGACTATTTATAAACACTTTATAGACATTTTTTAAAATTAAATGTTATTTTACTAACAATAATTATATTATATATTCTTAATCATGTTAAAAAAATTAACAATAACCATAATTTATATCTTGTTATTAGCATTTAATGCAAATGCTGGGTCTGATGGTGAATTGATATTAAAAAAAGATCAGCCAAAAGAAATAAAAGATTGTTTTGAAAATTTGAATAGAGCGACTTTTGCATTTAATCAAGGTTTGGATAAGGCGATTATTAAACCGATTGCAAAAGGTTATAGAAATTTACCAGATCCAATTCAAAGGGGTACTGGCAATGCAGCTAGAAATTTATCTAATCTTATAACAATTCCAAATAACATTTTGCAAGGAGATATTAAAACAGCAATAATAAATACTGGAAGGTTAGTTGTGAATACAACCGTTGGACTTCTAGGCACTATTGATGTTGCCAATAAAATGGGTTTTCCAAAATATGAAAAAGAGGATTATGGTCAAACCTTAGGTGCTTGGGGCATAGGTCCCGGTTGCTATCTTGTTCTTCCAGTTTTAGGACCATCAACTATAAGAGATACTGCTGGCTCTTTTGTAAATGTACTAGGTGGAGACCCTGGGTACAATGCCTCGGTACATGGTAATAATGAATTTTTAGGTGAAGGTGTTTTTATAGCATCAAAAGCTTTAAGTGGTATTGATTTTAGATCTAATAATCTTGACTCATTTAATAATCTAGAAAAAAATTCAATAGACTTTTATGCATCACTAAGAAGTTTGTATTTACAAGACAGAGAAAATAAAATTAAGAATAATCAAAGAGGAAGAGTGGAAGTTCTATATAAAGATGAAGGGGACTGGGAAGAAATAGACAGTAAATAATTCAAATAAATAACTAATTAATATGAAAAAAATTCTTATAATTATATTATTTTTTAATCTAAGTTATAGTCATGTTTATTCTATTGAACCTGAGGTATTTATTCAGTCTACTGTGAATAGAGCTTCGCAAATTCTATCAAAAAATATCTTAAAAGAAGAAAAAATAAATGAACTAAAAATTATAGCTGCGGAAACAGTAGATATAAGAGGAGTAGGCTTTTACTCTCTGGGTTCCACTAGGAAAAATTTAAATGATAAAGAAAAAAGAATATATTTTGATTTATTTGAAAATTATTTTTTAAAAAGTTTTTCTAGTAGATTGTCTGAATATACTAATCCAAAAATTAAAGTTCAGGGTAAAAAAGTCATAAATAAAAATTATACAATTGTTAATAGTTTGTTGATTGGCACACCTGATAGACCCGAAGTAAAAATTGATTGGAGAGTCTATACAAAAAATCCTGATGATCCTTTAATTAGAGATTTAATAATAGAGGGGCTTAGCTTAGCAAGGACACAAAAAGAAGAGTTTGCATCAATTTTAAACTCAAATGATGGTGACATAAACGTTTTATTTAAAACTTTAGAAAATTTTACAAAAAACTAATAGTAATTTTGGTGGGCCCGCCAGGACTCGAACCTGGGACCAATACATTATGAGTGTACTGCTCTAACCAACTGAGCTACAGGCCCAAAATCATACAGTTAACTATATCATTTTTTATAAGTTATCAATTATAGATAATATTTAAATGGTGGGCCGTGTTGGTTACGCTCCAACTACCCCTGCAATGTCAATGCAGTACTCTACTATTGAGCTAACGGCCCAGTAAAATTAACTTTCTAAGAAACTTTTTAGTTGTTTAGATCTGCTTGGGTGTTTTAGTTTTCTAAGAGCCTTTGCCTCGATTTGTCTAATTCTTTCCCTAGTGACAGAAAACTGAAGACCAACTTCCTCTAAAGTATGATCTGTATTCATTCCAACACCAAATCTCATTCTTAAAACTCTTTCTTCTCTTGGGGTTAATGTGGATAAGATTTTAGTTGTTGCCTCTCCTAAGTTAGATTTAATCGCTTGTTCTAAGGGCGCTAATGCTTTTGTATCTTCTATAAAATCTCCCAAACTACTATCTTCTTCATCACCTACTGGTTTTTCCAATGAAACTGGTTCTTTAGAGATTTTTAAAACTTTTCTAACTTTGTCTAGTGGCATTCTGAGCTTTTGAGACAACTCCTCAGGAGTTGCTTCTCTTCCAAACTCACTCAAAATTAATCTTTGAGTTCTGACAATCTTATTAATTGTTTCAATCATATGAACTGGAATTCTAATAGTTCTAGCTTGATCAGCAATTGATCTTGTGATTGCTTGTCTAATCCACCAAGTTGCATAAGTAGAAAATTTGTATCCTCTTCTGTACTCAAATTTATCAACTGCCTTCATAAGACCAATATTTCCTTCTTGAATTAAATCTAAAAACTGAAGGCCTCTATTAGTATATTTTTTAGCAATTGATATTACTAATCTTAAATTAGCCTCAACCATCTCTTTTTTAGCAATTCTTGACTCTTTTTCACCTTTTTGAACTCTACTAACTAATTTTTTAAAATCAGTAACTGAAATTCCTAATTTGTGACTAATCTCAATTAATCTTTCTCTAATATTTTTAAACTCTTCTTTGTTATTTGCAAAAAATTGTTTCCAAATTGAATTGGTATTTAAAAATTTTTTAAGATTTGGATTTACCTCATTGCCAATATAAAATTTGATAAACTCATTTCTTGGAATATTGTGATCCATCGCTAGCCTTAAAAGATTACCTTCTAGAGATATAATTTTTTTATTTTCAACGTAGTGTTTTTGAACTAACTCCTCTAAAACTGAGGGCGAAAGTTGAAGTGACTTAATATTTTCTAGAATTTCATCAACAATCTTTTGATATCCTTTTTCTTTTGCTGGAGAAAAATTTTGTGAATTTAAAACACAATCTAATTTTTCTTTTTGGTATTTAATTAATTTTGTATATTCTTTAGTTAAAATATTTACTGTTTTCAAAACCTTAGGTTTAATTTCAGTTTCCATAGCAGCAAGCGTTGGGTTAAAATCATCTTCATCATTATCAACTGAGCTTGGGTCTTTATCGGTCTCACCTGCGTTTTTTTGTTTTGCACTAGGACCAGTAGACTCGTCTTCCATGTAATTGGTATCAATATCTATAATTTCTCTTACTAAAATTTCATCTTTTTGTAATTGAACATTCCATTCGTAGAACTGTTGAGCAGTCATTGGGCTTTGCGATAAAGCTATCAACATTACATCTTTTCCAGCTTCAATTCTTTTAGCAATAGCAATTTCACCTTCTCTTGAAAGTAATTCAACACCACCCATTTCTCGTAAATACATTCTAATAGGATCATCACTTTTCTCCATTGTCTTACCTTCTTCTTTGGAGGATCCTTCTTTTTTTCTTAAAACTTTAAAATCAGATTTTTTTTCTACTAAAGCTACGCTTTCATCTAAAATATGAATAAAGGCTTGTGATAAATTTTCATCTGATAAATTTCTTTTTCCAAGTGATTTGTTTAATTCTTCGTATGTGATAAAGCCTCTATGAGTTCCACGACCCATTAATCTAGCAAATGATTTTGTAATTATTCTTTCCACGTCAATATAAGTATGAGAGACTTATATAATATCAAATTGGCAAAAATCCATTGCTAATTTGATATGATTAATTGATATTTTGCTTTTTTTTTAGCTCTTTTAGCTCATTAAAGGTTGTTTCACTCATATCTTTAGAGAACTTCGATTCTAACTCTTGGATTCTGAATTCTAAATCGTAATTGACAAGATCTCTCGAAATATCTTCCAATAATTCTATTACTTGATGATCGTTATCTGACTTATTTTTAAGAATATGTTTGATTGGAGCAAATTTATTTATCTTATCTAGTAACTGTTTATCTAAACTTAAATCTTCAATAGTAATTTGCTCTCCAGA
>QBXA01000013.1 GCA_003283905.1 Pelagibacteraceae bacterium AG-319-F18 | reverse complement strand
TCTACAAAATTTTTGATCGTTAAATTTACATCATCTGCACATTCAATACCACAAAGATGTTTGCCATCTTTAACAATCTTTAATTCACTATTCTTAATTATTTTGTTTAATTCTTGAGACATTTCAATTGTTGATCCAACGTCATATTCCCCAGTCATAATTAAGGTGTTAGTCTTAATTCTTTCAAAGTCTTCATCATTTTTATGTTTAACAAATAGCCCATAAACTTTTAAAAAATTAGCCATATTGTTCGATGATAAAATTGAACTTATTTTTTTATAAGTATTAGGATTATTTTCTAAATATTTATCAGTAAACCATCTTTTCAAAGCTTCTCTTGAGAGTTTTAGTTCTTTTTTAGCTTGATTAAATCTCTCATCAACAATTTTTTGCTGTTGATCTGATCTTTTGTAAATTGAACCTAAAAGAACTAATGATTGTAGTCGGTCATTAAATCTAGTTGCAAAATTTCTCGCAATTAAAGATCCAATTGAAAAACCAACCAAATGAATCTTATCAATTTTAAGTTCATTTATTAACTCAATAAGTTGTTCTGAAAAATCATCGAAACTTATATTTTTTTTTGTTAAAGATGACTTTCCATGACCAAGAATATCGTATGAAAGGGTAGAATAATTTTTAAAAAAATCTAATTGAGGTTGCCAAATTTCATTATTTAAACCAACTCCATGTACAAAAACTATAGGAGCTGGTTGTGCTTTTTTATTAAAGAAATAAAATGTACCTGATGCAGTAATTCCGGTTGTCATCAAGTTTTACTTGGGTTCTATACCCATTTCTTTCATATCTTGATATCTATCACCAGTTCTTGCGTGAGCTCTTCCACTTGAAGCACCACCAATAGCGATAACAATTTCATCCTCGAATGGAGCATCATGAATTGTGAATTCATGAGTTAAATAATAAGGCCTCAAACCTGAGTCTGTTTTATGCATCATTGGAATTGAAATTTTTGATCCTGCTGGACCTCTAGTGTTTGTAAAACTCAAATAAGAAGTTCCACCAACTGCATCTCTAAATTTATTTCCAAATCTCAATGTATGTATAAAAGCCGAGGCATGCTCAATTTCTCCATTTAGACCGACTACACCAGCCTTACCATATGCTAAAATTTTTTCAGGAGATCCAATTTCTTTAATTAGTTCGGGAACTAATAAATCACCTAGTTTAGGTGCCAAGTCTAAAATTGTAGGAGTCAAATTTTCAACAAAACCTTGTCCGTGCCAAGGATTTTTAAAAATCGCAGCAACTGAAACTAACAAAACTGGTTCTTTAGCTTTTTTGCCCCCTTCAATAAAAGTTTTATCAACAAATTTTGTAAATTTTCTTAAATTAATATCCATAATTTTCTATTTCGTTACTTTTGCTAAAACTAACCAAGCGTTTACTCCTTTGCTTGCAATATAATTTGATTTAAAGAACTCAATTATTTTCCAAGAATTCTTATCTTCTAATTCTTTGATCTTTTTGTCAAATCCATATTCTTCATAAATACCAATGTTAATTGTAAAACAAATTAATGATCCAGTTTTACAAATTCTTATCATCTCATCTAATGCGGGAGGGTTAACATGACCAAATGTAAAAGTACCAACACATGTTATTCCTTCATAAGCATCATCTTTCATATCTACTTTTTTATTAAGATCAATCTTGAATAAATTTTGATAAATATTCTCTGGTACTAAATCTAGCATTTTCTGTGAAAAATCAGCTCCATCAAAGTTTTTAAAACCGTTTTTTTTGAGTTCAATACCTACTAGGCCAGTTCCGCAACCAGCATCTAGAATTTTTATATTTTTATCAGGAGCTTGTTTTTTAAAAAGATCTACAGTTTCTTGAGGTCCAGAATATTCCCAATCAACCATATCCTTGCCATACTTGTTTTCAACAGTCCATTCATCATAATAATCTTCAACTTCTTTACCTGCTTTTAATTTATAAATTGGAATTTTATTACCGATATCTTTTTGTGACATTTATTTTTGCTTGTGTTTAAAACTATCTCTTCTAAAACTATATAATGCGTTAGGGTCAACATCAACATCAACTACCACAGGTTTATTACATTTAATTGCTGCTCTGACAGCTTCATTAATCTCAGAAATTTTTTTAACCTTAAAACCTTTTGCCCCATATAATTCTGCAACTTTATCAAATGAAGGACTGGTAATATCTGCACCCAAATATCTTTTTCCAAAAAAATCTTTTTGATAAGCTTTTTCAGCTCCCCAACTTTGATTATTCATTACGATAGTTGTTGTATTTATTCCATATTCAACTGCCGTACTTAATTCAGAAATAGTCATACCAAAACCACCATCACCCATCAAGCTAACAACAGTTTTTTTAGGTTTTGCAATTTTAACTCCAAGACCGCAAGCAAATGAAAAACCAACCAAACCAAAGTCTAAAGGTGTAAATAAAGATGGTGGATTGTAATATTCTAGAGCATCTGTTGCTTGCAAACAAAGAGTTCCAGCATCTAGAGTTATAGCCGTATCTCTTGGCAATGCTTTTCGTAGTTGTTTAAATAATCCTTTTGGTTGAATAGGAAAGTTTCTTCCAAGATTATCCTTATCTCTATTTATTAAATATTCTCTTCTTTCTTTTATATATAAGTTTGTCCAATTTTTTGTATCTAATTTAATTTTCTGTTTTTTAATTTCATTATATATTTGATTTGTAGCTGTAGCCGCATCAGCATTAATACCGACAACAATTGGAAAATATTTTCCAAGCATTTTTTTCTCAATTTCAATTTGAATAATTTTTGCTTTTTTATTTATGTTATCGTACGAATAAAAAGTAGAGTTAAAACCTAATCTAGTTCCAATTGCTAAAATGACATCTGCTTGTTTTATAAGCCTTGAAGCTACAGGGTTTCCACGAGGACCCATTTGACCTGCATTCAGTTTGTGGTTAAATGGAATAGCATCTCCATGACCTGCTGATGTAACTATTGGTATGTTTAGTAATTCAGCTAGTTTAATTACCTCTTTATATTTAGCAGTATATTTAATCCCACCACCAGCAATTATTACAAATTGCTTTGCTTGATTTATAATTTTTGCCGCTTTGGTGATTTTTTCATTATTACCTTTAAGAGTGCTTTCACTGACAAAAGAAGGTTTTTTTGTATTTATATTGTAATTATTTGTTGCTGCTAAAATATTTCTTGGCAAATTAACACAAACGGGTCCTCTTCTAGGTTGCATTGCTAAACTAAAAGCATCACTAATTACATTTGGTATAATTTTTGAATTTTTAACTGTCCAAGTTTTTTTTGTAATGGGAGTAAATAAAGATTGCTGATCAAGACCTTGAAATGCATCCTCCATTTTATCTTTTGTAGAATAAGATCCAGCTATAGCAACAACTGGTGAAAAAGCAGCTTTTGCTTGAGCGACACCTGTTACTAAATTAGTAGCGCCAGGACCATTTTGTCCAGCAATGATAACTCCAGGTTTATTAGATGCCCTCGCGTAACCGTCAGCCATATGCGTACCAGTTCTTTCATCTCTTACACCAATAAATTTGATTTTTTTTTCGTGATAAAGAGCATCAAACATCTCCATTGTAGCAGAACCAATAAGACCAAAGACATGTTCAACTTTTTCTTTTTTTAAAGATTGAACAGCAGCCTGGCCACCAGATATTTTTTTACGTGATTTGATCACGAAACTTTTTTGACTTCAGTATCTATATCGTCTTTGAAATGAGGCATAACTTTTTCAGTAAAAAGTTTTATACTTTTCATGCAATCTTCATGTTTCACTCCAGGAAAGTTTGACCAAACTTGCAAGTTTTGTAGGTTTAGTTCAGATTTTAATTCATGAATTTTATCAATAACATATTCAGGAGTTCCAAATAACATATTTCTCTTATGCAAAAATTCATAATTTAATAAATCTAATTTACCTTTAGTTTCAGGAAGTTCTTCACCTGGATCCATATGATTTCCAAGACCTCGCCAATGACAAACCCATCTCATATAATTCACCATATGCTCACCAGCTTTTTCTTTAGCTTCTTCCATAGTGTCAGCAACAAACATATCTCTTACAAGTGAAATTCCTTCACCCATAGGTACATTTCTTTTTTCAGTTTCAGACTTAGCATTTTTGAAAGCTTCAAATTTAATTTTTAAAGCTTTAACTGTTGGTATCCACATAATGATATTTAAATCTTGTTGTGCTGCCCATTCGATAGATCGAATACCATCTACAACTTGATGAATTGGTGGATAGGGTTTTTGATATGGTTTGGGCAGAACACTAATTTTTTTCATTATATTATTTTTCATATCCATAAATTCTTCACTCGGTTTACTCATATCATGTTGCCATACATAGTCAGGTGAAGGGTAGGTGTAAAACTCACCTTTATGGTCAAAAAATTTTTCTTTCCATGCTTTCTTTAAAATTGTTAAAGTTTCTTCAAATAATCTAAAGTTTTTAGCCTGATCTTTCATATCAGCTTCAATATTTAGATTAACAGCTTCTCTTCCATAAATTCCTCTACCGATACCAACTTCAACTCTTCCTTTAGATAATTGATCTAAAAGAGCAACATCTTCAGCCATTTGTATAGGGTTATGAAAAGTAATTACATTGCAAGCTTGACCAATTCTAATTTGTTTAGTTCTTGCAGCGGCATCAGTACCCATTATTAAAGGATTTGTACAAGACTCCATTCCTTCATGATTAAAATGATGTTCTGTATACCAAATAGAATTCCATTTATTCTGATCACAATATTTTGTGATCTCTCTAGTTTCGTCTAATAGTTCGTGATAGGGCTTGTGAGTCCAATTAGTGGTATTACAAAAGTATCCAAATTTCATGTTTCCTCCTTTAAATTTTCTAATTTAAAAAAAGACGACCGATCCCACTTTCGTATTAGATTTAACGATGAGTTATGTATCGCTTTATAAACAAATATTATTACTCTTATCTTTGATATACAATAAATTTTTAGTCATTTATCTTAAAGGTTTTTCTGTAACAATAGGTTGATCTTGGATTTTTTCACGAAAAAAAATATATATACTTCCACTTACAATTAAAATCATTCCAACAATTGTTCTTTGACTTGGTATTTCACCAAAGAAAATCCATCCATTTAATGATGCCCATACTAATATTGAATATTCAAATGGCGATATAACAGCTGGAGAAGCTATACGATAAGCTTTAAAAAAACAAAGAAACCCTGTAGCACCAACCACACCTATGAAAATCATATAAGGCAAAGAGAATTCCAAATTACTAAACCATTTTCTTAAAATAAATTGAGAAGCCGGATAATCAAAATTGTTGTATTGACCATCACCAATAAAAAAATAAATTATTAAACTAATTATTATTGCAAAAATATAAAAGTGGAACATTTGCGAATAAACATCATCTTTATCAGATGTTTTTTTTATAATTATCATTGATAAAGCATAACAAAATGCACATAATACAGGCGTTAAACTTAAATAGTCAAAATCGTTAAAATCAGGATTTAATATTATATAAACACCTATAAAACCAATTATCACGGCAGACCATCTTCTTATTCCCACTTCTTCTTTTAAAAAAAATATTGCAAAAACTGTTATCAAAAAAGGACTAGCAAAAAATAGAGCAGTGGCTGTAGCTAAAGGCATTATAGTTAATGAAATATAAAAAGAACTAAAACCAAAAAAGAAAAGAATTACACGTATACTTGTAAGCAAGGGGTAATGAGTAGTAAAAATTATTGGTTTGTTTGTTATTTTTAGATAAGAAGCGATAACTACAAAACTTACCAATGTTCTGACAAAATAGGCTTCATACAAATTAACACTAGTATTAATATATTTAAATGTTGCATCCATAAATGAAACAATAAACATACCAATCAATATAAGAATTATGCCTTTTGGATTATTGTTTTTCATTAGTAATTTTGAATCTATATCAAATTATATGTCTTCTTTATATTTTTTTAATAGTGTAGAATTATTTTTATGATTTCAGAAGAAGACCAAATAATGATGGAGACTCTTTATTGGTGGGGTATACCTACTTTATTTAGATGTAAAAATGATCCTGATCCAAAAAATTGTGATATTGCTTTAGTAGGCGTTCCACATAGCACAGGAAATGGTACCACGGAAAGAGACCAGCATTTAGGTCCTCGAGCTGTAAGAAATATTTCAGCAATGCTTAAAAGATCACATCTTGAGTATGGAATTGATCCTTGGAAATTAAATAAAATTCATGATTTAGGCGATGTTCCTTTTCCTGAGGCAAATGATAATGAAAAATGTATCGAAAGAATTTCAAGTTTTTATGATCACATCGAAAAAACTGAAAAACCAGTTGTATCAATTGGCGGTGATCATTCAGTAACAGGAGGAATAATACAAAGTTTAGCAAAAAAAAATTCTAAATTAACAAAAGGTAAGAAAATAACTTTAGTTCACTTTGATGCTCATACTGATTGTTACGAAAAACTAGATCATTTTTTAGGTGCAAAAAAATCAGCAGCACATTGGGCGTCTTATCTAGTTAAGCAAGGTAATGTTGATCCTCATACAAGTACACAAATAGGAATAAGAGGAAATCCAAGAACACTAGATTGGTTACAGGCAAGTTATGATATTGGATATCAAGTCATTACAATGGATGAATATAAAGAACTAGGACATGAAAAATGTTCTAAAATGATTTTAGATAGACTAGGGGATAATCCTATTTATGTAACATTTGATCTAGACTGTTTAGATTCAACAGTTGCACCAGGTACTGCAAATATTGAACCCGCTTTTAGAGGTTTTAATATGGATGAAGCTAGAAAACTTATACAATGTTTAAAAGGTAAAAATGTTATTGGTGGGGACGTAGCTTGTTTAATGCCAACCAAAGATAATCCAAACAATATTACTTCAATGGTCGCAGCATCTATAATGTTTGAAATAATTTGTTTAATCTCGGTTTATAGAAATAAATGAAAAAATTATTATTATTAATAATTTTTTTATCAATAAATATTACATCTTTTTTATATGCACACCAACCAAAGTTAATTAAATATTTACCTTCGTCAAATGAGCCTCATAATGTTATTGATCCAGAAATATCAAAAGCTTATTATGGAAAATTAAGCGGTGAACCTCATTATTATAAAATCGAAAGTGATACTGAGTTTTCATTTTATGTTGGAATCACTATTCCAAAAATAGATGATAAAATTAAATGGATTTCACTCGAAGTACTTGATCAAAATGACAATTTAATTTTTTATGAAGATGGAAAAGAATATGAGTGGAAAGCATGGTATGAGCCTTATGCAAGAGATTGGTATTGGATTGGTCCTCAAATAGGTACACATAACGATAGAGAATTTAAAGGAAGTTTAAAGTTTGAAGCTGGAACTTATCTAATTAAAGTTTTTAACGATGATAATGCAGGAAGCTATTCTTTAGCAGTAGGCGATATTGAATTTTTTGGTGCAAATCTATTAGAAAAAATATCAATTTGGGCTCCAATACTTTTTTATATTGGACCTTATATGGATATTTTTTATTGGTATAAATTTGATTTTAAAGCGTACATACCTCATTTAGCTTTAATAATATTTATTTATATTTTTTATTGGGTGATTAAAAAAATTTTTTTTCGAAAAAAAAAATATTTCGATTAATTAAGAATTGAATCAGAGCCCTTTTCAGCAATCATTAATGTAGGTGCATTTAAGTTTGCGCTTGGGATTTCAGGCATAACAGATGCATCAATAACTCTTAAATTTTGAATTCCTTTTACTTTTAAATTTTCATCAACCACCGCCATATCATCAACTCCCATCTTACAAGTTCCACATGGGTGATAGGCTGTTTCAGCCTTAGATCTAATATACTCATCTAACTCTTCATCGCTTTGTTTATCTGATCCTGGACCAACTTCTTTTCCAGAATGTTTTGCTAATGAAGGTTGTTCTAAGATTTTTCTTGCAACGTGGATACATTCTCTAGTTTGTTTTAAGTCATCATCATCTTCTAAATAATTAAATAATATTTTTGGGTAATCATAAGGATTTGATGAATTAAGTGTAACTGATCCTCTACTTTTTGGATGATTTGGACTAGCATGCAATTGATAACCATGTGAATTTGGATTAACCAAGCCATGGTCAATAACAAACGATGGAAAAAAATGAAATTGAATATTTGCAATTTCACGTTCTGGGGATGATTTGGCAAATCCCCCAGCTTCCAAATAAGATTGAGAACAGGGACCAGACTTAGATAAGAACCATTGAATTCCTGCTAAAACTTTTGGAATTAATTTAGTATATGTATAAAGAGTGTCTGGAGTTTTACATTCTTGCATAATATATGTCTCCAAATGATCTTGAAGATTTTTTCCAACACCTTTTAAATCATTTACAACAGTAATTCCTTTTTCTTTTAAATGATTTGCATCACCAATTCCTGAAAGCATTAGTAATTGTGGTGAATTAATTGAACCACCACTTAATATTAATTCTTTTTCAGCATAAACTTTTTCAAGTTTATTTTTAATTTTTACTTCAATACCAATAGCTTTTTTTCCTTCAAAAATTATTTTTTCAACAAATGAATTAGAAAAAATATTTAAATTCTTTCTTTTTTTTACTGGATTTAAATAATATTTTGTTGCACTTGCTCTTTGACCTTCATGAATTGTTGTATCAAACATTCCAAATCCTTCTTGTTTTTCTCCATTCATATCGTGATTAACAGCATGTCCTGCCTCACAAGCTGAATTTATAAAAGCTTTAAATAAAGGATTGTCATTTTTTGATTGGTTAACGGGAAGCGGACCTAATGAGCCTCTATATTGGTTTTCTCCTCCTGACCATGTTTCAATTTTTTTAAAATAAGGTAAAACTTTTTCGTAAGACCAAGATTTTAATCCAAAGTTTTCCCATCTTTCATAATCATTTTTGTTACCTCTTACAAAAACCATTCCATTATGGGCTGAACATCCGCCAATCATTTTACCTCTTGGACAAAATAATCTTCTATTGTTTAGGTTTGGCTCCGGTTCAGAATAATATTTCCAATTATATTTAGGATCATGCATTGTATAAAGTAAAGCAAGTGGCATTTTAACTTTCCAAATATCACTTGGGCCACCAGCTTCAAAGACAGCTACTTTATTATTTTGACTTTCAGATAATCTGTTTGAAAGTACGCATCCAGCAGATCCTGCTCCAATAATTATATAATCAAATTTCATAATAAATTTGAATTTAGTAAATTTTTGTAATCATTGATATCTTTCATTTTGACGCCTGTTTTTTTTGCTGCCTCATCAAATTTTCTAAGGAGTATTGAAGGTTTAAAATATTCCTGTTTTTCAAATTTATTACACTCTTCTTGATTTAATACTCCACCCTGAAGTTCTAAACTTATTTTTGAGGCCTCCGAAAGGAGATCAAAATATTTTTTTTCTCTAGCCAAATAACGCTTTGCTAAAACATGGTATTTTATTGGTTCTACTATCTCTTTTTTAAAAAAGCTTTTTAAATATTCATAACCTATATTTTCATGTTGCCCATCTACATTTAGCTTAACTAGCTCATCAGGGTTTTCTAAAATAAAATGTCCGTAATCGTGTAACAGACTAGAACAAATTAAATTATCATCACATTTTGCTTTTTCAGCAAGCATTGCTGTTTGTATCATATGTTCAGATATGGTTACTTTCTCTCCAATGTAGAGAGATTTACTATTTATGAAATTTGATATTATTTTATCAATAACTTGCATTAAGATTATTGTGGTTGGTCACCTTCAATTGCTATACGATCCATTATTCTTTCATAACCCAAACCTCTTCCAGGAAAAAAGTCTGTAATAGCATAATGGATAACGCTTCTGTTATCCCAGATTGCAACTGTATTTTCTGTCCAACTAAATCTGCAAGTTAGATCTAGTCTAGCTTGATGTTCAAATATTTCTTTTAGTATTTGATCGCTTTCTTCTTTATCAAGACCAATAATTTGTTTTGTATAAGTCCAATTAACAAATAGAATTTTTTTACCTGTTTCAGGATGAGTTCTAACAATTGGATGTTCGTTAGAATAAGCATCATAATTTCTTTTATCATTGCCTTCCATATACTTGTAGTTTTTAATAAAAAATTCTGCTCCTAGCGAACTATGAATTGCTTTTTTATCTTTTATCTTGTCTTGAATTTTGGGATCTAATGTTTCCCATGCTAATTCCATATTAGAAAAACAAGTATCACCACCAACTGGGGGTATTTTTAGTGATTTTAATATTACAGCTTTAGTTGGTTTAGTATTATAGCTTACATCGCTATGCCAATTTTCACCCCATTGGTTTTTTTCTTCTTTGCCTTTTATAATTCTAACAATCTCAGGATAATTCTCTAACCCTTTAACGTAAGCATGTGTTTCTAAAGGACCGAACTTTTCAGCAAGAGCTATCTGTTGATCTTTAGTAATAGGCTGATCTCTAAAAAAAATTACTTTATGTTCTAGCAGTAAATCATTTATTTTTTTAAAGTTTTCATTAGATACATCAGTTAAATCAATTCCTTTGATTTCTGCACCTAAGGCTCCAGATAGTAATTTTATTTCAACGTTCATATAATTATTGATTATTTTTTAAGTTTATTTGAAAAATGTAGGTTATCAAATTTAAATTTTGATTTATTTTCATCTATAAATTGATCCATTATCATTGCTTTTTCATTTTCAAATTCAGCAACTTTCCTAATATTTAAGTCAATATATAAAGATACAACTTCAGTTGTGGCAGACAAGATATTTTTACTTTTTTCATACATTTCTAATTTGTAATGCAGTCTTTTTTTGTCATGATCAAAATAAGATAAATAAACATCCACTTCTTCGTTTTCTTTTACTTCGTTATTGTATGTTGTGTGACTTTCTACAGCCATTGTGCTTTTTTTAGTTGTTTTTGCCGATTGTTCTCCCATCTTAAATTTAGATAAAATTTTTTCTGCACCTTTATCAAAAACTAAAATATAAAATGCTAAATTCATATGACCATTATAATCAGTCCATTCATTTATTATTTTAGTAGTTTTTAGAAGGAGAGACATTATTGGTTTAATTCTAATAAAATTTGCTCTGAAAGTTTTTTAATTTCATCTACAGCACTACCTTTTCTTTGTTTTTCAATTGCTGTTTTTCCTTCTCCCATTGAAGAAGCGTAAATTTGTCTGTTGCCAATTATTATATTTACCGAAGGAACGTTTAGGCTTTTTATATAATCATTTGTTTTAATAATTTGTTTTGATCTTTGGTTTGCTCTGTTTATTTGTATCATAATTTTTTTATTTGCTTTTTTTGCAATATCTATAATCGCTTCTGTCGCCCAAAAATCTACATGTGACGGGGTCATTGGAATTAAAACTAAGTCAGAAGCTTCTATAGATGGTCGTGCATCAGATTCTATTTTTGGAGGCGTGTCTATTATTACTATATCATGATCTTTTTTTAATGTTTTAGATTCATATTGAGCGCCCCACAAACTTGCTGTTTTAAAACTTAAATTATGGTTTGATATTTTTTTCTCTGATCGGATCATAAACCATTGTCCTAGACTACCTTGTGGATCAGTATCAACGACAGCAACTTTAAGATTATGGTATTTAATAAAACCCATAGCCAAGTGAATTGCCAATGTTGTTTTACCAGTACCACCTTTTTGTTGTGAAATAGTTATAACTTTTGAGAGCATGATAATTGATAATATATTTATTAAACTAATCTCGAAATAAAATTATATATTCAATTTTTACGTTAAATTTTTTTCTAGTGTAAATTGTATTAATAATTTTTATTTTTGATTTATCGCAATTTTAATAAGCTATTAACTTATAAAAAATATATATAAAAATAATAAAATATTTTTGTTTTCTTATGTGAGAAACTACTGTTTTAATTAGGCATTTGTAAATAAGGATACTTTTAAAGAATATGAATAAGTTATTATTACCACAGGATATTGTCGGAGGATCATTTTGGCTTATCTCTGTTGCTATGATAGGGGCAGCAATTTTTTTCTTTTTAGAGAGAGGCAGATTGTCAGATAGATGGGGTACAGCAATGAATCTCGTTGGTGTTATTGCTTTGATGTCATCTATTCATTATTTCTATGCAAAAGATTTGTGGGTACTAAATGGACAGGCACCTACAGCATTAAGATACATTGAGTGGCTTTTAACTTTTCCGTTAACCATTTTAACTTTTTACGTAATGCTTAAATCAGTGACAGATATTAAAAGAGGAATGTTTTGGCGTTTAATAGTTGGAACTTTAGTTTGGGTTATAGCTCAACTTTTGGGAGCATATGGATACATGAGTGTAACTCTAGGTTTCTTAGTGGGCATAGTTGGATGGCTTTATATTATTGGCGAACTTTACATGGGTGATGCCGGAAGAATAAATGCAACATGTGGTAACGAAAATGTTCAAATGGCTTTTTTTGCAAATAGACTTATCATAACAATAGGTTTTTCAATTTATCATATTGGATATTTTATTGAGCACTTAGCAGGAGGAGCAAATATTAATAGTTTAAATGTAATTTATAATTTAGCCGACTTTTTAAATAAAATAATTTTTGGAATGATTATTTATAGTGCGGCTTTAGCAGACACAAAGAAAGGAACTTGAATTAGGGGGAATAATTTATGACAAGAGGAGCAGATATAATAGCAGCAATAATTTTATTAGCACTAGCAATAGCGATTATAGTTTATTTATTGCATTGGTTGTACAGAAGATCGTCAAAAGAAGTTTCATTTGTAAGAACAGGAATGCTTGGTGAGAAAGTTGTTATATCAGGTGGAGCTTTTGTCTTACCGATAATCCACAATATTACTCAAGTTGGAATGCGAACATTGAGCTTAACAATCAAAAGAGGTGGAGATAAATCTTTAATTACAAAAGATAGAATGAGAGCAGAACTAGTTACAGAATTTTTTACAAAAGTTCCGCCAGACGCTAAAGCAGTTTCAACAGCTGCGCAAACTTTAGGTAATAGAACTCTTGATCCAGAACACTTAAGAGAAGTGGTGCAAGGTCGTTTTGCGGATGCTTTAGGAGAAGTTGCAGCAAAAATGACTTTAGATGAGATACAAGAAAACAGAGGACAATTTGTAAAAGAAGTTACAAAGATTGCCGATGAATCAATTGGTCATACCGGTTTAGCATTAGAAACTGTTTCAATTATATCATTAGACCAAGCGCCGATTGAACAATTTAATCCAGCAAATACTTTTGACTCTCAAGGTTTAACACAATTGACTGAACAAATAGAATCAAGAAAGAAAAAAAGAAATGATATTACTCAAGATACTAAAATATCAATTGAAAATAAAAACTTAGAAACGGTTCAAAAAGAATTAGAAATTAAAAAGAATGAAGAGTTTTCTAGATACCAACAAGAGAGAGAAATTTCTATTCAAAAAGCAAATGAGAGAACCGAAACAATTAAACAGAAAGCTGAAAAAGAAAGACAAGCCGAAGAAGCTGAAATAAAAAGCCAGGAAGCAATCGAGGTTGCAAAAATTTCTCAAAATCAAGTTATTGAGGTTGAAAGAAAACTTACCGAAACTAGATTAATTGAGGAAATTGAAAAAAGAAGAAAAGAACAAAACCAACTTGAGAAAGATGCGGCTTTAGATATTAGACAAAAAGATCTGGACACAGAAGTTAAAATTTTAGATTTAGATAAAGAAAGCGAATATGCAAGACTAGAAAAACAAAGATTAGTTGATACCAAAAGAGCTCAAGAAAAAGCTGAAATAATTAAAGAACAGTCAGACAAACAAAGAGAGGCAGAAGAAGCTCAAATTATTGCAGATCAACAAGTTAAAAATGCTAAAATAGCTCAACAGAAAAATATTGATGCTCATAGAATAGAGTCTGAAAAAGAAGTTAGAACTCTAGATATAGAAAAAGCTAAGAGAATTCAGATAGAAGAACATCAAAAAGAACTTGAAATAATAGAGAAATCTAAAGAAGTTCTTATATCAAAAGCAGAAGAACAAAATACTAGAGCTAAAGCAGTAGAAGCTGAAGAGAAAGCTAACTCAACAAGATATATTGAAAAAGCTGAAGGAATTAAACAAGTTGATGTTATCGAAGCAGCTTCAAAAGCCGAACAAGATAAGCACGCAACCATGGCAGCTAAATTAAGATATGAAATAGATGCTGCGGGTAAAGAAGCATTAAATCTTGCAGAAAATGTAAGAAGTGATGCTAATAGAAGAAGCTCATTAAGAATTAAACTTGCTGAAAAAATTGAATCAATTATCAGAGAAAGCGTTAAACCAATGGCAAACATTGGTGATATCAAAATCGTTGATGTTAGCGGCCTTCCAGGATTTAGTGGAACGAGCGGACCTCCTTCCTCAGGTGGTGGTGGAAAAGAAGGTTCTGGCGGTGGAAAGAGCGGAGGAAATTTAGCTGACAATGTTGTTAGTTCGGCTTTAAGATATAGAGCTCATCAACCATTTTTAGATAGTCTTCTTAAAGAAATTGGAATGAATCCTGGCGAAATAAGCAACATCCGAAATATCCTTGGAGATTATGGGAATCCAAAAAAAGATTATCATATGAATTTTGGTGAAGATGTTTCTAAAAATTTAAAAGGAGCCAATAGTCCAAAAAACAAATAATTTAATTAAAATATTATTATGAGCACAGAAGTAGAAAATTGGGCAAAGAAATATGAAGACTTTACTAATGGTGATGAAACCATTAATGCGATGGCAAAATATTATACTTGCTCTTTTATGTTTGACATGGAAAACGCTAAAGTAATAATTGAAATGCATGATGGTAAAGTAAAAAATATAAATACAAATCCATCTCCTTTGGACCCATATGATTTTGCATTGAGAGCTTCAGCAAATACTTGGAGAGAGTTTGGTCAACCTATGCCTAAACCAATGTATCATGGAATATGGTCTGCAAGTTTTTTAAAAGATTTAAAAATAGAAGGTAATCATTTAATTTTGATGAAAAATTTAAGAAATTTTACAGTTCAATTTGAATTGTTAAGAAAAACAGGAGTACCAGTTTAATGAATCTTAACAATATAAAAGGAGCAATCAAATGGTAAAACATCATGATGTTGTAGGACGTTATGTAACTATAGAAGTTGATGATTGTGAATATAAGGTTTTTTATTTGCAAAATGGAAAAGGAATTCCATTAATTTGCCAACATACAGCGGGATGTCATAATCATCAATGGAGAGGACTACTTGAAGATGAAGAAATTACAAAAAATTATAATGTTATTGCTTATGATCTACCAAGACACGGAAAATCTGATCCACCACACAATAAAGAATGGTGGAAAGAAGAATATAAACTAACCGCAGAACATTATTGTAATTTTATCATAAAATTATGTGATGCATTGGGATTACAAAATCCAATATTTATGGGATCTTCATTCGGTGGAAATGTGGCTCTACAATTAGCTTTAAGACATCCTAATAAATTTAGAGCTGTTATACCTGTAGAAGCGGCAGATTATGCTCCAGGATTTTATCTAGACTGGTGGAGACATCCTCATGCAAATGCAGCTCAGGTTTGTGCAAGTGGAACTTGGGACCTTATGGCACCTCAATCTCCAGAAAAAGATAGATGGTTAACTTGGCATTACTACACACAAGGTTCAGAGGCATTTAAAGGAGATTTGTATTTTTATTCTGTTGATCATGACTTGAGAAATGAATTAAAAAATATTGACGGACATAAGTGTCCGGTAATTATGTTAACAGGAACTTATGATTATTTAACTCCACCAGAAGCGACAGAAAATACAGCAAGACAAATTAAAGGTGGAGTTTATATAGAAATGACAGATATAGGACATTTCCCAATGAGTGAAAATCATGACGTGTTTAGAGTTTATTTAATTGAAGCATTAAAGATAATTCAAGAAAGGACTAATAAGTAATTTATGACAAAAGATAAAACTGGAGTTCAATTAAACCAAGGTCATACAAGTACTGATGATTTTTTAACAAGAAAATATGTATTGCCATTATTAAAAGATGAAAAAATGAGGAATAAATTAATTGAAGAACATAGAGCTTGTCCAGTGGGTAAAGCAGCTCAGCCTCACAAAGATCAGCCAATGGTTGAACATAGCAAGGAACTTCAAACTGTTTTGGATAAACTTAGACGACAACCAATGCATATAAAAAAATATGTAACAGTATGCAAAAAAGATTTTGAAGATTATAGAATAGGAATTGTAACTGGAGTAAGAGGTGTACCAGTTGAAATTTTAGAAGAGTCTTTCTCTTCAGAAGAAGCTTGCGAGCACGCTATATTTTTAAAGAGAATTGTAGAACTTTTAGAGAGATACGCAGAATGATTTTTATTTATGAGAGTTTAGAATGTTAAGAATTACAGGATATAGTGATAAGTACTCAGCTTTTCCAGGAGAGAAAGTAAAATTTTATGTTAATGCGGAAAAAAATGAAAACTATGATGTTCAAATTGTAAGATTAATTCATGGTGACACAAATCCTGAAGGTCCAGGATATAAAGAGGAAGAAATTGGAGCTCAATGTAATAAAACTTATCAAGGAAGAAACCAAAGAATTCATGGAGGATCCTATGCAGTTATCCCTCAAGACGACAGACTAAATATAACAAGCTTTACTTTGCAAGCATATATATTTCCAACTACACCAGATAAAGGAAAACAAGGAATTTTAACAAAGTGGAATGAAAAATCTAAAAGTGGTTATGGTCTTTTCGTAGATGAAAATGGATGTCTTTCAGTAATGATAGGAGATGGAGCTGGACAAGTAATGAACTTATCTAGTGAAAAAAAATTAATGAGAAAAGTTTGGTATCTTGTTGCTGCGAGTTATGATGCTGAAACTGGTAAGTTAAAATTATATCAAGAACCATGTGTAACTCCAACTAATGGTGGATTAGGGATGTCATTACTTCATCCTGCTGATGAAACAACATCATTTGTTGAAGCAACAAATAATTTAAAACCAAGAGCAAACGATGCGCCTTTTTTAATGGCAGCATGCACTCTCAATGATCATTCTGGAAGACATATACAGGGAGCTCATTACAAAGAAGCAATAGATCCGGTAGAATTGCCAGAGCAAACTTTAACTTATAATGGTAAGATTGATAGACCTAGATTAAGCAAAAAAGCCTTATCTAAAGCCGAAATAGAGTCTTTGGCAAGAGGATATAGCGGATGCCCATCAGATTTAAGATCCGAAGTAATTGGAGCATGGGATTTTCACGCAAACATAACAACAAACATTGCTTCAACTTATATTATTGATATGACTTCAAATCACCTGAATGGCTTTATAATTAATTTACCTTGCAGAGGTATGACTGGTTATAATTGGACTGCTGATGAAATGGTTTTTCATCACAAACCAGAAGAGTACGGAGCGATACATTTTCATGATGATGATATTGATGATGCAAGATGGGAAGTTGATTTTACTTATGAAATTCCTGACTTAATAAAAAGTGGAGTTTATGCTGCCAGATTAAGAATTAACGGTGAAGACTCTTCCGAGACAGAAGATTTTGTACCATTTGTTATCAAGCCACCAAAAGGAAAAACAACTTCAAAACTTTTATTTGTATTACCTTCAAACAGCTATATGGCTTATTCAAATGACAATTTAGGAACAAATTCAGTAGTTGCTCAATTGTTAGCTGGTAAAGTTCCTGTTATGTCAGCATCAGATTTATATTTAAATGAACACAGAGAATATGGATTATCAACTTATTCTCAACACTCAGACGGTAGCGGAGTAGCTATTTCATCAAGGTTAAGACCAATACTTAATATGAGACCAAAATATAGACATTGGTTATCACCTTCATTATGGCAATTAAATGCAGACCTTCATTTAACAGATTGGCTTGAAGAAAAAAATTTAGATTTTGATGTTGTGACAGATGAAGATTTACATATCGAAGGTGTCGATATGTTAAATCGTTATAGATGTGTTTTAACTGGATCACACCCAGAATATAGTTCAGAAAAAATGCTAGCTGCATACGAGTCTTACCAATTAAATGGGGGAAGATGGATATACTTAGGCTCAGATGGTTTTTATTGGATTAGCGAGTATCATCCGGATAATCCAAATATTATTGAAGTTAGAAAAGGTGAAGCTGGAACAAGAGCTTGGACAGCAAATCCTGGTGAATACAATAATGCTTTTGATGGAAAATATGGTGGAATGTGGAGAGCAAGAGGAAGAATTCCTTCCAAAGTTTGCGGTCTAACTTTCACAGCATATGGATTTGATGTTTCTTCATATTATAAACGTGAGCCTGATAGTAAAAGACCCGAATGTTCTTGGATCTTTGATGGTGTTGGAGACGATGAAATAATTGGAGATTTTGGTTTAGTTGGAGGAGGTGCTGCTGGATTGGAACTTGACAGATATGATTTAGAATTTGGAACTCCACATAATGCTTATTTATTAGCAAGATCAGAAAATCATACAAACTTAATGTTACAAGTTAACGAAGAAATTCATTTCTCTGTTAGAGGTTATTATGGTGGAGGAACTGAAAACCCGATGGTTAGAGCTGATATGATTTATTATAAAACACCAAATGATGGTGCTTTGTTCGCACCTGGATCACTTTCATGGTGTGGAAGTTTATCTTACAATAATTATAATAATAATGTCTCTAAGATTTTAGAAAATGCTATTAGAGGATTTTTAAAAGAAGGACCTTTGCCATAATGAATAAACCTGAATTTGGTAGACCAGTTGGAACAGATGGAAAAGGTATTTTAGGTTCAGATAATACCACACCTTTAAACCAACTTGAAAAAAATGCTTTAGGAAATTTAGACGAAGACAGGTTAAATGAATTGGCTAAAAGTCTTTTTACTCTAAACAATAGAAAATACGGGCCTATTCCAGGAGCTTATATGGTAATGTGCACTAAAACAGGTAAAGAGTGGTGTGTAGCTCAACTTAATGCTGATAGGGCCAAACCATTCATAATTTTTGAAGATAAAGCTTTTTCTTCTATAGCTGAAGCTCAAAAAGAAGCTGAAAGAATGAAAAAAGAGCGAGGTGAATCGGCACCAAGACGTTGCACTTAATAAAATTAAAAAAGGATTAAATGTCCGAAAAATCTCTTTGGTTATTTATTTTTATATTATTGTATGCTTCTTACTGTTTTTTTTGGGGAGTAAGGGGGTCAAGATATAATTCTGATAATCCTGAAGAATATTATTTAGCAAATAGAAATATTTCTTCATGGGTATTTTTTTTTGCAGCTACAGCTGCAACATTTGCAGGACTAACAGTAATATCTCAAACAAGTCTTGTTTTTCATGATGGCTTTCAATTTGTTGGTACAGCTTTTATTGCAATAACAGTTCCTCTTGGAAGTATATTTTTTTTTAAGAGACAGTGGATGTTAAGTAGAAAATTTGGATATATTACTCCAGGTGAAATGTATTATGAATATTACAAGAGTGATACAATTCGTGTTATATCAGTATTGGTAACTTTTTTTATAGCAATACCTCTTTTGGCAGTTTTTTTTGGCGCAACAGGTTATTTAATAAATACATTAACCGATGGTTATGTTTCTAGAGAATTGGGAATGTGGGTTATTTCTACAATTGTTCTCTTTTATGTAACAAGAGGAGGTTTTAAATCTATTGTTAGTGTTGGTGTAGTTCAATCTTGGCTTTATTTTTTAACTATAATTATTTTAGGGCTAATTATTTATTCTTTTGTTGGAAATTTTGAGTTATTTGGCAAAGCTTTGTCAAAAATAGCATCTACCAAAATTAGTTCTTGGGGAAATACAAATGGTTATGGAGGAGGAGATTATAATGGTTATTTTGCATTGCCTGGAGTTATTCAATGGGTTGCTGGTTTAGGTAAAGACGAAGCAACAGGAGGACCGTGGACAGCAATGATGATTTTCACTTTTACGATTTCATTTATGGGTATAGTTTTATCTCCTTCTTTTTCTATGTGGAGCTATTCTGCAAAAAACCCAAAAGTTTTTTCTTATTACCAAATTTGGGGATCAGCAGTTGTAGTAGGTTTACTTTTATTTGTTTTTACAACTTACCAAGGAATTGGAGCAAGTTTGTTAGGAGCAAATGCAGATATTAATAATAATGGTCTAGCCATAAATACTTTGTTGCCAGAAGTTTCAAAAAATGAACATTCTTTAATAATTTACCATATTATAAATTTAATGGACAATCATGCTATTTGGTTAACTGGTTTATTAGCAGTTGGATTAATTGCAGCTCTTCAATCTACAGCAGCAGCCTTATTAATGACTTCAGGAAGTATAGTTACTAGAGATTTGTACAAAGCATATGTTAACAAAAATATAAATTGGCAAAAAGAACTTGCTGCTGCTAGAATTATTATGTTGCTAATTTTTTTAGCATCACTTTATTTGGCTACGTTTGCCAAACCAGCAATGATTATTTTTAGCGGAATTGCAATTTCTATAGCTTTTCAGTTTATTATTGTTTTGTTAGGATTGGTCTGGTTTCCATGGATTACAAGAGGAGCTGCAATTTTTGGCTTAATTATTGGCATTATAATCGTAATTTTAACTGAAACAATTGGACAACAGATTACTGGAAATAGGTTGCCATGGGGAAGATGGCCACTAACAATATACTCTGGTGTATGGGGATTATTATTTAATGTATTTGTTTCCTTTTCCATTTCGGCTTTTTCAAGCCTTACAAAAATAGATGCTTACCGGTCTCACAGAGAAAAGTTTCATAATTTTTTAAATGAACATATGGGTCTACATCCTAGCAGAACAAAACTAAAATCTTTTGCTTATGTAATAGCTTTGATTTGGCTTTTTTTTGGAGTTGGCCCCGGACAAGTATTAGGAAATAATTTTTTTGGAGATCCGGGAGCAGGTTATGATGCGTGGGTTTTAAAAATACCATCTATTTGGGGTTATCAATTAATATGGTGGTTTTTTGGAATTGGATTAATCTGGTTTTTATCGAGTAAAATGGATTTATCAACTTTACCAAATAAACCTATTCAAGCAAACGATCTTTATAATAAACCAGACGATGTTCAAGGAGAAGTTAACTACATAGATAAAATTGGTACAGGATATGGATGGATTTTAATTCTTATAGGAATGGCAATATTTTCAATAATATTTTATGTTTACTTCGTATAATAAATTATGACTTTAAATTCTTTTCAATTTAACACCACTCCTGGCCTTCGTTTTGGAAGTGGTCAAGCAAAAAATACATGTAAAGAAATGTCTGAAAAACTTGGAGAAAGGATTCTTTTTATTACTGATAAAGATCTAATATCATTAGGTTTAACAGATCCAACTATAAAAGAATTGCAAAAAAATGGATCTGTAGAAGTTTTTGATGATGTTGAAGCTGATCCATCTCAAAAGACTCTTTTAAATGCAATCGAGATTGGAAAAAAAATTAAAGCAACTGGGGTTATTGGATTTGGTGGAGGTTCTTCAATGGATGTTGCCAAGTTATCTGCGCTAATACTCGGTTCCAATGAAAATTTAGATGAAGCTTGGGGAGTTGCAAACGCAAAAGGACCTCGTTTACCACTTGTTCTAATACCAACTACAGCTGGAACTGGTTCGGAAGTTACACCAATATCAATTATTACAGTTGGCGAGGAAGAAAAAAAAGGAGTGTCATCATCTTTAATTTTGCCTGATTTAGCAATTTTGGATCCTGAATTAACTCTCGGTCTTCCCGCAAGTACTACAGCGTCAACAGGAATTGACGCAATGGTTCATGCAATTGAAGGATTTGCATCATCAAACAATAATAATAATCTAATTTCAAAAATGTTAGCAATTGAAGCTTTAAAATTACTTGGAGCTTCCATTGAACAAGCTGTTTTAGATGGTTCTAATGTTGAAGCTAGAGGAAATATGTTAATAGGAGCTATGTTGGCAGGTAAAGCTTTTGCTAATTCTCCGGTAGCAGCAGTCCATGCACTTGCATATCCAATTGGAGGAACTTTTCATATTTCTCATGGTCTTTCTAATTCATTAGTTTTACCTTATGTGCTTAGATTTAATACTGTAGATACCAAAGCTTCAAAAGATTATGCTGAACTTGCTCCATATGTTTTTCCAGAAATTGACACAAATAAAGGAGCCCAAGCAGTTTCTGCTGAATTTATTGACAAATTAGAGGATTTATCCAAGAAACTTGGTTTGCCACAAAAATTAAGAGAAGTTGATATACCAAAAGAAGCATGTGAAAAAATGGCTCGAGATGCAATGAAACAGACTAGATTGCTTGTTAACAATCCAAGAGAGGTAACAGAAAAAGATGCTCTTAACATTTATCAATCTGCTTGGTAGGAAAGTATTATGAAAGAAAAAGAGACAGATATTTTTGAACAAACAAAAAAATTTAATACAGGTATTAGATTGTATATGTTTCAAACAGGTTCAATTAAGACGAAACTAAAGTTTATTAAAATGAATCAAAGTGATGAACCATATGAAATACCAATTCCTTGGTTTTTAATTAAACATCCTGAAGGTGATGTTGTTATAGATGGAGGAATGCCAATAGAAGTGGCGCTAGACAAACATAAACATTGGGGCTCTGTGGTGGAAGCATATGATCCTGTTATGAAAGCATCTGAATGGTGCAAAGATGTAGTTAAAACAGTAAATACAAAACCAGAAGATGTTAAGTATGTCATACAAACTCATTTACATTTAGATCACTCAGGAGCTATTGGTCATTTTCCTAATGCAACACATATTACGCAAAAATTAGAATATGATTATGCATTCAATCCTGATTGGTTTTCACAACCAGCTTATATAAGGGCTGACTTTGATAAACCAAATATACATTGGAAATTTCTTCAGGGTAGAAAAACTGATTTTTACGATGTGTACGGTGATGGAGTTATAAAAGTAATTTTTACGCCAGGACATACACCGGGACATCAATCTGTATTAGTTAATCTTCCAAAGACTGGCCACATGTTATTCACAGGTGATGCCTGCTATACAGGAGATCATTGGTGTGACAAATGTTTGCCAGGACTCGTAGCATCTTCGTCTGATGCCGCAGAGTCTGTAAAAAAATTAAGAAGAGTAGCAAAAGAATATAATGCAAAAGTTGTATGGGGTCACGACCCAGTTTCTTGGCTTGATTGGAAAAAAGCTCCAATGTTTTATTACGATTAGTTTTTAGCTTTGTTGAGGAATTGTTAATTTCATAAAATCTTTTTCAGTGAATTCACCAAACCATTTATTAAGTTTTTTATTTTCTGTTTTCCAGTTCTCATTAAATCTAAAGATTGTATAATCTAAAGCGCATCCCACTGCTATTTGATCCATAGTTAAATAATTTTCATTATAATTGTTCCAATTATTTTCTAGCCAGTTAATAGTTCTTTTAATTCTTGTTTCTTGTTTGTTAATAAAGTTATTACTTTTTTCATTTTCTGGTCTTATTGTTTCCATTCTTCTTTCTAATACAGATTCCATAAGTCCATTAGCAATAGAAGTAATATTCATTATTTCCCAATAATTTTTTTTTGGAAATAAAGTTTGTTTTTTTGATACTGAATCAAGATAAAAGCAAATATTATCACTATCAGTAATTGATAATTGATTAACTGTTAGAGTTGGAATTTTTCTTAGAGGATTGTATTTATCTAAAAAATCAGCCTTATATACATCAATAATTTTTTCTTCTATTTTAACTTCTTGGACTAGGGCAGTTACTTTAGTTTTTCTTCCAAAGGGTGAGTTGGGACCGTTGTATAAAATTATTTGGCCATCCATAATGATTACAATTTACAAATTAAGAAAAAAATATTGATAACTAAAAAAGTTGTTATTTCATCTTTTAAATGTTGATAATCAACATATCTAAGATCACTCGATGATATGGCAATATCTACTAAACTCTTTGATTCTTCTCTTGATATACCAATATCTTCAGAGAGATCGTTAATTATAATTAAATATTTAGTTTTTTTATCTATCATTCAATTATTATAGCTACTGTACCAGGGTCAATTCCTTCTTGATCATTTACAACATTAACTTTAATCACTGTTCCATCAATTGGAGAATCATGATGAACTTCTGTTTTCATAACTTCCATTATAAACAAATTGTCTCCTTTTTTTACCGTATCTCCTTCTTTCACTAGGACTTTCCACATATTTCCAGGTACAGTAGTTTTAACTTCAGTTGCCATAAAATTCTTTTAAATATTTTTAATCAAAAAATCTAACTTTTATATTTTTCATTTCTTTTTTTTCCATTAATTTGCTTCTTATTTTTTCATTCATTTTTTCTTTATCAAAATCAATAATTTTAATTTTGTCGATTTTTATACTTGGTCTTTTTTCTTTAAGAATATTTTCTTTTTTTGAAGACAACAAGCTTGCTTCACTACAAATAGCAGATTGTTCTGTTCGTAAATCTTGGGCTTTTTCAACTGATATTTCAACAAAATTGAAACTGTCTCCCGGTTTAGCTTGTCCAAGTTTCCAAAAAGAAGCTGATGGAACTGTATAAGGAACAATAAACCCTCCCATACTCGGTCCATCATTGACCAATATGATTGGAGTTTGTCCAGCTAAATTAATTGCACCAGCCGGATAACCTTGATCAATAATATTTGAAGGAAAAGTTCCATGCTCCAAACCTTTGTTAGTTGCTTTTTCAGCAAAAGACCATTTTGGCCCATCCAATCTATAACCGGTGCGATCACTTTTAGATTGAAGTTTCCAATCAGCATTTAAAAACATTTTATGTCCTTTTTCATCAATCCAATCATCATTAGGTCCTTTTACAACTTCTATTGACCATTTTTTATTTACAGACATTACTGGTATGGAATCTTTTTTTATTTTTCTACCAGCTACTGATTTTGATTTATTCAATGGAATTATATGACCTTCTTGAATGGCTTTACCATCAACACCTCCGACGCCAGCTTTATGAAAAGTTGATCTAGAACCCAACCATGGAGTTGTGTTTATTCCTCCAGCAAAAGCAATATAAGATCTTGCCCCTATAGTTGCAAAAGCCATCTCTAGAATTTGATCTTTTTTAACTTCTAAACTTTCCCACAAAGGAACGGCTTTTCCATCTATTTTTGGAGACATGTCAGCACCAGTTATTGCAATAATTCTATCACTGTTAAATTTTAGAGTAGGGCCCATGAATTGACATTCCAAAGCTGCTGTACCAGGATCATTTTCTACAAGAACATTTGCAAGTCTAAACGACCAACTGTCCATTGGACCTGAGGAAGGAAATCCTTGATTTAAAGTTCCAATTCTTCCAGGATAATCCTGTACAGAAGTTTCCAAACCTTTTTTAATTACTTGAACCATAATTGTTAAAATCTTTTCGTGTGATCTATTGTTGTTAACCAATTTTTATAATTTTTTACTGAGAATTTTTGATATTCAATAATATTATAATTGTAAGTACCTTCTTTTATTTTGTTTGATACATGATCAAATTCTTCATAACTAGTTGGTACAAATTTTACTCTATCTCCAGGCTGAAAGAGACAAATGTTATTTTCAAACACTGAAAAGCTTTTTTTTGTGTCCCAAATTGGAACTGGAATAATTCCAAAAATTTGGTAACCACCAGGTAGTCTATCAGGGTATATGCATGTTGAAGCGCCACCCATTCCAACTGATCCTTTTGGAGTCCAAGTTCTAGGAGGGTTATATTTGGGAACGGTCAGTTTACATCTTGGATCAAGAGCCATCATAAAAGGAAGTCCAGGCCAAAACCCTATAGCCGCCACCCAATATTCAGTACTTGAATGAACTCTTACAAATTGGTCTATATTTTCTAGATTATTTAATTCTGTAATAAGTTCTGGATCAGGTTTTTTTTTAGCAATTTTGTTAGAATAATCTTCAATACATTCTTTAGTCCATTTATCAAGATAAACAGTAGGAAAAGAAAAAATTCTACTATTTATTTCTATCTCATCAGAAGGTCCTAAAGATTTTATTAAAGATTTTAATTCATTTTTTAAATCATTAAATTTAATTTCATCAGGTTCGTAATGAACTATCATTGAAGCGAAACAAGGAGATGTTTCATAAACTCCCTTAACATTATGATCCTTTATTGCTTTTGCAAGGTTTTGAGCAGTAAAGTTTAATTCTAAATTCATAACATTACCGAATTCAATAAGCATATACTTATCACCAGCGGGTAAAAATTTTGGTTTATCATAAATTTTACCTGGGATATTTTTAACTTCAGTCTTTATTTCAGATTCAATTTTGTTTTTTGAAGAAACGATGTTTTCAAACGCTTTTAAATCTTTAGCTGTGTAGCCTTGGTCATTTTTCATTTTAGGAGTTTTTGAAATAATTTTTTCAAAAGCTTTTAAATCTTTATCGCTATATTCCTGTTTAGCTTTGACATCTTCTTTTTTTAATTGCAAAACTTCCTCTTTTTTCTTAACGATTGATGTCAAATTATTTTCAATAAATTTTGTGTTAAAATTTGCATCTTCAAAATTTTTGTTTTGGAGTACAGATATTAAAAAAGATTTGTTGGTATTAATTCCATGAATTTCAAATTCTTTAAGATATTTTATCATATTATTAATACTTTCATCTCTATTAGAGCCTTTGGAAATAATTTTTGCTATCATTGGATCGTAATAAAAAGAGATTTCATCTCCTTCATCAACACCGATATCTAATCTAATATTATTAGAAGTAGTACTTGGAGTTTTAAGTTTTGAGATTTTTCCAGGAGATGGAAGGAAGTTTTTTGAAGGATCTTCAGCGTACAATCTACATTCTATAGCATGTCCAGACCTATTAATTTTACTTTGCTCTGTTAAATCTAGATCAACATCTAATGCAAACTTAATTTGCATCTCAACCAAGTCAGAATTTGTGATTGTTTCCGTAACAGGATGTTCCACTTGAATTCTTGTATTCATTTCTAAAAAATAAAATTTCTTTTCATCCACATCGTAAATAAATTCTATTGTCCCAGCGCCTTCATATTTTTGATTAGTAGCAAAATTAACTGCGCTTTCGGCCATTTTATTTATAATTTCAGTATTAATTTTTGGAGCAGGACTTTCTTCTATAATTTTTTGAAACCTTCTTTGTATTGAACAATCTCTTTCGTAAAAATGAACAGCTTTCTTTTCTCCGAAACCAAATATCTGTATCTCAATATGTCTTGCATTTTTTATAAATTTTTCCAAAAAAACATCACTATTACCAAAAGCTTTTTTTGCTAAATTTTTTGTTTTTTCTACAGATTTAACTAATTCATTATAATTATGTACAATTTGCATTCCTATTCCACCTCCACCAGCACTGGCTTTTATTAAAATAGGAAATCCAATTTCATTACATTTTTTTTCTAAATCATCATTTTCTAAATCTTTATTATTTAAGCCAGGACATATAGGAAGATCACTTTTTAATGCTAAATCTCTAGCTATATCTTTATTACCCATAGACACAATTGTATTGGGTTTTGGTCCTATCCAAACAATACCCGCATCAATCACTTCTTGAGCAAATTTATCATTTTCTGCCAAAAAACCATATCCTGGGTGAATAGCATCAGCTTCTACTTTTTTGGCAGCTTCAATTATTTTTGATGAAGATAAATAACTGTCCTGGGCTTTTGAACCACCTATGTGAATTGATTCATTAGCTTTTCTTACATGTTTGCTATTTTTATCTACATCAGAATAAACTGCAATTGAATGAAATTTTAATTTTTTACAGCTGTCAATAATTCTACAGGCAATTTCCCCACGGTTTGCGATTAGAATCTTTTTCATTTAATTTATTTTTTTAGAGCTTTTTTTAAACTTTTTATTATTTCAACGGCATTAGGAGTATCGGAATGTACACAAATTGTATCGCAGCCTACATCTATGTCAGTACCACTTGTAGTTTTAACTTTTTTTTTTGAAACTGCTCTTAAAGCACGTTTAACTGCAAGCTTGCTGTCATACATCGACTGTTTACCTTTTGCTATGACTAATTTACCATTTTTGTCGTAATCTAAATCTGCATAAAATTCTGCAACAAAATCAAGTTTTCTTTCCTCTTTATAAATTTTTTCATGGGCAGTATTTGCCATTCCAAAAATACTAACATTAAAAGGCGTAACGGCATCTGCTATAGCTCTACACATCTCTTCATCTTTTGAAGCCATAACATATAATGATCCGTGAGGTTTGATGTGATTTAGAGGCATATCCAATTCATCTAAAAAAGCTTTAAGTGCACCAACTTGATACATAATCATATTTTTTAAATCTAATTTTGGCAATTTCATTTCTCTTCTCCCAAAACCTTGCAAATCAGGAAAAGATGGATGTGCTCCTACTTTAACTTTATGTTTTTTTGCTAACTCAACTGTTTTTCTCATATGATTAGGATCTGAAGCATGAAATCCACAAGCAACATTAGCAACATCTATTAAAGGCATTATTTCTTCATCGTTACCCGCGTTATAAATTCCAAAACTTTCGCCCATATCACAATTTATTTTTGTCATTTTATTACTCTTCATTTTAAATTTGCGATCTAATATGTGGTGATCTAGCGTATAGAGCAACCATTGGTATAATTAATAAACCTAATATAAACTGTTGTCCTTGCCAACTTAAACCCCAGCCAACTAGTACAGTTGTAATGATTTGTAAAATCAAAACTCCAATTACACTTAATCCGTATCCACCAACACCTCCTAATAAAGAAGTACCCCCAACGACAACTGCAGCAATTGTTAAAAACAAATATGTATCACCAACTCCTATAAAACCACCTCCGCTCCAACCTAAAAGCATAGCACCAGTTAGAGAAGCAAAAAAACCACTAATTACATAAGCTCCAATCCAGTATCCTCTTTCGGAAATAGATAATCTTGCTGATGATAAACGACTTCCTCCAAGAGCATAAAGATTTCTTCCCCATTTAGTTAAACGAAGAGCAACAATTATAATTATAGAAGCGATAATCCAAATTAAAATTATAGGAGGAATAGGCAGTCCCACAGTTTCACCATTCATAGAAGCAATATTTCTCATCCAATCTGGCACAACACCAAAAACTGTACCAGCTGAAAAAGTACCCATTGCTACAAGAATTTGAACACCTCCCTTAACAAAAAAACCAACACCTAAAGTTAATATTAATGCCTGACCCTGAAGTCTAAAACTTAAAATACCATTAACTAATCCAACTATTAGACCTAATATTAGCACAGCAACCAAAGCTAACCAAGGTGGAACTCCTTTTGTTATTAAAGACATTAGAGCAACATTTGAAGCTCCTATGACAAAAGGAATTGATAAATCTAGACCACCTAATAATGCAACAAAGGTTTGACCCACTACAGCTAAACCCAAGAAAGAGGCAAAAACCAACATTGCTTTCATGTTAAGAAGTGAGAGAAATCCAGGTATGGTAAGTGCTCCTATTATAAACAATGCAATTAAGACGGAAATACCAATAAACACACTTTTTTGGGCAGTAACGTATTGACCGACAATCCCCATTAAAATGATAAATCCTAGGAATATTAAAAATGATACTAAAGTACGACCTGAAAAGAAACTTTCGGAAATAAAAGATACAAAAATAAAAATAAGTATTAGAAGAATAAAAGTTAATACTTTCCATTTATTGTTACTAATAGTTTTAAAAAAGAAATTTTCTTCGTTCTCTTCTTCTGGTAAATCTTTTCCTTCAACTTGATCTTTTTTTTGAAATTGAGAAAGTATATTTTGCTTTAAATCACTATTAATCCATCTAACGGAAAAATGATACCAACCCCATAATATTAATCCAGTTACTGCTATTGAAAATGTGACTATGTTCATCCAGTCAGCACCATCATACCAACCTAGCACTGCAGTACCTATACCGCACAAGATAGCAAATAATAAACCTAAACCTTTAAAGAAAAGAAAAGCAGATCTTCTCATATTATTTTACTTCGTCCCATTGACTTAACTGACTATCGCGCGCTATTTTTTCTCTATAGATTCTCATAAATTGCCAAACTAAAGGAGTAAGAGGTACTCCAATAATAAATACGGCTATAATTTTGTAAAAAGAATATCCAACAGAATAAAATATTGCAGACCATAAAAAACCTGCAAAAATAACTATGTACATATATGGTGCAAATCGTTTGTAACTTCCTTTGTGTCCCATATTTAAAAATAAAAAATATTGTAATAAAAAAACAGCAAGTATGCTAAAAGCAAATTGCGCGTATCCAGTCCTTATAGTTTCGTAAAAAAATATTTTTGGTCCTTCATATTTTACTTTCGAAATGTCTCCAATATTTAATTCACTTATTATCTGAGGTTGATAAAGTGAAGGATCGTCGGGTATAAAAGTATTTCCTCCAACAAAATAGGTAAATAGTATGGCCAAAACACCTAATCCAAAAATATAAACATTTGTGAGATTTTTTATTCTAGAGTGAACAAATGGAGCTGTAATAACAAAAAGTAACAATATAGTTAATATAACTCCGTACCCTTGGATGCCAAAAAAGCTTTTATCGGTACTTTCAATTAAATTATTATAAGAAACACCTTTTAAAACAACGATTGTTAAGGTAGCTAGAAAAAAAAGCATAGCAGTTGATTTTGCACGATTACTAAATTGAGGTAGCATTGAAATAACAATTAAAGAAGCTAGCAAAACAACTCCAGCAACGTAAATAATACTATAAGTTGTTCCAGAAAGAATACTAATGTTTGAAATATCTGTAAGATAATCAATTTTTTCAAGGCTAAAATATTTAGGCGAAGAAGCCTCAATACTACTAACTTGATTTGATTGTAAACTTATTTGCTCGGTGTTTTTAAGCAAATCTTTTTCTTTATCTTCAGGATCAAATATTAATCCAGCAACTATGATGGTAACTATAACTACAAAAGATATGGTAGATGGACTCCGATGTACGGAAATAAGATAAAGAAGAAGAGCAAGCCCTGCTAGCCCTAAAATTACATACAAAACAAGCGTTCCTGGAGTTTCAGTAAATTTAACAACTGAGTGTCCAGCTAGAGACCCACCTTGAGCAGTTCCTTCTCCTGTTGTTGTAGAAGCTTCGCTTTCCTCAACAATAATATTTCCTGTAGCATCTATTTTACGTACTTTTTGACCTCTTTCATAAGCCTTAGAAGCTTCATCTATGTCTTTTACAATTTCAGTTTCAACAACAATAGGTTGATCATAAACTGAATGAAGTACTACAAATAAACCAGCAAAAGACATAAGAATGAAAAAAACCATAACAGACAAACCCTTAGTAACTCTTTGTACATATGGGAGAAGAAGGCTTACAAGCAAAGCAATAACTAGGACAGCTCCATAAGATAAATCAGAGACAAAACTTTGTAATCTTTCAAATCTAAAGGTAACTAAAATATAATTGATTAAATAAAGGGTTCCAGCACCTAAAATTGCCCCAAAAGCACCACCCCGACCACCTATAAGGCTAGCTCCACCAAGAACCAGTGCGGTTACTCCCAAAAGGGTATACTTGGTTCCTTGTATAGGATCCCCAGAGCCAACCAAGGCAGTAAAACATATTGCAGATAATGCAGCAAAAATTCCAGATATTAAGTGAGCAACTATTCTTACCCAGTTAATTTTAACACCACTTGTAAAAGCGGCACGCTCATCTGCACCCATTAACCTTAGATGACCCCAAAAAGCTGTGTGGGTAATGATATAAAATAAAATTGTTGCCAAAATCAGCAGAAGAAATATTTCATTAAATATTGTAAAGCCTTCTCCCCAAGGTATTAACCAATCTGGAGCAATGCCTCCTGGTCGAGATAGAATAACAAGATTAATTCCAGTGAATGCTAAAAAGCCAGCCAATGCAACTATGATTGGTGAAACTCTCACGTACACTACAATCAAAGCATAAAATAGCTGCCAAAGTAAACCCATGGCGATAGCATAAATGAACCAACCAATAGATGTTTGTAAATATCCATGAGCATACAACTGGATACTGCTGACATTTATAAAACCCATAAAAGGACCAATAGATAAGTCAACACCTCCTCGGCCAGCCATAACAATAAATGTTAAAGCATAAGTTGTTAGTATGAGCGGTGCGCTAAGAATTATTGCACTACCAATACCTGATTGTGAGATTATAATTGGACTTCTTATCATTGCTAAAATTAATAGCGAAAAGAAAATAAAAATTGGTACCATAAGATACTTATTTGAAGAAGTATCTACACTTGATCTATAAGCCTTTGTT
>QBXA01000012.1 GCA_003283905.1 Pelagibacteraceae bacterium AG-319-F18 | reverse complement strand
CGAGTCTATTATTCTTAAACTTATTCTAGCTTCATTATTTTCAATTGATAAGTATGGATCAATAATTTCATTTTTAATATTCTGTGGAATTTTAGAATATAGAACTCCCATTTCTAAAGTGCCAAGGGGCTTATTATTATTTAATTGTGTTGCAACATCAATGATTGATGAAAAAGATATAACTTTCCCAACTTGTGGAAGACTATCTAAGTAATTATGAACAGAAGCTATTTTATCAACTTTATCCTTAGTAAACCAATATTTCTTATCATTTTTATCATCTTCATCACTCCAATCTTCAAACTCATCATCTTCATTTGATGTCTCTTTATTTTCGTTCACAGGAAATTTTAAAATAACTTCAAGTGGGGTAGTGCCACCCAATTCTTCATCTATAAGTTTCATTCCCTTATAGATTTCAGTATTTTTATTAAAGTAATTAATAAAGCTATTCTCTACTTCAAGCTTGCTAATTCCAATTACACTAAAAATAATAATAATTCCGGTTACTCCGAAGATTGTATTTTTATTATTTAAAGAAAACTGTCCTAAAAAATTTGTGATTTTAGAGTCTTGTTCTTTTTTAAGAGAAATATTTTTTATTGGTGCAAAATTTAAAAGAGTGGGAAGTAAAGTGAAGGTAATAACAAATGATGTGATTAATCCAAAAGTCATCATCCAGCCAAAGTCTATAATTGGTTTAATTCCACTAAAGATTAAAGATAAAAAAGCAAATATAGTTGTTAAAACTGTATATAAAATTGGCCAAAACATTTTATTTGTTGTAAGAAAAATGATTTCAAAGTTATTTTTAGAGGTATAATCCTTTCTAAATTGCAGGAAGCGAGTACTCATGTGAATGTTCATCGCCATTGTTAGAATGAGCATTAAAGCTATAAAGTTTGAAGAAATAACTGTTACTTTCCAACCTAAAATTCCAAGTAAACCCATCATAATTACAACTGAAAATAAACAGCTACTAATTGGAACTATAATCCAAATTAATTTTCTAAAAACAAACCATAAAGTTGCAAAAATAAATAAAAGAACTCCCAAACCAAAAACTACAATATCGCTTTTAATGAAAGTCATCATATCATCAGCTATCATTGGAATTCCCCCAAGATAGATTTTACCCACGTCACTATAACTTTGAATAACTTGTCTGATCTCTAATATATTTTCATGATTTTTTTTTATTATTTTATCTTTGTGAGATTCAATTTCCTCATTAGATAAGTTTTTAATATTTTCTAATTTTTTATTTTCTTTAATATTTATAATAATCCCACTTGTATTCCCATCTTCACTAATTATAAAATTTCTAAAAACAGGACTGTTCAGAATTTCTTTAAAGCCACGATTTCTATCAACTTCTTCATCTTTTAGAGTTTTAAAACTTTCTAGTCTTTCCTGTAACGGTGCGTCTGAATTACTTAAAAGTGGTACATCTAAAAGTGTGATGACGCTGTGTACCCAATTTAGACTTTGAATTTTATATTTTAAGCTTAAAAGATTATTTATCGAGTTATCAGTTACCATCCCTTCATTTGGAGTATAAGTAAGAATTAAAAAATCTTTTGAACCGTATCTTTCTGTTACTTCTTTTAGGTATATTAGATCAGGATCACCTTCTATTAATAATGTTTCGGAAGATGCATCCAATCTGAAATCTTTGGAATAATACCCAAAGCTTAATATCGTAATAATAAGTATAATAAATACTGTTTTAGGGTTTTTAAGAACTCCATTTTGATACAATTGAGCAAACATTAGCTCTTTTATATTGGAATTTAATTAATTTGAGTATCTTTAAATTTGGTGAATCTTTCTTCAAACTCAAGAGTTATGTTACCTATTGGGCCATGACGTTGTTTTCCAATTATAATTTGAGCCAAGTGTGCTACTTCATTCATTTTTGCTTGCCATTCTGCATGCTCAACTGTTGCTTCTCTTGGTTCTTTTCTTTGCAAATAATATCCTTCTCTATAAACAAACATTACAACATCAGCATCCTGTTCAATTGAGCCAGATTCTCTTAAATCAGCTAGTTGAGGTTTGTGATCATCTCTTTGTTCAACTTGTCTTGAAAGTTGAGATAGAGCTACAACTGGAACAGCTAGTTCTTTTGCAATTGCTTTTAATCCTTGAGTAATTTGTGAGATTTCTTGAACTCTACCATCTTTGTTAAATGTTGTTCCTCTCATCAATTGAATATAATCAACCACAATCATATCAAGACCAAACAGCCTTTTAATTCGCCTAGCTCTATTGCTCATTGCAGCAATACTGATTGCTGGAGTTTCATCAATATATAATGGAAGTTCGGAAATATTTTTTGATGTTTCCAAAAATTTATCAAATTGTTCATCTGAAATTCTTCCTCTTCTTATATCATTTGAACTTATTCTTGATTGTTCTGAAATAATTCTTGTGGACAGTTGTTCAGATGACATTTCCAATGAAAAGAAAGCAATGGATGATTTTTTACCACTATCTTGTAATTTTTGTGCAGCATTAAATGCAATATTTGTTGCAAGAGACGTTTTACCCATCGAAGGACGTCCAGCAATAATGATTAAATCTGACTGGTGAAGACCACCAAGTTTATCATCTAAATCTCTAAGACCTGTTGGAACGCCTACAATACCTTCTTCATTTTTATAAGCAGCAGATGCCATTTCAATTGTTTGCTTCATGGCCTCATCAAATTTGACTAGTGAAGAGTTAAAAGAACCTTTTTCTGCTAAATCAAATAATAGTCTCTCTGAATTTTCAATAATAGTTTGACCATTAGTGTCTAGTTCATTTAATTTTGCGCTATCGATTGTTTGTTCAGAAATTTTGATTAATTCACGTCTGACAAACATATCATAAATTATTTTTGAGTATTCAATTGCTTGACGAACTGATGTAGAAAATTTTGTAATTTTAACTAAATATTCTGGAACATTTAAATCATCTTTTTCATCTTCAAAATAATTTTTAAGCGTTATAGGATTTGCTAACATTCCCTTGTAAATTAAACTTTCAATTGCTTCAAAAATCTTTTGGTGCATTGGGTCATGAAAATTAATACTAGAAATTATTGTACTAATTTCATCAAAGATATCGTTACTAACCAGTATTGAGCCAATGACAGCTTGTTCAGCTTCAATATTATTTGGCAATTCTTTAAATTGATCTTTAACGATGCTTAAATTGTTTTCCATAAATATTAATTTATAGAATTATTTGTTATTTAAAAACGACTAATAAATGCTGGGGAAAAGAATGTATAATTACTGGATTGTATCAGCAGAAGTAACACTTATTGTAATTTCTGCATCAACTTCTGAGTGTAAAGAAACTTTTACTTTAAATTTTCCCAAAGATTTAATTTCTTCAACTGGTTGTATCATTGAAGGCTTGATATCAATTTTGTTTTCTTCTTGGATTAATTTTGCAATTTCAGTTGGTTTTACAGAACCGTATAATTCATTATTCTCAGTGCTTAGTTTTTTAACTGAGTATTCTTTACCATTAATTTGTTCTGAGATTTGTGTCGCTTCTTTTTTCTTTTCATTATCCTTTTTTGATAAATCGGCTTTTATTTTTTCAACTTCTAAAATATTTTCTTTTGAAGCGTATAATGCTTTTTTATTAGCAATTAAAAAATTTCTCGCATAACCTCTTTTAACTTCTATTACTTCACCGATAGAGCCAATTCTTTTTACGTTTTCTAATAAAATAACTTTCATGTTATATTAATGCTAAATTTCTAGCTCTTTTAATTGAAAGAGATAATTCTCTTTGTTTATTTTGTGAAACATTTGTAATTCTTGAGGGTAAAATTTTTCCATTTTCAGACATATATTTTTTTAATAGTCTTACATTTTTATAATCAACTGTAGGAGCACCTTTACCTGATAATGGGCAAGTTTTTTTAAACTTGTATTTATTAGGCTGAAATATACTTAATTTAGCAAAATTACTTTGCTTACCTTTTTTTTTTCCACTTTGTCTCTTAGGCATAATTAATTTTTATAACTTTCTTTTTTGTCATCATCATCTCTTTTAGCAAAGTAGTTAGCATCAAGATCAAATTTTTTAACTCTTACTGTTAAGTATCTTAGTAATTTTTTATCTATAGCTTCATTTTTTTCTAACTCATCAATTACATTTCCTTTAGCTTTAATTTTAAAGTGAATATAGCTACCTTTTTTATTTTTTTTAATTAAGTAAGATAGGTTAAGCAAACCCCAGTTTTCAGTTTTAACAATTTCACCTTCATTTTTTTCAACAATTTTAGAATATTTTTCTGTTAATTGTTTAATTTCACTTGGTGAAGTGTCTTGTCTAGCTATAATAGTATGTTCGTATAAATTCATTTAAGTTCTTTAATAAAAAGTGAGGATATACTATTATAAATGTTCAATTACAATAGTTAAAAAGGAAAAATAAATAGTTTTTTTTATATGTTTTCAGTAATTTTTCCAGGTCAAGGTTCACAAATGGTTGGTATGGGAAAAGAATTTTATGATAATTTTGATCTAGTTAAAAACCTTTTTAAAGAAGCTGATGAAACACTTAATTTTTCAATATCAAAGCTCATATTGGAAGGTCCAAAAGAGGAATTAAACTTAACAGCTAATACTCAACCAGCAATATTTTTAATAAGTTATTCAATTTATAATGTAATTAAAAATGAATTTAATATTGATTTAAGTAAAGCTAAATATTTTGCAGGACATTCTTTGGGCGAATATTCAGCTTTATCTTGTGCTGGTTACTTAAGTTTTTCTGATACTTTAAAAATCTTAAGAATTAGAGGAGATGCTATGCAAAACTCAGTTCCTAAAGGACAGGGTGGTATGGTTGCAGTATTAGGCTCTACAGTTGAAACAATTGAAAAAATATTAAAAGAAAATGAACAAAATTTGAGTGTTCAAATTGCAAATGATAATTCTGATGGTCAGATCGTATTGAGTGGTAAGACAGATGATTTAGATAGATTAATTTTAATTTTTAAAGAAAATACTATTAAAAATATTAAGCTGCCAGTAAGTGCACCTTTTCATTGCAGTTTGATGAGCAAAGCAACAAATATAATGAAAGAAGAAATAAATAAACTAAAGTTTGCAGAAGGTGAGAATAAACTAATCTCAAATGTTACTGCCACTGAAATATCAGGCACTGATGAACTTAAGGATTTGTTAGTAGAACAAATTGAAAATAGAGTTAGATGGAGAGAGAGCGTGATTAATATGATTGATAGTGATGTAAGTCATTTTATTGAAATAGGCCCAGGTAAAGTGTTGTCAGGTTTAGTAAAAAGAATTAGTAAGGAAGTAAAAATAGATACAATTAATAATTATGAAGATATTGAAGGTTTAAAGATATGAATAATTTAGAAAAAAAGAGCATTATTGTAACTGGTGCATCAGGTGGGATAGGAAATTCTATAATTAAAAAACTAAATGAAGCAGGCGCAAATATCTTGGCTTCAGGTACCAGAATTGAAAAACTAGAAGAGCTTAAAAAAAATTTTGAAGATATTAAAATATTAAAATTTGATATCTCTCAAAGTGACAAAATTGAAGATTTTATTGAAAACGCTACCAATGAATTGGGTGGAAGTTTAGATGGCATAGTAAATAACGCTGGTATAACCCAAGACAATCTTGCGATTAGAATGAGTTTGGATGAATGGCAAAAAGTTATAAATATTAATTTAACTTCAACTTTCTTAATGAGTAAATTTGCTATTAAAAAAATGTTAAAAAATAAATCTGGAAAAATTGTAAACATAACCTCTGTTGTAGGTCATACTGGAAATTTAGGACAAGCTAATTATACAGCATCAAAAGCAGGGATTGTCGCCATGTCAAAAAGTCTTGCAATAGAATACGCTAAGAAAAATATTAATGTAAATTGTATTTCACCAGGATTTATAAAAACAGCAATGACGGATAAAATTGATGAGAAATTTAAAGAGGTTATAGTATCAAAAATACCGTCCGCCCGTCTAGGTGAGCCAAATGATATAGCAAATGCTGTATTATTTTTAATTTCAGATCAGTCTAATTATATAAATGGAGAAACATTACATGTTAATGGGGGCATGTATATGGCTTGACAAAATAGCTTTTTAAACTATTAACAATTTATAACTAAAAAGGATCAATATGTCAGAAGAAGTTTCAAGCAAAGTAAAAAAAATTGTAGCTGATCACTTAGGTATTGACGAAGCAAAAGTAACTGAAGAATCTAGTTTCATAGATGATTTAGGTGCTGACAGCTTAGATACTGTTGAATTAGTGATGGCTTTTGAAGAAGAATTTGGATCTGAAATTTCAGATAGTGAAGCTGAGAAAATTTTAACTGTGGGTGATGCAGTTAAGTTTATCGAAGGAAAAGCGAATTAATAATTTAAATGCCCTCAGACAATGAAGGGGTAATGATTGTTTTATCTTCTCCATCGGGAGCGGGTAAAACCACATTAGTTAAAATGTTATCCAAAATGGATAACTATGAAATCTCCATTTCACACACAACTCGTCAACCAAGGCTTAATGAAATAAATAATAAAGATTATTATTTTGTTAAAGAAGATGAATTTAAAAGGCTTATTAAAAATCAAGAATTTCTTGAATATGCGAAAGTATTTAATAATTTTTATGGAACAACCAGAACACCAGTTATTGATAGATTAAATAAAGGAAAAAATGTTTTATTTGATATTGATTGGCAAGGTGCAGATCAAATTAAAAATATAAAGTTAGATTATAAGTTAGTAACATTTTTTATATTACCTCCAAGTAAAGAAGTTTTATTTGAAAGACTATCAAATAGAGACATGAAAGATAAATTAATTGTTGAAGAAAGAATGAAACAATTTGAAAGAGATGTTTTGCATTGGATAAACTATGATTATGTAGTTATAAATGACAATTTAGAAAATTGTTATTCTAAAATTTCTAATTTAATTAAAGCTGAAATTTCTAATGGCTCTAAAGATTATGATTTGAAATATATTAGAAATCACGTTGAAAAATTAACTTCTTAAATTTTCATATTCAATTGTTAACTTATAATAAGTCTCAAAATCTAAGTTTTGAGGCCTTAAATTTAAATCTATATCAAATTTATTAAGCAAATCAGTTTTTCCATTAAATATTTGATTAAATGGTTTTTTTAACATCTTTCTCCTATGGTTAAAAAATATTCTTGTAATTTTTTCTAAATTAGTAGGATCTTTAATTTCAGCAAAGTCTTTTTTCGGAGTAAAATGAATTAAAGTACTTTCTATTTTGGGTCTTGGCGAAAAACTTTCAGGCAATATATCGCAAATTTTATTTATATTAAGTCTCCAATTTGCTAATATTGATAATCTTCCATAAGCAGAAGTATTAAATTTAGCTATAATTCTATCAGCAACTTCTTTCTGAAACATTAAAATAAGGTCAGAAAACCAATAATCATTTTTTAAATTTATTATCCATGTACTTAATATTTCTGTTGAAATATTGTAAGGTAAATTTCCAAATACTATAATTTTATTTTTGGATAATGAGTTTTCATCAAATTTAAGTATATCTTCATTGAAAATTGTAACCTTTTCATTAATTATTTTTTTTAAAGATTCTGCCAAAAAAGTATCTTTTTCAATCAGGAACATCTTTCTTGGGTTATTTTTTAAAATTTCTCTAGTCAAGTTTCCTGTCCCAGGACCAACTTCTAAGATTTCATTATTAGCAATTGGAACAGTTTTAATTATTTTATCAATTATATTTTTATCGATTAAGAAATTTTGACCCAAACTTTTTTTTGCTTTAATCACTTAAAAGTCTAGGAATTTAATTGAATTAAGCAAACTTAAATAGTTAGATTTATTTTTTCCAATCATATTTTCATTAGGACCATGATCTGGAGAAACTCGTATAAAAGGAAGACCAATAGTTAAGTTTATAGCATCATATTCATATAGAGTTTTAATTGGGGTAAGAACTTGATCATGATACATGCCAATTATTAAATCAAATTTTTTTCTGTTATTTTTTAAAAAAACTGTATCTGCAGGAATTGGTCCATCAATATTATAATTAAGATTTTTTAAATTTTTAATTGCTGGTAAGACAATTTTTATATCTTCATTAAATTTATCTATACTTTCACAATGAGGATTCAATCCCGTAATACCAATTCTTACTTTTTTATTAAATGTTTTTTTCCAAAAGATATTAATAAGTTTTACCTTATTAATAATTTCTAGTTTATTAATTTTTTTTGAAACATACTTGATTGGAAGGTGAGTAGTTAAAGGGCAAACTGAAAGGTCCTTATTATATATTATCATTGCAAATTTTTTCGTATTAGTTTTTTTTGCCAGAAATTCTGTAATTCCATTAAATTTATTTTTTAAAAAAGTTTTTTTAGAAATAGGCCCATTAATTAATTTATTACTAATATTTTTTTTAAGTAAATTAATTGCTATATTAAAACATGACAAAATATAATCATTTGATTTTGATGTAATTTTACTAAATGCTTGTGATTGATTAAAATCTACATTTATTAAATTTATTTTCTTTAAATTTTTTCTTTTTTTTATTAAATTCAAATCATGAATTAAATTAAAGCTAATCTTCTGTTTTAAAATTTTAGCTTGATTTAAAAATAATTTTTTTGAGGCAATTAAAATTATAGGCGATTTAATATTTTTTTTCATAACTTTGAAAAATAGTTCAAAAAAAACACTGTTTGGCTCACCTGCAACAATTATTATTGGTTTATAATTCATTAATTTCTAAGTTTTTTTTAATCTTGTTAAAATAAATTTTTGAATATTGATTTAATTGATTATTCCTTTCAAAATTAACTAATTTTTTTAATTCATTTTCAACATTAACTTCAATTTTAGTTTTTTTTATATCGTTAATTTGTAAAATCAAAAAACCACCTGGGACTACAATTGGTTTTGTAAAATCATCAATTTTTAAATTTTTAATGGCTTCTTTAATATTTTTATTTAGAGAATTTTCATTGATCCAATCTAATTTACCTCCAAGATTAGACGTTTGGGATAAACTAAATTTTAATGCAGCAAAATCAAATCCTTTATTCTTTATTACGTCACTTATTTCTATAAATTTTTTATCCAAATCTTTTAAATTTGAAATTTCAAAAGAAATTTCTGATAACAAATAAGATTTTAAATATTTATTATTATCTCTTTGTATTTTATATTTAAGATTTTCTTCATTGATTTTAACTTTTGAAGAAAATTTAATCATAATTAATTCATTCCACAACGCTTCAATTTCTAATTTTTTTTTTACATCCTCAAAATTAACGTTATTTATTTTCAAATATTCCTTAAATTCATTTAAAGTATTCATTCCAATTCTTGAATAAATACTTTTTATGATTTGTTCTAAAAATTCTTGAGGTATTTTTGGGTTTTTAAAGTTTTTTTCAATCTCAATTTTTTTTATTCTTTCTTGAATAATTGATTTCTTTGAAAGTTTAATTATATCCTCTTTTGTTGAATTTTTTAAATTTTGATTTAAAGCGATCAGATATTTGAATTCATTATCTATATCCAAGCTAGTGATTATTTGATTTTCAATTTTTAAAAATATTTTATTTTCTAGACTTAATATATTTGTATTATAAGAAAAAAAAACAAGAGTTAAGAATATTAAAATTTTATTTTTAAACATTTATCTAAACCAACCCTTCAAACCAGGAGATCCAGGTACTTTTTTATATATTTCTCTTTCATAAGTTGTAAGAGGAATTAGTGTTATTGTAAAAAATAAATCTTCAGTTGGAACTAAATCTTTATCTTGGTAAAATATTTTATTAAATTTTAATGCAGCTGTTAAACAGTCATTTTTATACTCATAGCTTAAATTATAATATTCTGTTAAATTAATTTCTTTATTTCTTCTTGTTGAAAATTTAAGCGATGTATTATCGTTTACCTTATATTCTGTTGAATTTGATATTAAATGTGTTGACCCTAGTTCATTTCTATTCTCAATAAAATTAAAAGATGTAATAAAATTGTTTATTGAAACTTCTGCTTCAATATTGTTGTTATTTATAGTTTGCATATCATTATCTAGTGAAAAGCTGTAAGATAAATTTACATTTTCAAAAATTCTATTATCAATTGATCCAAATAGATTGGAATTTTTTCGATTAATTGTTGAACTTGATGGTATTTCAGTTTCTATTTGATCTCTAAAAACTGTCGCTAACGTAAACTCTAAGTATTTGTCTTTGGAGTCTTCATTCTTATATGTTTCGTTTTCATCAAACTTATAACCTAGACCTAATGTTAGTGACCTTCCAGCCTCATAATCATCTGAAAGACTAAGTCTATTTAAATCAAAAGCATTAGCTGCACTAACATTTTTTTTCTCCTCACTATAATCATTCATATTATTTCCAGGATTTACTCTAAAAGAAAATCTGGGCGTTATAGTCTCTGTGCTCATATCATTATATTTTACTAACGGTATGCTGGTATCAAATAACAACATGCTCTTTCCATCAATTTGAGGTCTTGAGGTATAAATTAAATCATTTTTACCAATAGCATTTGAGTTTGTAAGATATAAATTAAAATTACTCTTAAATCCCAAATTAGATATAAAATCAGGAGAACTATAGTTAAGAGTATTGCTAATTGTGGTTTTTAAATTATTAGTATTTATGAGTTTATTGTTACCACTCGAAGTAAAATTAAGAGACCCATAAAAAGAATCATCTGGAAGTACCGAAGTTAAATTTTTTGAAAAATTATAGTAAGGTAAAGTATATTGATATCTGTCACTATGTTTTGTTCCTAAATTTTCATAAACTTCAACACCAGCTGTTAAGTTTTGATCTTCTTTTTCAAGGTATAATTTAAGGTTTGAATTCATTGTTGTTTGACTTCCTGGCATTACTGGAGTGTCAAACAGATTATTTTGAAATACTTTTAGATATGTATCATTAGTAACCTTCTCAATTTGAACATCTAATTTACTATTTAAATAATTTGGAATTTTTAAATCATTTGTGTAATCTAAAAATAAATGATTAATATTTTTAAATTTATTATCTGTTGAAGATTTGTAATCTCTTAAAAAAGCAAAATCTGCGATAAGAGAAGAATTTTTTCCTTTCTTTCTAAATTCACTTTGTAGGATATATTTTTCTTTTTCAAATTTTTTAAGTTTTTCAAAAAATGTCGGCTTAATTGTTAAATCTTTGTCAGGCCCTAAAGTTTTAAAATAAGGAATGTAAAGTGATGAACCTAAGGTTTCAGAATTATTAAACTGTGGTTGTAAAAATCCACTTCTTCTTTTCACCGATGGATCTGGGTGAAAAAACTTTGGGAAATACAAAACAGGCACATCATAAATTTTTAGAATTGCATTTTTATAAATCATATCCTTTTTGATTTTGTCATGTGTTATTTTTTCCGCCTTTATGCTCCATGGAGGACAATTGTCATTAATTTTACAACTAGTAAATATTCCGTTATTAACAACAGTTTTATTTTGATCACTGAAAGAAGACGAACCATATATTCTTGGATCATGATTTTTATTGCCAAACACTTCTTTATGTGAGTTGATTTTAGTTTCTTTTGCTAAATGGCTTTTATCTTTAAAATTAAAGAATCCCTCTGAAAAAAAATATTGATCAATTTTGTTTTCCTCAACTTTCGCTAAAACTTCAACATTCTTACCTTTAAGTATTTCTTTTTCAGCGTTATACGTAAAGTTGTCGAGTTTATAAATATTTCCATTATCATCTTCTACAGTTGATTTTTTTTTAGAAAATAGATCATCAGTATTTCTTAAAAAAGAAACATCTTCTGAATTAAAAATATATTTTTTTTTAATTAAAGCCTTAGTTTTACCTTTTGTAAAAATTGTTTCTTCATTTTTTAAATAAGTGATTTCGTCTGCATTAATTGTGGTATCTTTTTCAAGATCATTTACCTCAACATTTTTTTTTGCTTGAAAAATATTATTGATTTTATCATAATCCAAATTTTTTGATGTAATAGTATTGTTTTCACTAACAACTTTTGAATTACCAATTGTAAATATTTTTTCATCATTTTTAATATAAATTGCTTTGTCGGTTGTGATGATAATATTTTTTATTTTATCTAAATATTTTACATTACCAGTTGTCTCTAAAATATTTGTTAATTTATTATAATAAAAATTTTGAGCTGTGATGGTGCTACCATCTTTGGAAGTTGCGGTACCCCCTTTAAAACCATAAATTTGATTTCCATTATCTAAAATTTCAATTTCAGTAACATCAAATATAAAGGGTTCATTAGCACTTACGCTCTTACATGAAAGAAAAAGACTAAGTAAAATAAAAATATAATCTTTAAATCTATTTCTCATTTATATTAAGTAACATTATTAGATTTATTAAACTTAAGAATATAATAGGTGTCCATATTGAAACCATTAAAGGAAGTTTTTCAGTTGATCCCATGACGTTGAAAAAATTATTTAGATAATAAATTACAACTGAAAAAAATAGACCAATTATTATCTTAATAAATTTACTATTAGATTTTTTGGTACTGAGCATTATAATTGAAGATAGGATCGTCATTATTACCAAAAATAAAGGATATGTCACAACTTTATAAATCTGTATATCAACATCTACTGTTGAATAGTTTAATGATTTATAATTATGCCTTAAATCTATAAGTTTTAATAGTGATAAAGATGACAAATTTGAAAATAAATTTTCAATTTTCATTTGATTAAAATTTGATTTAAATTTTATCAAATCTTTTTTTTTACTTATATTATCCTCAAAAACTGTAACATCATAAATTAACCATTCTTTATCTTTTATATCTATCTTATCACTTTTCAGACTCCTGATTAAATTAAAGTCATCATCAAAAGTTGTTATAAAAGTATTAGTCAAAAAATTATTATCAATTTTTGAAGAATTTATAATACTAGTTTGATTGCCGACAACATCTTTTATCCACAAACCATTTTTATTTATGACTGCCAAATATACTTTGTCATCGGAAAACTGATTTTTAATTTGTAGATAATAATGTTGTAAATTAGAGGAAAATGAATAAAACACGGTAATAATTAAGATCCCTATAAAAAAACTTATTAAACTTAATATATTAATTATCTTAATATTTTTTAGCCCAGAGTATTTGAAAATATTTATTTCATCATTTTCAAATAGCTTTAAAAAAAAAAATTGAGTAGCTATTAAAAAAATGAAAGGAAACATTTCAAAAACAATAGATGGTGAACTCATAAAAGATAAATAAATTGGATAAAATGAATTTACTTCTTTATTATTAAAAAACTCAATTTCTTTGAGAATATTGAGAATAAATACAAGACTAATCATAATAAAAAAGACATTTAAAAACGACTTTAAGAATCCGCTTAATAAAAATTTTGTATATGTTTTCATCTTATATTTTTTTATTAAATAATTTAAGTTTATAAACAAAAATAAAATAGACTATTGAAATTAAAAATATAGGTAGAATCAAAATTAAGCTATTCTTAATTAAATTATTAGTAACATAACCAAGTGTGCTTTCAGATAAAATAATTATCCCAAATCCTATAAAAAAAATTGAATACTTATTTTTGTTATATTCAATATTTTCTTTTGAAGTTAAAATTAATAATAATGAAATTAAAATTAAAACTGGTAAATAAAAAGGACTTATTAATCTTCTAATTAATTCTTTATAAGCACCTCTAGGATTATCTTTGTAGCAATTTGTTATATTATTATAATTTTTTATCTCAAAAATATATTGCATACATTTAATTAGAGATATTGTCGATTGTTCTTGAATTTTTATATAAGTAGTAAGATGAGAGTCCATATTAGCTAAACCAAAATCTGATTTAGAAAAGTCAAAGTTGGTAACATTTTTTCCTTTTTGAGTTAATGTTTGACCATCATAAAGCACCAAAATTTTTTTATTACCTCTAAATTCAAAAACTCCTTTTTTAGCAAATGTGATTTGAAATCCTTTTTTTGCATTATTTTTTTTGATATAAATATTTTTAAACTCCTCATTATCATTCTTGTCTTCAGCAAAGATAGTAAGCCCTTTTATAGTATCATTAAATTTTTTTGGTTTAATTAATCCTTCAAAATAATCTACGCTTGAACTTCTTAATGTTGTTCGAGCTATTTCCTGAGATTTTGGGACAATAATTGATAAAAGCATCATTTGGATCAACATAATTAATATTGAAATCCAGAAAAAAAAATTAACAACATTTATTTTATTAACCCCATGGTTCCAAAAAATAATCAATTCGTTGTTAGTCTCATATTTAATAAAAGTATAAGAAAAGCTAAAAAATAACGCAAAAGGTAAAATTCTACTAATAATTTTTGGAAAATTTAGTAATGTATAATTGAAATATACATTATAATTTCTACCATCCTCAATCATAATATCTAAAAAATTTACTGCCTGAAAAACCCAAATAATTGCACTGACCCCAAACAATGATAGAAAGAAAAATGTCAAACAATCTAACAATAGTTTTCTATAAATAATTTTTTTCATTGAAATCTCTTAATTTTAACAATATATAGCACTCTACTCGCATAGAGTGTATTTAAAATTTATGACTGTACAAATTAATTATAATAATAGTAATTCAAAAAAAGCCCCATCAAATCTAGTCGTATTTGTTGATGAAAAATTCAATATTAATGGGTTAAAAAAACATATTTCAAATTTTGAATTTTCATACATTTATGATTTATTAAAGACCAGTGATTTAACAAAAGATTTACTTTTTTTTGAAATTAATTCAAAAAAAACAATATTTTTAGTGTCTATTAAGAAAGATATAAAGACTTCTGATGTAGAAAGTTTGGGAGCTAAATTTCACGGTTATATAGATTATGATAAGAAAAAAGATTATTTTGTAAACTCAGATACTATTAATAGTAAAATAAATAATTTTGCAGGATATTTTTTGCATGGATTAAAATTAAAATCCTATGAATTCAATATTTATAAATCAAAAAAAGATAAAAAATTTGTTTCTATTAACTTAATTGGTAATAAAAATAAAATATCTTTACAAGATCAATTAAGATTTAAAGCATTAGAAGAAGGAACTTTTTTTGCAAGAGATCTTGTTTCTGAACCAGGTAATATTTTACACCCTGATGAATATGCAAAAAGAATAAACTCACTTAAAAAATTTGGATTAAAAATTAATATTTACGATGAAAAGAAATTAAAAAAACTTGGTATGAACGCTTTACTTGGTGTAGGCCAAGGCAGTGTTAGAGGATCGTATCTTGTTACAATGGAATGGAATGGTGCAAAAAATAATTCTAAACCTTTAGCGTTTGTAGGAAAAGGTGTTTGTTTTGATACAGGTGGTATATCACTGAAACCTGCTAAGTTTATGGAAGATATGACTTATGATATGGCAGGTTCTGCTACAGTAGTTGGTTTAATGAAAAACTTAGCTGTAAGAAAAGCAAAGATTAATGCTGTTGGTGTTGTAGGGCTTGTAGAAAATATGCCAGGCGGAAATGCTCAAAGACCTGGAGATATTGTTAAATCATATAGCGGTAAAACAATTGAAATATTAAACACAGATGCAGAAGGTAGATTGGTTTTGGCTGATGCTCTTACTTTTACTGAAAAAAAATTTAAACCTAAATTCATGGTTGATTTAGCAACACTTACAGGTGCAATTATAGTTTCTCTTGGCTCAGAATACGCTGGTCTTTTTTCAAACGATGATAAATTATGTAAGCAATTACTAGAAGCTGGATATAAGGTTGATGAAAAATTGTGGAGAATGCCACTACACAAAAATTTTGATAAATTAATAGATTCTAAAAATGCTGATATGCAAAATATTAATTATGTTGGCGGAGCAGGATCAACTACTGCAGCACAATTTTTACAAAGATTTGTTTTAAACAATACACCTTGGGCACACTTAGATATAGCTGGTATGGCTTTTTCAAAATATGGTGGGGCATTAAATTCAGGTGGAGCAACAGGATATGGCGTAAGATTATTAAATAAACTAATAGAGGATGATTATGAGTAATACCGAACAAACATTATCAATTATCAAACCAGATGCTGTTGAGAGAAATTTAGATAATGAAATAAAAGAAATGTTTAAAAATAAAGGATTTTCAATAGTAAAAGAAAAAAAAATTAAAATTGAAAAATCTGAGGCTGAAAAATTTTATAAAGTTCATGAAACAAAAACATTTTACAATGATCTTTGTGCTTACCTTTCTTCCGGACCAATTGTTGTTATGATTCTTGAAAAAGAAAATGCGGTATTAGGTAATAGAGAGTTAATGGGTGCTACGAATCCAAATGATGCAGAAGAGGGTACTATAAGAAAAAAATATGGAATTTCTATTGATAAAAATTCTGTGCATGGATCAGATAGTGTCGAAAACGCCAAAATCGAAATAGATTTCTTTTTTAAAGATTAATTATCTTCATAATAGCTGCTGGATAGAGTTTATGCTCTTGAATTAAAATCTTTTTTGCCAAGGTTTTAGGAGTATCAAATTTATTAATTCTAACTTTTTTTTGATTAATTATTTTACCAGAATCAAGTCTAGAATTTACAAAATGAACAGTGCAACCAGAATATTTATCTTTATTTTTAATTGCTTTTTCGTGGGTATTTAATCCCTTGTATTTTGGAAGAAGTGAAGGATGAATATTTAAAATTTTTCCTTTAAAATTGTTAATAAAATTCTTCGACAAAATTTTCATAAAACCAGCAAGACAAATTAAATTAATATCATCTTTTTTTAATTCATATATAATTTTTTTTTCAGATAAAACATTTTTAAAATCAAAAATTTTTTTTTTAATTTTATAAATCTTGGCATATTGCAAACCTTTTGATTTAGAATTATTAGAAATAATCATTTTAATAATTATTGGAGATTTTTTAAGTTTTGAAAACTTGATAAGAGATTTTAAATTACTACCTGTTCCAGATATAAAAACTGCAGTTTTAATTTTATTAGATCCAGCTAACAGAGCCATTTAGTTTAACTTTTTCTTTAAAATTTTTAGTAATTTTTCCTATAACATACGGTTTAAAATTATTTGAAAAATATCCTTTAATTTTATTTAATTTTTTTGGGTTAATTATTAAACAAAAGCCAACACCACAGTTAAAAGTTTTAAGCATCTCTTTGTCAGATATACCTTTTTTATGAAGCCATTTGAAAATTTTAGATGTTTTGATTTGGTCTAAATTTATTTCAGCTGTTAAATTAACTGGAATCACTCTTTTAATATTATCAACTAAACCACCTCCAGTAATGTTAGCACATCCATTAATTAAATCTTTATCTATCAATTTTAAAACTTCACTTACATAAATTTTGGTTGGTTTGATCAACTCATTTTTTAAAAAATTATTTTTTTTGATATCTATTTTTTTTTGTTTAAGAAGATAGCGTACTAAAGAATATCCATTTGAATGTAGACCACTTGAAGGAATAGCCAAAATTAAATCATTATTTTTAATTTTATTTTTATTTAAAATTTTATTTTTACCAACAATTCCAACTGCAAAACCAGCAATATCAAATTTACCTTTCTCATATGTGTCAGGCATTTCAGCTGTTTCTCCACCAACTAATTCACAATCAGACAACCTGCATCCTTTTACAATACCTTTAATTATCGATTTTAATTTTTTTAAATCAATTTTGTTTATGGAAATGTAATCAAGAAATAGAAGAGGTTTAGCGCCTTGAACAATTAAATCATTTACACTCATTGCAACTAAATCAATTCCAATAGTGTCATACTTATTTAGCGTATTTGCGATTTCTACTTTTGTGCCAACCCCATCTGTACAGGCAACAATTTTGGGTTGTTTTATTTGATTTGGAATATCTGATATAGAACCAAAACCACCAATATTTGAAAACTTTTTTTTGCCTTTTTTTTTTGATGAAACAGATGAAATGAAATTAACAAATTTATCTGCCGCTTTTATGTTAACTCCACTTTTTTTATAGGTAATTAATTTATTATTCATTAATATGTTTTATGAGATTTAATATTAAAATTTTTAATTATAAAAGATTATATATTCATTTTTGCTTTCTTGCTTTGTTAAATATTTTTTTTTCCACAGAAAATATTCAAGCTAAGACTTTCTCTATCAACGACATTGAAATATCCACTCCATTTGAGATTAATTTTAATAAAAATAAGATAATTGAAGAAGGTTTTTTCCAAGCTTTTGATAGGTTAATTTTATCCATTGTTCAAACTAAAGATCAAAAAAAACTTGGCAAAATATCTCTTAGTCAAGTTAAAGGTATGATTGAAACTTTTTCTATAAAAAAAGAAAAATTCATTAATGAGATTTATTATTTATCTTTAAATGTATCTTTTAATAAAAAAAAAATACTAAATCTTATGGAGAAAAAAAATATTTTTCCATCTCTGCCTATTAAAAAAAATATTTTTTTTCTACCAATAATTGTAGATAAAAATAAAGATGAAATTTTAATTTTTTCTGAGAGCTATATTTTTAATAATTGGAATTCATATACTCAAAAGTATCATTTACTTAATTATATTTTACCTACTGAAGATCTTGAGGATTTTTATTTAATTAAAAAAAATATAAAAAATTTAGAAAGTTATAATTTTAAGAAAATTATTCAAAAATATAATCTTAATGAATACATCATATCAATAATCTTTAAAGATAATAATGATATTAAAGTTTTAAATAAAATAAATATTAATCAAAAAGAAGATCTCAAAAATGTAAATTTTATAAATCTTAATATATATAATTATCAAGAGGCAGATAAATTAATTGAAAGATTAAAAGAATTATATGAAAATTATTGGAAAAATAAAAATGAAATTAATACATCAGTTAAATTACCTTTGACAATCTCAGTAAATAACACTGATAATTTAGAAATTTCAAAATTTGAAGAAATACTAAATAATATGGATTTTATATATGATTTTTATATTTATAAATTCAATAACAATGATAATTTTTATAAAATTATTTTTAATGGATCCCCAAACCATTTTCTTAAAATTATGAAAGATAAAAATTATGAATTTGATATTCAAAATCAGATATGGACTTTAAAATGAATGATCTAAATCAATTAATCTTGAATTTTGATTATGATCAAAATTTTAAAGATCAAGATTTTTATGTTTCACAAAGTAATGAATTTGCTTTTAAACTATTAAATAATTGGCCTAAGTGGGAGAAGAATTTTGTAAATTTAATTGGAGAAAAATTTTCAGGAAAAACACATTTAGTAAATATTTTTTTACATAAGTTTAAAGGAATTAAGATATCAGCCGATGATATAAATAATGATTTTTTAGAAAAAGTTAAGATTTTTGAAAATATAATTATTGAAAATTTTAATGATAGAATCGATGAAAGTTTATTTTTTACTTTATTAAACATTGTTGATCAGGATAACAAATATCTTATTTTAACTTCAAAAATCCCAATTGTAGACCATTCTTTTAAATTAGATGATTTAAACTCAAGATCTAAAAATTTTTTATTATGCAATATAGAAAAACCTGAAGATGACCTTTTATTTGCTCTTATATTAAAAAACTTATCAGATCGCCAAATATCTATAGATAAAAAACTAATAGATTTTATTATTAAAAGAATTGATAGATCGTATGGCAAAATTTTTGATTTCATATATAAAATCGACAAAATTAGTTTAAAAAGAAAAAAGCCAATCGATTTTAAAATTATAAAAGAAGCCTTAGGAGAATAGTTGAATAAGTATAGAACACATAATTGTAACGAACTAAGAAAGGAAGATTTAGATAAAAATATTTCTATATCTGGATGGATTAATAAAAAAAGAGATCATGGTAACCTATTATTTATTGATCTAAGAGATAATTATGGAATTACTCAATGTATAATAGATAAAGAAAATAAAAATTTTTTAGAGTTAGAAAAAACTCAACTTGAAACAGTCATAAAAATTAATGGAAAAGTTGTTAATCGTTCTGATGAGACAATTAATAAAGATATTGAAACAGGTGAGATTGAAGTTATTATAAGTGAATTTGAAATACTAGGAACTTGTAAAGAGTTACCTATGCCCGTTTTTAGTGATCAAGAATATGCTGAAGAAATTAGATTAAAATATAGATTTTTAGATTTAAGAAGAAAAAAAATTCATGAAAATATAATCTTAAGATCAAAAGTGATTTCACATATTAGAAACGAAATGACTAAACTTGGTTTTTTAGAGTTTCAAACTCCAATATTGACATCTTCTAGCCCAGAGGGCGCAAGAGATTTTTTAGTTCCAAGCAGATTAAATCCTGGAAAATTTTATGCATTACCACAAGCACCTCAACAATTTAAGCAATTAATAATGGTCTCTGGTTTTGACAAATATTTTCAAATAGCTCCATGTTTTAGAGATGAAGATGCTAGAGCCGACAGAAGTCCAGGAGAATTTTATCAGCTTGATCTAGAGATGTCATTTGTAGAGCAAGATGATGTTTTTAACGTTGTTGAAACTTTAATGGTTAATACTTTTAAAAAATTTTCAAATAAAAAACTAATGTACGATAAATTCCCAAAAATTTCATATGCTAAAGCAATGTTAAATTATGGAAGTGACAAACCTGATTTAAGAAACCCATTGCTTATAAATGATATTACAGAAATATTCACAAGAGAGGATGTTTCATTTGAGATTTTTAAAAAACTTGTAAAATCTGGTTCAAAAGTCAGATGCATTTCTACTAAAAATACAAAAGATAAACCTAGAAGTTTTTTTGATAATATTGATAAATGGGCCAAAGAACAAGGTGCCTCAGGATTAGCATATTTTACTTTTGAAAAAGAGGGTCAGCTTTCAGCGAAAGGACCTATTGGAAAGTTTTTTTCCAAAGAAGCCTTGGAAGAAATTATGAAAAAAACTAACTCAGAGGTAGGAGATAGTATTTTTATGGCGTGTGGAAAAAAAAATGATTTAGAAAAAATTACTTCACTTGCTAGAGATGAAATAGCAAAAGATTTAGATTTAATCGATGATGATGTTTTTGCATTTTGTTGGATTGTTGATTATCCAATGTTTGAAAAAGATGAAATAACTAATAAAATTGAATTTAGTCATAATCCTTTTTCTATGCCACAAGGAAAATTAAGTGAAAAGGATTTTGAAAAACCTTTAGATATATTAGCTTATCAGTACGATATAGTTTGCAATGGTATTGAACTTTCATCGGGAGCAATAAGGAATCATAAGCCAGAACTTATGTATAAACTTTTTTCAATAGCAGGGTATGACAAGAAACAAGTAGATGAAAAATTTAGTGGAATGATCAACGCACTAAGTTATGGAGCTCCACCTCACGGTGGAATCGCTCCTGGTATTGATAGGATTGTAATGTTATTAGCAAATGAAAAAAATATTAGAGAAGTGACTATGTTTCCAATGAATCAAAATGCACAAGACTTAATGATGAAAGCTCCATCTGATGTAAATACAGAACAATTAAAAGAGCTTGGTATTGCTATAAAAAATAAAAAATAAAACTATTTTTTACCTTTTAAACTTATTTTAACATCTGAAAGATCTACAAGATTTTTTTTATAATTATTTCTCACAAAACCTTTGCTTGTTATATCTTTTACAATTTTTAACAATTGGTTTTGGTCTTCAGATTGTGCCTCTTCATTTGAAGCAGGTTCATTGCCACCAATAGAAGGTGTATGTGCCAGATCTTCTCTATTTTGATAAGATATAGCTAATTCTCTAAAAATATAATCTAGTATTGAACTTGCACTAAGTATTCTATCATTACCATGTACTTTTCCAGATGGTTCAAACTTTGTACCAACAAAAGCACTTATGAATTCATCTAGAGGTACGCCATACTGTAGTCCCAAGGAGACAGCGATAGCAAAATTGTTCATTAGAGCTTTAACTAATTCTCCTTCTTTACTAGTATCAATAAAAATTTCACCTATCTTACCATCTTCATATTCGCCAGTATGTAAATAAACTTTATGGTCCCCAATAGTTGCTTTTTGTATGTAACCTTTTCTTCTATCAGGCATTCCAAATCTTTTACCACCCCTCTCAGAGGATTTATTAAAGTTTGAAATAATGTTTTCTTTATTTTGTGATATTGTTTGGTTTGTCTTGGAAACTACTTCGACTTTCTTACTTTCAATAACTTTATTGTTATTAAGATCAAGACTTTTGGTTTTACGATTATCAAGTTTTACATCCAAAACCTCAAATTTTCCATCATCTCTTTTTTCAAGGTTTTTTAACTCTTTTTCATTAATATCATCTAGGTAATGATTAACTTTAAATGTACACGTGTAGTAAGTCTCAACTAAATATTTTGCCATTTTTCCTCTTTTTAAATTTTTTGAATCTTAGGTCAGACAATTTATTTATATACAAATTCATATTTTAGTCTAATTTAAATTTTACAATTTTTAATTGAATAAAAAAAATATTTTATGTTGACACTTTTAAAAAAAATTTTCACATGGTGGAATCAAGATACATTTGGCACTAGATTAAAAACAATTTTTTTTGGAAAATTAGTTGGTAATGACGAGCTTGGTAATAAATATTATGAGAGTAAAAGTGGAAAGAGATGGGTTATTTATGTCAATACTATTGATGCATCTAAAATACCAGTTGAGTGGTATTCGTGGATGCATTTTATGCCTAATAAAATAGAAAAAATCCATGAACTTAAAAAATATGATTGGCAAAAACCTCACCAATCTAATTTAACTGGTACAGAAAAGGCTTATTATCCCAATAAAGATAAAGATGGAATTAAAAAGAAATATTTTAGCTGGAAACAATAAATTTAATTTTTTTCTTTTTATTTTTTTAGTTAATCTTTTTTTAATAAATATTTTAGAAGCAAAAGATAATACAGAAGGAACTTTTACAGATTTAAAAATTTTAGATAAGATTAGTTCAAAAAATACTTTATTAAAAATAAAAAATGGGGAATTAATTACTTTTAAAGACCTCTCTATAAAAAGCTTAAAATGTAAAAATTCAGAATTTGATGATAATCCTGAAATTACAGCTTATATACAAGTCAAAGATCTAACTGATGAAAATAATAATGAGGTTTTCGTATTTAATGGATGGATGTTTTCATCAAGTCCATCAATAACTCCATTTGATCATCCTGTGTATGATGTTTGGCTTATAAAATGTTATTAGACTATTGTATCTTTGTCTAACCAACTAACGTTAAAGTCAGAATTAATAAATTTTTTATGACTTAATAGTTTTTTATGGAGTGAAATGGTTGTTGTAATCCCCTCAATCACAAATTCATCTAGTGATCTATTCATCCTTTGAATTGCCTCTGTCCTATTTCTTCCATGACAAATTAGTTTACAAACCATACTATCATAATAAGGAGTAACTTTATATCCTTGAAAAATAGCTCCATCTACTCTTGTTCTAAAACCTGATGGTTGATGACACATACCTATGGTTCCAGGCGATGGTTGAAAGTTTTTACTTGCATCTTCTGCATTTATTCTACACTCAATTGCATGACCTCTTGGGTTTATTTCACTCTGTTTTAAAGTTGTTTCTCCAGAAAAAGCGATCCATATTTGCTCCTTAATAATGTCAACACCGGTTACCATTTCTGTTACAGGATGCTCAACTTGTACTCTCGTATTCATTTCTAGAAAATAAAATTTTCCATCTTCATAAATAAATTCTACTGTTCCAGCTCCCATGTAACCAATTTTTGCAACCATATTCACTGTTCTTTCAAATAAATCTTTTCTGATTTCATCATTAAGAACAGGGCTTGGTGTTTCTTCAATTAATTTTTGGTGCCTTCTTTGAACAGAGCAATCTCTTTCATGAAGGTGTACAACATTATTTTTACCTGCTAAAATTTGAACTTCTATATGTCTTGGATTTTGAAAAAACTTCTCGATATAAACTTCATCATTACCAAAGTATTTTTGTGCTTCTGATTTTGCAGTAGAAAATAAGGTTTCAAATTCTTCAGCTTTGTAAACAATTTTCATACCTTTTCCACCTCCACCACCTGAAGCTTTAATTAAGACTGGAAATCCAATTTTTTTACACAGTTCTTTAGCTTGAGCTATATCAGTAACACCACCCTCAGAACCTTCAATTACTGGTAAACCATTCTCTTTAGCAATTATCTTTGCTTGAATCTTATCTCCCATCATTTTTATATGTTTAGATGATGCACCAATAAAACTTATTTTATTTTCTTCAAGAATTTTAGCAAAACTAGCATTTTCAGATAAAAATCCATAACCAGGATGTACAGCGTCAGCATTGGTAAGTTCTATTGCTGACATTAAATTTGGAATATTTAAATAGCTGTTTGCAGGTTGGTGAGATCCTATGCATACACTTTCATCTGCCATTCTTACATGCATACTTTCTCTATCAACATCAGAATGAACAGCCACAGTTGGAATTCCCCATTCCTTACAAGCTCTAATAATTCTAACTGCAATTTCCCCACGGTTTGCAATTAAGATTTTTTTAAACATTATTTTATTCTAGAATGATAATAGTTTGACCAAATTCAACAGGATGACCATCTTCAACACAAATCTCTTTTACAACACCATCTGCCGTTGAGGGGACGTGGTTCATTGTTTTCATTGCTTCAACAATCATTATGGTATCACCTTTTTTAATTTTTTTACCTACTTCAACAAATTTTTTTGCACCAGGCTCTGGTGCATGGTATGCTGTACCGATAAGTGGAGAAGTAATTTCAGTTCCTGATTTTGTATTAAATTTATTAGAAACTTTTTCATTTCCAGTTTGTGTTGTAGCTGTTGTGACGACTGGTTGATTACTAATAGATACATTATTTTTTGAGACTTTAATTTTAGTATCCTTTTCAGCAATCTCTATCTCGGTGAGATTAAATTCATCTAAATAATCACTTAACACTTTTATTATACTTTTATCTATTTTCATTTTTTAAAAGCTTCTCTATTGAAATTATGGCCAAAATATAACCCTCAACACCTAAACCAAAAATTCCTCCTGTTGCTATATCACTTATAAGAGATTTATGCCTAAATTCCTCTCTTTTATATATATTTGATATATGTAATTCGATTATTGGTTTTTTAAATAAATCAAGAGCATCTCTAATTGCTACTGAAGTATGTGTAAATCCCGCAGCATTTATAATCATGCCATCATATTTTTTTCTAGAGTCTTGAATTAAATTTACAAGCTCTCCTTCAATATTTGATTGAGCAAACTCTAATTCTATACCAATCTCATTTGATTTTTTTATACAATTTTCTTTCAATTGTTCAAAAGTAGCTGAACCATATTGTGATTGTTCTCTTTCACCTAATAGATTAAGATTTGGACCATTAATAATAATTATTTTATTGTTCATTCAACTCTTATATACGATGAAAAAAATAAAAAAAATAAAAATTAAAGTGAATGGTAAGTTTAAATCTATTTCTGAGAATTGGAAAATCTCAGATTTAGTAAAACATCTAAAAATTCCTATAAAAAAAGTAGCAATTGAACTTAATCAAGAGATAATAGATAAAAAAAATGTTAGTAAAATTAGTTTAAAAAAAAATGATAAAGTTGAGATAGTTCATTTTATTGGAGGGGGATAAGTGAAAAATGACAAAATAATTATTGCTAATAAAGAATTTAATTCTCGATTAATTGTTGGCACTGGCAAATATAAAAGCATGTCCGAGTGTGCAAAAGCAATTAAACTTTCCGGGGCTGAAATCGTAACTGTTGCAGTTAGAAGGGTAAACATAACAGATAAAAAAAAACCTCTACTTATGGATTATATTGATCCAAAGAAAATTACATATTTACCAAACACTGCAGGATGTTTTAATTCGGAAGAAGCTTTAAGAACACTTCGATTAGCAAGAGAAATTGGTGGTTGGAAATTGGTTAAATTGGAAGTTTTAGGAGATAAGCAAAATTTGTTTCCAGACATGATCGAAACTTTAAAATCAACAGAAGTTTTAGCTAAAGAAGGCTTCAAAGTTATGGTTTATTGTAATGACGATCCATTAATGGCTAAACGATTAGAAAACTCAGGAGCTGATGCAATAATGCCATTAGCAGCACCCATTGGTTCAGGTTTGGGTATTCAAAATAAAACGAACATTCAAATTATTAGAAAGCAAACAAAGTTACCATTAATTATAGATGCAGGTTTGGGTCAAGCTTCAGATGCAACAATTGCAATGGAATTAGGATGTGATGGAGTTCTAGTTAATACTGCAATTGCTAAAGCAAAAAAACCATTTGATATGGCACTTGCTTTTAAGAATGCTGTGATTGCTGGTAGACAATCTTTTTTAGCTGGACGTATCAATAAATATTTATACGGAATTGCATCTTCACCAAAAACAGGGATTATTAAATAGCTACTTTTTTTTTAACAAACTTTTTTTTAAAATAAGGTTTCTTTTTAAAAGGTTTTTTATGGAATTTTTTAACTTCTTTCTTTTCAATAATCTTAACCTCTTTAACTTTAATATCTAAGTTTTTTAATTTTTCAAAATGTTCGATTAGTTCAATTGTTTTTTTTGATTTGTTTTGAATATTAATTATATATTCTGGGATAATAAGTGTTGGGTCACTAACAATATCTATTGTCATTTTATTTTTCTTTTCAAAATAAGTTAAATCATCAACAAAATTTTCTTTTAAAAAATCAGAAATTTTTTTACAAACTCTAAGTTCAACAAATTTAGCTTTATTAGTAACTGCTTTTAATTCAACAGTTTTAAGTAATTTTTGAGCAAATGACTCATCTGTAAGAGTCACTTTCCATTTTATCGCGCTTTCTCTCAACCTTTGTCTAGACATTTCAAGAAGGCCAAAATTACCTATTCTTCCAATTTGGATTCTAGCTCTATCAGCTCTACATTTTTCTTTAATTTTCCTTTCAACCAATCTTCTATTTCCATAACTAAGCATATCAATAAAATCGATTATAATTAGACCAGACAAATCTCTTATTTTAATTTGCCTAGCAATTTCTTCAGCAGCTTCAATATTTGTAGTTAATGCTGTGCTTTCTATATTTTTACCTTTAATTGAGCTACCAGAATTTATATCGATTGATACAAGTGCTTCAGTTGGGTTAATTACAAGATATCCTCCTGATTTAAGTTTTATTTCTGATTCAAATATTTGATTTAATTTTTGTTCAATATTTTCTTCAATAAATAGCGGAACTTTTCCTCTATATTTTTTTATCTTTTTGACACTTGATGGCATTATCATTTTCATGAAGGTTTGTGCTTTTTTATAACCTTCGTTACCTTCAACTATAATATTCTTAGTACTATCATCAAACTTGTCTCTTATAGTTCTTTTTATAATTTCACTTTCTTGATGAATTAATGATGGGGCTATAGAATTAATAGCATTATCTTTAATTTGACTCCATGTTTTGACAAGAGTTTCTAAATCATTATTAATTTCATTTTTAGTTTTATTGCTGCCTGCAGTTCTCACAATTAAACCCATTTCTTTAGGGATTTGAATCTCATTTAAAATTGTTCTTATTTTTTTTCTATCTGATGGATTGAATATTTTACGAGATATTCCTCCACCTTTTGGAGTATTTGGCATTAACACAATATATTTTCCAGCTATTGAAATAAATGTACTCAGTGCTGCGCCTTTTTGGCCCCGTTCATCTTTGATGACTTGTACCAAAATTACTTGATTTGGTTTAATAACTTCCTGTATTTTATATCTTTTGAATTTAAATTTTGTCTCTTTTTTTTTTTCTATTTCCTCATTTAAATTATTTGTTTCATCAGTCTCATTTTCACTTTCATCTGATGGGTCTTTTTCAATATTAATAGGATCATCAATTTCAAGTTTTCCCTCAGCAATATTTTCTTCTTCTTTAGCCTCACCCTCTTTAGAAAGTTCCTCTCTAGCTTTTTCTTCTTCTTCTTTAATTCTGTCTAAATCTGCTTTTGGTATTTGGTAATAATCAGATTGAATATCGTTAAAAGATAAAAAACCATGTCTCTCTCTTCCAAAATCAATAAAAGCAGCTTGAAGAGATGGTTCTATCCTACTAACTTTACCTAGATATATGTTATTTTTTATTAAATTATTCTTTAAACCTTCGTACTCGTAGTCTTCAATGTTATCATCTGATTTAAGAACAATTCTTGTTTCATTAGGATGCGATGCATCGATATATAAATTTTTTTCCATAATAATTTGATTGTTTTATTCATTTAATAATTTAAGTGTTTATAAAATTTTGTTTTATTCTAGTGCCTTATCTTTAACAAATTCCAAGTTATAATGGAAATAAAATGAATAAATTTCTAAAAAATACACTATTTATTTCATTATCTCTCGTTTTATTGCTTGGTATTTTGATATTTGGAATTTTATGGTCTTATTCAAATAATATTCCCGATTATAGATTTCTTAAAAGCTACAAACCACCCGTATCAAGTAAGGTATATTCTGGTAACGGAGATCTTGTTGCTGATTTTTCAAAAGAAAAAAGGATATTTGTTCCTTTTAACTCAATTCCAAAAAATGTAATTAATTCTTTTTTATCAGCTGAGGACAAAAATTTCTTTTCTCATCCAGGAGTTGATGCAAAAGGAGTTTTAAGAGCAGTGGTTAACAACATTTCTAATATAATTTCATCAAAAAGACTTGAGGGTGCCTCAACAATAACTCAGCAAGTGGCTAAAAATTTTTTATTAACAAATGAGGTTAGTCTTAATAGGAAAATAAAAGAAGCTATTTTAGCATTTAGAATAGAAAGAGCTTTATCTAAACAAAGAATTTTAGAACTATATTTAAATCAAATTTATCTTGGAAGTGGAACTTATGGAGTTGCTGCGGCAAGTTTACAATATTTTGACAAATCTATTAAAGATTTAGATTATAGTGAAGCCGCTCTTTTAGCAGCTCTACCTAAGGCACCAAGCAAATATAATCCTTATAGAGATATGGAGTTAGCTAAATTTAGAAGAGATTTAGTTTTAAAAAACCTGCTTGATAACGAATATATAGATTCTAAAGAGTACGATTATCTTAAAGATAAAAAGATCATTTTGAATAAATCAAAAAAAATTTTTTTAGAAGATGCTCAATATTATATTGAAGATGTTCGAAAAAAAGTAATACAAATTTTAACATACGATAAAGTTTATAAACAAGGTTTCAATATTAATACACCTATAAATTTAGAATTTCAAAAGATAGCAACCGAAACACTTAGAGACGGATTATTATCTTATGATAAGAGAAAAGGGTGGAGAGGACCATTAACAAATAAAAGTTATTCAAAAAATTGGAATAAAAATCTCAAGAAGTTTAACTTAGAGGACTCAATTAATTGGCGATTAGCAATTGTTAAAAAATTAAACAAATTTTCAGCAAATATTGAAACTGAGGATAGATTAAATGGAAAAATTAAATTTGAAGATATTTCTTGGACAAAAAAGGATTTTAATAAATTATTAAAAGTTGGCGACATAGTTTATGTAAAAAAAATTGGTGATAAAGATTATAGTTTAAAACAATTGCCAAAAGTAAATGGCGGAATAGTTATTATGGATCCTTATACAGGTCGAGTCCTAGCTTTAAGTGGTGGATTTAGTTTTAAAAAAAGTGAATTTAACAGAGTCACTCAAGCTTTAAGACAACCTGGTTCGGCTTTTAAACCATTTATTTATGCTTTAGCTCTTGAAAATAATTATACCCCAACATCTTTAATTTTAGATGCTCCTATTGTTTTAGACCAAGGAGAAGATCTTAAAATGTGGAAACCAGAAAATTATGGAAAAAAATTTTATGGACAATCAACTTTGAGAGTTGGGTTAGAAAAATCTAGAAATTTGATGACTGTTAGAATAGCTCAAGACCTAGGCATTAAAAAGATTATTAATTTTTCAGAAAATCTAGGTATATACGATAATCCCGAAGAACTTTTGTCTATTTCACTTGGATCTGCTGAAACTACATTGTTAAAACTAACCTCAGCTTATTCTGTATTTGTTAATGGAGGTAAACTTGTTGACCCAATTTTAATAGATAGAATTCAAGATAGTGAGGGAAAAACTATTTTTAACAACGATAAAAGAAAATGTATTAATTGTGATCAAATTTCTTATTTAGGTAAAGATTACCCAATTATAAAAGATGATTATAAGAAAATTTTTTCTCCCCAAACATCTTATCAAATGACCTCAATACTTGAAGGAGTTGTGCAAAGAGGAACAGCAAAAAAATTAAGAGAACTTGAATTGAATATTGCTGGAAAAACAGGCACAACTAATAAAAACACAGATACATGGTTTGTTGGATATACATCTAATCTTTTAATTGGAGTTTATGTCGGTTTAGATAATCCTTCACCACTTGGTAGATACGAAACTGGTTCAAAAACAGCTTTACCTATTTTCAAAAATTTTGTTAAAAAAACTGTTAATAAATCAGATGCAAGACCTTTTAAAGCAGCCGAAGGAACAGTAATGATGGTAGTTGACCCAAATACTGGTCAAAAAGCAAAATTTAATTCTAAAAATACAATTATTGAAGTCTTTAAAAAACAAAATGTAATTGATGGGAAAGTTTTATATTCAAATAATGATAGATTAGACACTAATAATATATTAAAGTTTTATTAATGGATGATAAATATCAAGATTACAAAAAAGAAATAGAAAAGATTAACTCTAGAGTTAAGGAGTATCTTTGAAAAAAATAATATTAATTCAAAACTCGAAGAATTAAACGCTAAAATGTTAGAAGCCAATTTTTGGCAAGATAAAGAAAATTCAAAAAAAGTAATTAAAGAGAAAAAACTTTTTGAGGATCTATTAAATACTTATAAGATTTCAATAGAAAAGCTTTCTGATTTAGATGATTTAAGTGAGTTAGCGATGGAGGAAGACAATGAGTCTGTGCAAAAAGAAGTATTACTAAATATTAAAGAACTTAGAGCCTTAGTAAAAAAAAATGAAATTAAATGTTTTTTATCAAATGAGGCGGACTCTCTAGACTGCTATATAGAAATACATGCGGGTGCAGGAGGTACAGAAAGTCAAGATTGGGCTGAAATGTTAAGAAAAATGTACTTAAAATGGGCAGATCAAAAAAATTTTAAATCGAACTTAATTAGTGAACATAAAGGAGATGAAGCTGGCATTAAATCATCAACAATTAAAGTTGAAGGTGATTATGTGTTTGGGTGGCTTAAAAAAGAATCTGGAATCCATAGACTAGTAAGAATATCTCCGTTTGACTCTGGAGCAAGGCGACACACAAGTTTTGCAAGTGTATGGGTATATCCAGTAGTTGATGAAAATATCAATATCGAAATTATTGAAAAAGACTTAAGAATAGATACTTACAGGTCAAGTGGAGCAGGTGGCCAGCATGTAAATACAACGGATAGTGCTGTACGAATTACTCACATACCTTCTAAAATAGTTGTTCAATGCCAAAATGAAAGATCTCAGCATAAAAATAAAGAAACATGTATGAACATGTTAAAAGCAAGATTATATGATTATGAAATTAAAAAAAAGGAGCAGGAAAATCAAAATACGGAAAAATCTAAATCAGAAATTGGATGGGGCCACCAAATAAGATCATATGTTTTACAGCCGTATAGATTAGTAAAAGATAATAGAACAAACTTTGAAAGTACAAGTCCAGATAAGGTTTTAGATGGAGATTTGGATGAATTTTTAGAGCAATCTTTATATCAAATTAAATGAGTAAAAAAATTTTAAAATATATATCTATAATAATAGGAGTTTTTGTTTTATTAATTATTTATTTAAGCACCGTTGGCATCGAGACAGAAAAATTTAACAAACAAATTCAAGATCTTGTAAAACAAAAAAATAATAAACTTGATACAAGTTTAAAAAAAATAAAACTAACTTTAGATCCATTAAATTTTAGGATTAATGCAAAAACAATAGATCCTAAAATAATTTTTAAAGGAAAGTTGATTGAGCTTGAATATGTTAAAACACAAATATCACTAAATTCATTAATCAAAAATCAATTAGTTACATCACAAATAGAAATATCAACTAAACCAGTTTTACTTAAAAATTTTGTATTATTTATGAGATCAATAAATAATAGGCCTGAATTATTTTTTTTAGAACGATTTATAAAGAGAGGATATTTAATAGCAGATTTAAAATTTAATTTTGATGATTTTGGAGCTCTAAAGAAAGATTATAAAGTTAATGGAACATTAAAAGATGGCAAAATAAGTTTACTTAGAAAAAATAAATTAGAAAAAATAAATTTTCTTTTTGATATTACAGAAAACAATTTTAATTTTAGAGATATTAGTTTTGACACAAATAACATCAATTTTTTATCTGAGAGATTAAATATAAAAAAAGATAAAAAAGATTATTTACTTGAAGGCACTATAAGAAATAAAAATTCTCCTTTAAATGATGAGTTACTTCAAATGATTAAGTTAAAATATCCTCAATTTGACCTAATTAATACAAACTTTGAATCTAACAATGATTTTTCATTTAATATTAATAACAAGCTGAAAGTTGAGAATTTAACAATAAATTCAAATATTCTAATTGATAGTTCTCAATATAAGAGAAATGATTTAATTAGTAAAAATATAGTACAAATTAATGATTTAATTGACCTAAAAGATCACGAGATAAAAGCATCTTATGTCAATAATAAATTATCAATTAAGGGTAAAGGTAAAGTTAAACTTCTAGATAAATTTGACCTTATTGATTATGAAGTTGTGAATAAAGGTTCAGATTTTGATTTAGTGTCAAATATTGAATTAAGCAAACTAAATATTAAAAACCAAAATTTAATAAAAAAGTATTTTCCTAATACGAAGGATATTTTGAATCTAAAGGATCATAAGATAAAAGCATCTTATACCAATAAAAAATTATCAATTGAGGGAAGTGGTAAAGTCAAACTTGTAGATAAATTTGAGCTTATTGATTATGAAGTTGCAAAAAAAGGGTCTGATTTTGACTTAGTGTCAAATATTGAATTAAGCGAAATAAATATTAAAAACCAAAATTTAATAAAAGAGTATTTGCCTAATACAAAAGACACTTTGTATCTAAAGGATCAAAAGATTAAAATTAATTATAAAGACAATATTCTATCAATGGAAGGTTCAGGAAAAATTAAATTAGAGAAAGAATTTAATAAAATAAAATATTCATTTTCAAAGAAAAATAAAAAATATAATTTTGAAACAGACTTAGAAGTAAATGATGCACCTTTAAAAATAGATTTCATTAATTATGAAAAGGATAAGAAATTAAATTCCCAAATAAAAATAATTGGTAGCTATACAAAAAAAATTGGACTTGATCTTAAAAAAATTAGTCTTATTTCAAAAAATAACAGAATTATGATTAATAATTTAATATTAGATAACAAAAATAAAATTGCTAAAGTAGATAAAGTTGATTTAGATTATTTTGATAATAGTGAAAAGAGAAACAAATTTGCACTTAGTAGAATTAAAAATAATTATTATGAGCTAAATGGATCATTATTAAATGCTGATAGTCTCATTACGAATCTATTAAAAGGTAAAGATGATCAACAATTAGATATTTTTAAAGAAAATATAAATATGACGCTAAATTTTTCTAATGTTTATATTGGTAATGATAATATTGTTAAAGATTTAAATGGTAAACTTCGAATAGTAGACAATAAAGTAAATCAAGCTAACATATCGGCACTATTTGATAAGGATGAAAAATTAACATTTACAATAAATACTAAAGATGAAGAAAAAATTACTACTCTATTCTCTTCAAGAGCTAAACCACTTGTAAAAAGATATAAATTCATAAAAGGGTTCGAAGATGGTAATGAAGGATATTTAGATTTTTATTCTTCAAAAAAGGATGGTATTTCAAATTCAAAATTGATTATAGACAATTTTAAAGTCAAAGAAATTCCAGCATTAGCAAAATTACTCTCTCTCGCTTCTCTTCAAGGAATAGCAGATTTACTAACTGGAGAAGGTATTAGATTTACAGATTTTCAAATGAATTTTACAAATAAAAATAAACTTATGACGATTCAAGAGTTGTATGCAATTGGACCGGCAATATCTATTTTAATTGAAGGTTATATTGAGGAAGATAACATAATTAGTTTAAGAGGCACATTGGTTCCAGCGACTACAATTAATAGATCCATTGCTTCAATTCCATTAATTGGAGATTTGCTTATTGGAAAAAAAGTTGGTGAGGGTGTTTTTGGAGTAAGCTTTAAAGTGAAGGGACCTCCAAAAAAACTTGAAACAACTGTAAATCCAATAAAAACATTAACTCCAAGATTTATAACTAGGACACTAGAAAAGATTAAAAAAAACTAATCTAATTCAATTTTTAAATGTCTCTTTTTTCCAATAGAAAGTTTAAGGTAGTTTTCCTTAAAAATTTCATATGTAACAATTAATTTTTCATCAGATATAATTTTATCATTAATTTTTACTGCGTTACCTTTAATTAATCTTCTTATTTCACTTTTAGACTTTTCTAATTTAGATAGAATTATTAGATCAATTATATCCAATTTATTATTAATATCTTTTAAATTAATCTTTATAGAAGGCAAGTTAGATCCAAGTGAATTACCTGAAAATGCCTCTTTAGCAGCTTGTTCTGAATTTTTAGCGGCATTTTCACCATGAAGCATGGCTGTTGTTTCATTAGCCAAAAGTATTTTTAAATCATTGATATTATCATTTTCAATTTTTTTTATATCCTCAACTTCTAAATCAGTAAAATTTTTTAAAAACTTTAAAACGTCTCTATCATCTGTATTTCTCCAAAATTGCCAATAGTCATAAGCTGATAAAAATTTTTTATCTAACCAGATCGCTCCATTTTCAGATTTTCCCATTTTAGCTCCCGTGGCCAGAGTAATTAAGGGTGTAGTTAGACCATAACTTTGTTTATTTGAATATCTTTTGATAAGATCCACACCATTAACAATATTTCCCCATTGATCTGAACCACCAATTTGTAAAACACAATTTTCTTTTTTATTAAGCTCTAAAAAATCATAAGCTTGCAAAATCATATAATTAAATTCCATGTAGCTTAAAGATTGCTCTCTTTCTAATCTTAATTTAACACTATCAAAAGTTAACATTTTATTAATTGTAAAATGTTTACCTATATCTCGAAGAAAAGAGATATAATTCAAATTTTTCAGCCACGTATAATTATTTACAAAAATTGGTTTTGTTTTAGGGTTATCATTATCTAAAAATTTTTTAAGTATATCTTTTATATTCTTAATATTTTTTTCTATCTCTTCTTCACTCAATATTTTTCTTGTTTTATCTTTTCCTGATGGATCCCCAATTCTAGTAGTACCTCCACCTAGTAGCACAATTGGTCTATGGCCATTCTTTTGTAATAATCTAAGACACATGATTTGTAATAAGCTACCGACATGTAAGCTTTCAGCGGTGCAATCAAATCCGATGTACGCTTTAATTTTTTCCTTATCCATTAAACTGGACAATTCCTCATCATTTGTACATTGATAGAAAAAACCTCTATCTTTAAATTCTTTTAAAAATTTATTCATATGCTTATAGTTACACAATATACAAATTTTTATTAAAAAGAATATCAATGAAAAATAAATTATATACGGCTATAGGATTAATGAGTGGAACTTCAATGGATGGGGTTGATGTATCATTAATTAGGTCGGATGGATTCAATCAATTTAGCAGTGTTTTAGATGAATATTTTGAATATAACGAAAGTTTACACCAGCAATTAATTGAATTAAGAAATTTAATTTTAAGCATTGATGATTTGAAGCAGTACACTTCTAGATTAAACGAGGTTGAGAGAGAAATTACTGTATTTCATAGCAAAATTGTTAGCGAAATATCATCAAAATATCAAGATGAGATAGATTTTGTAGGTTTTCATGGACAAACAATTTTGCATAACCCAGAACAAAGATTTTCAAAACAATTAGGAGACGGCAAGTTAATGTCTCAATTAATAAAAAAAAAAGTTATTTATGATTTTAGACAAGAAGACTTGATAAATAAAGGTCAAGGTGCTCCACTAACACCTATTTTTCATAACTTATTGTCTAAATATATAAATGAAAAGTATCAAATAGAGTTTCCTATTTGCTTTCTAAATATTGGTGGAATTTCAAATATCACCAAAATAATTAAAAAAGATGAAAACTTAGAGGATAATTTAGAAGCTTTTGACTCAGGTCCCGGTAATTGTATGATTGATGATTGGATAAGAAAAAATTCTAAAAATAATTTTGATAAAAACGGTTCAATTGCAAAATCAGGTAAAATTAATCAATTAATTTTGAATCAAGCTATTGATAATTTCAAAATAGACTCATTCGAAAAGTCTTTAGATGTAAAAGATTTTGATATTTCATTTGCAAGAGGGTTAACATTAGAAGATGGTTGTGCAACAATAACTAATTTTACTGCTTACCTCATAGCAAAAGGGATCGAATATGCTAATGGTAATAATAATAAACCTATAAAATATTTAATTTGTGGCGGGGGTAGAAAAAATAGTTTTCTTATCCAAAATATTAAAGATTATTTGTTATATAAAAAAAATATAAACTTAAATTCTATTGATGACTATAATTTAAATGGAGATTATATTGAGTCCCAAGCATTTGGGTATCTTGCGATCAGATCATTTTTAAATTTACCAATATCATATCCAAAGACTACAAGTTGTGAGATACCTACAGTAGGCGGAAAGTTAGTTAAAAATTTTTAGTAAAGAGCAGTTTCTTTTTTTATGTATTTATCAAGGTTTTTGATCAAAGATTCCTCGGTTTTTGAAAAGAAATGATTTGCTTCAGGTACAGATTGAAATTCTACTTTAATACCTTTTTGAGCACTTAATCTTTTGTCTAGTTCGTTAATATATTCTAAGGGGACTAACTCATCTTTTTTTCCATAAATCATTAACCCAGATGTTGGGCAAGGTGATAAAAAAGAAAAATCATAAACATTTGGTTGAGGAGAAATTGCAATAAATCTATTTATCTCTGGTCTTCTCATTAATAATTGCATAGCTATTAATGAACCAAAAGAAAATCCTGATACCCAGCATTGTGAGTTATCAAAATTTTCTCTCTCAAGCCAATCTAGTGCGGCCGCTGCATCAGCAAGTTCACCTTGGCCATTATCAAACTCTCCATCACTCTTGCCAACACCTCTAAAATTTACTCTACATACTGAAAAATCGTTATCCATAAATGTGTGAAAAGTATCTACTACAACTTTATTATTCATTGTTCCTCCGTATTGAGGATGTGGCTGTAGTACCATTGCTATTGGAGAAGTGTTTTTTTTACTTTTAAAATATTTTGCTTCAAGTCTTCCAGCAGGGCCTGGAATAAATATTTCTAAAATTTTATTATCCATATACGATATTGATTATTATTCTCAAAAAAAAGTTACGTTTATCATAACTGAGCGACAATATGTTAATTTTTTTTTTAAAACTATACTTGACCATTTTAGTCAGGTATGTATAAAAAGGCTTAAATTTAAAGGGTAAAATGAAATTAACATCAAGAGGCCGATATGCCGTAATGGCATTAGTTGACTTAGCTCGGTTTGATAACGTCAATCCGGTATCTTTAAGAGATATATCTTTAAGGCAAGGTATTTCATTAGATTACCTCGAGCAAATTTTTTCTAAGTTAAAGAAGGATCAAATTGTTAAAAGTACTCGAGGTACACAAGGAGGATATGTATTATCAAAAAAACCAAATGAGATTAAGCTAACTAATATTTTTCAAGCAGTTGACGAAAAAGTCAAAACTGTACAATGCAAAAAAGATTCTAAAAAAGGATGCAATGGTAAAGCAACGAAGTGCATTACTCATAATCTTTGGGATGAGTTAGAGAGTCATATTAATAGTTTTTTTGAAAAGAAAAGTTTAGAAGATTTATTAAAAAGTAATAAAGAAAATAGATTATAAAATGGATAACAGACAAAAAGAAATAGAAAATTTGAAAGATTACAAATATGGTTTTTCTACTGATATTGAAAATATTCAAGCTCCAAAAGGATTAAATGAAGATGTAATTAAATTTATTTCTAATATCAAAAAAGAGCCTGATTGGATGCTTCATTTTAGGCTAAAAGCATTTGAAAGATTTAAGGTACTAGTAGAGCCAGATTGGCAAAAACCAAAGTATCCAAAGATTGATTATCAAGATTTGTATTATTATTCAGCTCCAAAAAGTATGAAAGATAAACCAAAGAGTCTTGATGAGCTAGATCCTAAGCTTCTTGAAACATATAAAAAACTTGGGATTCCTCTTCAAGAACAAGCAAGATTAAATGGAATAGCAGTTGATGCTGTATTTGACTCAGTTTCCGTCGCAACTACTTTTAAAGATGAGTTAACAAAAAAAGGTATTATATTTTGCCCAATATCAGAGGCAATTCAAAATCACCCAGACCTTGTTAAAAAATATTTAGGAACTGTAATTCCAACTAGTGACCATTTTTTTGCAACATTAAATTCTGCTGTTTTCACAGATGGTTCTTTTGTCTACATTCCTGAGGGTGTTAGGTGTCCAATGGAATTATCAACATATTTTAGAATTAATGCATCAAACACAGGTCAATTTGAAAGAACTTTAATTATAGCTGATAAAGGAAGCTATGTAAGTTATTTGGAAGGATGCACAGCTCCAATGAGAGATGAAAATCAACTTCATGCTGCTAATGTAGAATTAATTGCACTAGATGATGCTGAAATAAAATATTCAACAGTTCAAAATTGGTATCCAGGAGACAAAGATGGAAAAGGTGGTATCTATAATTTTGTAACCAAAAGAGGTTTGTGCAAAGGTAAAAATTCAAAGATTTCTTGGACACAGGTAGAAACAGGGTCAGCAATAACTTGGAAATACCCAAGCTGTATTCTTAAAGGAGATAATTCTGTTGGGGAATTTTATTCTATAGCTATTACTAACAATCATCAAAAGGCTGACACAGGTACCAAAATGATCCATTTAGGAAAAAACACTAAAAGTAAAATAATTTCAAAAGGAATTTCAGCTGGTAATTCAGATATGACATATAGAGGTTTGGTTGATATTTCATCAAAAGCTAAAAATTCAGCTAATTATACTCAATGTGATTCCTTATTAATGGGTAATAAATGTGGAGCTCATACTGTACCTTATATAAAAAATAAAAATTCTGAATCTAATATTGCTCATGAGGCAACTACATCTAAGATTAGCGAAGAACAATTACACTATTGTCAGCAAAGAGGTTTAAATCCAGAGGAAGCAGTTGGATTAATAGTAAATGGTTTTTGTAAAGAGGTTTTGCAGCAACTACCTATGGAATTTGCTGTAGAAGCGCAAAAACTTGTAGGCATTAGTCTAGAAGGGAGCGTTGGTTAATGCTTAAAATTAATAATTTAAATGCAACAATAGATAATAAGTCTATTTTAAATGGATTTTCATTAGATATAAATCCTGGTGAAGTTCATGCAATCATGGGCCCTAATGGATCTGGTAAAAGTACTTTATCAAATATTTTATCTGGCAAGAAAGGATACGAAACATCAGGGGAAATAACATATGAGGGAAAAAATTTATTTGATCTGGAAATAGAAGAAAGAGCTCATAAGGGTATATTTTTAGCTTTCCAATATCCATTAGAAATTCCAGGCGTTAATACAAATATTTTTTTAAAAACTTCTTTAAATGCAATAAAAAAAGCAAGAGGTGAAAAAGAACTAGATGCAATTGAATTTCTAAAATTAGTAAAAAAAAAATCTAAAGAATTAAAATTTGATGAAGAAAAATTAAATAGACAATTAAATGTTGGTTTTTCTGGCGGTGAAAAAAAGAAAAATGAAATTTTACAGATGTCTTTATTGTGTCCAAAATTATCAATACTTGATGAGACAGACTCAGGACTTGATATAGATGCTTTAAGAATTGTTTCAGATGGAGTTAATACCTTAAGAAATAAAAATAACTCCTTTTTAATTATTACTCACTACCAAAGACTACTTGATTATATAAAACCTGATTTTGTTCATGTTTTAATGGAAGGAAAAATTATAAAGTCAGGTGGTCCTGAATTAGCTTTAGAGTTAGAAAAAAAAGGATATGAAAATTTTAAATAGATTATGGAAAAAGCACAAAAAGATTTTGAAAAAATAATTAAAACATCAAGTTTTTCTAAAGAAGATATAGAGGTAAAACAAAAGTTTCTTAATAGTTTTTTAAAAAAAGGCTTGCCATCTAGAAAACTTGAAAATTGGAAGTTTTCAGACCTAAGTCAAATAATTCATAAAAATATTGGAGAAATTAGTTTTTATAATGATTACTCAATTTCAAATAAAATTGATCCAACTATATTTATAGATGGATTAGAACATAATAAAATAATTTTTATAAATGGAAGGATTGAAAAAATTGATTTTACTTACGAGAAAGAAAATAAAGTAGAAATTATTGATTTTTCAAATTTAGAGGAAAACAAAAAAAATATAAATTCGTTAATTGAACTTAATAATGCATTTAGTAATGGGTGCTATAAGATATTGGTTAAAGCCGATTATGAAGTGAAAAAACCACTAATTATATACCATATTACAAATGATCAATCCTTTTCTAAGAATGTTAATTTAAGATTAGACTTTGAACTAGAAAAGAATAGTTCGCTAAAATTATTAGATTTTTTTAAAGATTTTTCAAAAAAAAATTTCTTAAATATTTGCTATAACTTTGACTTGAAGCAAAACTCTATATTAAAGAATTACAAAGTAGACAATTTTACAAATGAAAATATTAAATATTCATTTAATAATATCGAACAAGATGAAAACAGTGTTTCTGAAACTTTTTTCTTATCAAGCGGTTCAAATTTTATAAAAAATGAAATTAATTGTAATTTGAATGGTAAATATTCATCAGCTTTTGTTAATGGAATATTTAAATTAAATGAAAAAAAACATCATGAGATTAGAACTGTAATTAATCATTTAACTGAAAATACAAAAAGTTATCAATTAATCAAAAGTGTCTTAGAAAATAGTTCTAAAGCTGTGTACCAGGGAAAAATATTTGTTAACTCCGAAGCTCAAAAAACAGACGGATATCAATTAAGCAAGGCAATACTGTTAAATGAAAG
>QBXA01000011.1 GCA_003283905.1 Pelagibacteraceae bacterium AG-319-F18 | reverse complement strand
TGGCAAATCTGATAAAAATTTGAATAATTATTTAAATAAAATTTATCTCAATGAGAATAATTTACAGAATAAGATTTATTTTAAAAAATTCTTGAATAATGTAATTAGAAGTTATTCAGGGTAAATCATTTTTTTAGGATCAACAATTCTTTTATAATCTTTTTCATTAATTAACCCTGTTTTTAATGTTTCATGTTTTAAAGTGGTATTATTTTTTAAAGCTGTTTTTGCGATTTTTGCAGCATTATCGTAACCGATATGAGGCGCTAATGCAGTTACTAGCATTAAAGAATTATCTAGATGTTCTTGAATTTTTTTCTTATTGGCCTTTATCCCCTTTACACAATAAAGAGCAAAATTTTTAGTACTGTCAGCAATTAAATCAATTGATTGTAAAATATTATGTGCAATTAAAGGTTTGAAAACATTTAATTCAAAATGTCCATGAGACCCTGCTATAGTGATACCATTATGATTGCCAATTACTTTAACACAAACCATGGTAACAGCTTCACATTGTGTTGGGTTAACTTTTCCCGGCATAATAGATGAGCCTGGTTCATTCTCAGGTAATATTAGCTCACCATATCCAGCTCTAGGACCAGATCCTAAAAATCTAATATCATTAGAAACTTTCATTAAAGCTACAGCGCATGTATTTAATGTTCCTGAAAAATTTACAATTGAGTCATGGGCCGCAAGTTCAGCAAATTTATTTGCAGCTGGTTTGAAAGGAATTTTTGTAAATTTAGCAATTTCTTTAACTACTTTTTTATCAAAATTTTTTTTTGAATTTATACCAGTACCCACTGCTGTCCCACCTTGTGCAAGATATAAAATTTCTTTTAATGCATACTCTATTCTTTCAATGCTTTTTTTAACTTGAATATGATAACCAGAAAATTCTTGTCCAAGCGATAAGGGTGTTGCGTCTTGTAAATGAGTTCTTCCAATTTTAACTATATTTTTAAACTCGGTTGATTTTCTTTTTAGCTCTTTCTCTAAAATTTTTAAACTTGGTAATAATTTGCTTATTGTTTCTTTGGCAACAGTGATATGCATTGCAGTTGGAAAGACATCATTAGTTGATTGAGATTTATTTACATGATCATTTGGATGTACAGGTTTTTTTGTTCCTTTTTTTCCACCTAATATTTCAATAGCCCGGTTAGCAATTACCTCATTAACATTCATGTTTGTTTGTGTCCCAGAGCCTGTTTGCCATACTTTAAGAGGAAAATTTTCATCTAATTTTCCTTTTATCACTTCATCAGAAGCTTTAATAATTGCTTTAGAAACTTTGTTTGTAATTAATTTATCCTTAGAATGAACAATTGCAGCTGATCTTTTTATTATAGCAATTGATTTAATTATTGAAATATTAACAAGTATTTTACCAATATTGAAAAATTTGTTTGATCGTTGCGTGGATGCGCCCCAATATTTATCATTAGGAACATTAACACTTCCAATACTATCGAATTCTTTTCTTAATTTCATTGATTAATTTGTAAGTAATAAATAATTATAACATACAATAATTTTAAAAAAACTTACAGGAGCAAAATGTCGAATTTTAATAAAGTTGGAACTTTTATGAAAACTTTTGGCCAAGAGGTCAAAACCAAACCTTCATTTAGTAGTAATAAGATTAACAAATTAAGAATAGATCTAATTAAAGAGGAATTAGATGAATTTCAAGAAGCAATGAAAAACAACGATTTATTAGAAGTAGCTGATGCGTTAACAGATATTTTGTATGTAACTTATGGAGCAGGCCACGCATTTGGTATTGACTTAGATCAATGCTTTGATGAAGTTCAAAATTCTAATATGAGTAAATTGGATGAAAAAGGTGAACCTATTTATAATGAGTCTGGAAAAGTAATGAAGGGTCCAAATTATTTTAAACCTGATTTATCTAAATTTGTATCTTAGATTTCTAATTTAAAATCAATAGCTGAAGCACTATGGGTAATGCTTCCAACAGATATTCTATCCACACCTGTTCTTGCTACTGCTTGAACGGTTTTTAAATTGATATTTCCTGAGGCTTCAGTTTCGTAATATTTTTTAGCAATCTTTACACCTTCTTTTAAATTTTTCATAGACATATTGTCAAATAAGACAGTATTAAATTTTAGACCAACTATTTCATTAAGTTGTTTTAAATTATCAACTTCAACTGTAATTTTTCTTCCTTTTTTATTTTTAATAGCTGAAGAAACCAAACTTTTAATATTTGATGAAGCAATATGATTATCTTTAATCAAAAATTCATCACTAAGATTAAATCTGTGATTGATACCACCACCTAATTTAACTGCATATTTTTGAATAACTCTTATGTTTGGAATTGTTTTACGTGTACAACAAATTTTACATTTTTTACCAGCCAGTTTGACGAATTCATTTGTTTTTGTGGCAATACCAGAGATATGGGATAAAAAATTTAAAGCAACTCTTTCAGCAATTAAAATATTTCTAGCGCTACCTTCAATAGTTGCAATTAAAGAACCTTTTTTAACATTAGATCCATCTTTATTTTTAATTTTAAATTTAATTTTATTATCAACTAAATTAAAAGCATGTTTTGTAAACAATAAACCGCCAACAATTGCATTTTGATTTGAAAGAATTTTAACTTTAATTACTTTATTGTTTTTTACTAAACTTGATGTGATATCTCCAGAGGGATAGAGATCTTCATTTAATGCTCTCTTAACTGTATTAAGAATAAAATCTTTGCTAAGTTTTATTTTTGCCACTTAATTATCTGCCAATAGCTACCATTTTTTCAACTGATATTCTGGCTTTATCAATTGTTTCTTTATCGATAATTATTTCACCCGTTTCATTTTCAAGGCAATCTAATATTTTTGGGAGTGTAATTTTTTTCATATGAGGACACATATTGCATGGTTTAATAAAATCTACTTTTGGATTTTCAACTTGAATATTATCACTCATAGAGCATTCGGTAACCATCATAACTTTCTTAGGTTGATTATCTTGAACGTATTTAATCATACTCGATGTTGATCCAGCAAAATCACTAGCTTTTATGACATCTGGTGGACATTCAGGATGAGCGATTATTTTTATCCCTGGGTTGTTTTTTCTAATATCGTGAATTTCTTTTTCATTAAACTGGTCATGAACAATACAAACGCCTTTCCAAGATATAATTTCAACATCTGTTTGTGAGGCTACATATTTTGCTAAATAATCATCAGGTAAAAATATTACTCTCTTAACTCCAAGAGATTTTACAATTTTTACTGCATTTGCTGATGTACAACATATATCAGTTTCAGCTTTGACATCAGCAGAAGTATTTACATAAGAAACCACAGGAACACCTGGGTACTTTTTTTTCAGTAATCTTAAATCTTTTCCCGTAATAGACGATGATAATGAGCATCCAGCATCCATGTCTGGTAAAATAACTTTTTTTTCAGGACTCATAAGTTTTGCTGTTTCAGCCATAAAATGTACACCAGCCATCAAAATTATATCTGCAGAAGTTTTAGATGCTTCAATCGCTAGCGCAAGAGAGTCAGCAGCAAAGTCCGAAACACCATGATAGATTTCTGGTGTTTGATAATTGTGAGCAAGGATTACTGCATTTTTCTCTTTTTTAAGTTTGTTAATTTTATGAATATAGGGGGCATGAACTGACCATTCTATTTCAGGCATCACTTTTGAAATTTTTTGATAAATAGGATCTGTTGCTTTTCTTACTTCTTGTGTAAATTCCATACTGTTTTTTACCAATTTGAAAGATAGTTGTCATTCATTTATTATGACACATACCGCGGTCGTGCTGAAATTGGTAGACAGGCACGGTTGAGGGCCGTGTGGACCTAGTCCATGAGAGTTCGAGTCTCTCCGACCGCACCAAAATAAAACTTTTATTGGAGCTTTTTGATGGATAAATTACTCTCGGTTATATTTATGCTTGGAATTTTACTTTTAGTTCTTCCTGGTTTTTTACAATCAAATTCTCTATTAAAGCAATTTCTTAAAAATTTAACTATTTGGATCATTATAATAATTATAATCTTAATAGTTGTTTATATATTCAAATAATAAATTAGTCTTTTATCCAGTTAGGTTTTTCAATTTTTAATGAAGCTTCTTTAGTATTAAAATCAGATTTTCCACTAAAATTTTCATCTAGGTATTTTACCAAAGCAAATGGATATTCTTTATCTATCAATACTTTACCAATTTCATTATCATTATAATAAATACTTTCACCTTCAGTCAATTCACCTTTAATTATATTTATTGGTAACAATCTTTTAGAGAGCTTATTTTTAAGCTTAATCCTAGCTGTATTTTCTTGTCCAACGTAGCAGCCTTTTTTAAAATCAATTCCATTTAATTCTTCATAATTACACTCAATTCCAAATATTTTATTTTGTAATTTATTTAAATCTTTTGGAACTATTCCAAGTTTATGACTAAAATAATGATAATCTTTTAGATTAGAGTCATGTAAATCTAATTTCTTTAAAGATAAATAAAGTTTTTCTAGATTAATAATTAATCTTGCACCTAATTGTTTATTTCTTGGATCTAAAAAAATAGGATCTTCCCTATATTTTAAAGTAAAACCAGGAACATCTTGTGCTTCATCCAAAGTTAAAAATTTTTCATGACTAAAAGCAGCTATTACAAATTCATTGCTAAGATTTAGAATTTCAACTTTTGATCTTAGTTTATAAATACTTAGTTGCTTAAATAGTCCATCTGCTTGAGATTTTTCACAATCAATTAAATAGCCAGACTTATGTTTGATTATTATAAATTCATACAAGAATTTTCCTTGAGGAGACAGCAAAGAAGTAAAACAAGTGTTATTTTCATTTACTTTGTTTATGTCGTTACTAATTAGATTTTGTAGAAACTCTTTTGTGTCTTCACCATTTAGATAAAGAACGGCTCTATCATCTAAAATGTAAACATTTTTTATATTCATAATTGATTAGTTGACACTTTTAATATAATAACTTTTCTCTTAAATGTTAGATCTTATAATCAAAAATGGAAAATGTTACATTGATGGTGAATTAAAAGATGTAGATGTTGCAGTTAAAGACGGAAAAATTCACAAAATTGGTGAAATTTATGAGGAAGCTAAAGAAACTATAAACGCTGAGGATCAAACAGTTTTACCAGGATGTATAGACACTCAAACTCATTTTAGAGAACCAGGCTCAACAGATACAGAAGATTTACATTCTGGAAGTAGGGCTGCAATTGCAGGTGGAATAACTAGTGTATTTGAAATGCCTAACACTAATCCACCAACGTCAACAAAGGCAGAATTTCAAAGAAAATTAGATTTAGCTAAAAATAGAATGTATTGCAATTATGCATTTTATTTTGGAGCAACAGCAGATAATGGAAATGAGTTAGCAGATTTAGAAAAATTAGAAGGTTGTTGTGGAATCAAACTCTTTGCTGGATCATCAACAGGTAATTTATTAGTAGCTGAAGAAGCGGATATTGAAAAAGTATTTCAAAATAGCTCAAAAGTTGTTGCAGTACACTCTGAGGATGAAGCAATCCTAAATATGAATAAAAAATTAATTAAAGATGGGGATGTTCATTCGCATCCAATCTGGAGAAGTGCTGAATGTGCAATTTCTTCTACTAGACGTATTGTTAGAATTGCTAATAAATATAACAAAAAATCACATGTACTTCATATAACAACAAAAGAAGAGATTGATTTTTTATCACAACATAAGGGCAATATTACATTTGAGATAACTCCTCAGCATTTAACAATTTATGCGCCAGATTGTTATGACAAACTTGGAACTTATGCTCAAATGAATCCACCATTAAGAGATAAATCTCATTATGATCGATTATGGTATGCGGTTAGAAATAATTTAAACGATACAATCGGGTCTGACCACGCTCCACATTTAAAAGTAAATAAAGAAAAAAGTTATCCTAATTCACCATCTGGCATGCCTGGTGTTCAAACTTTAATGCCAGTAATGTTAAATCATGTGAATGACGGAAAGCTTACACTTAACCAATTAATGAATCTTGTATGTGAAAATCCAGTAAAGATTTTTGGAATTCAAAATAAAGGTTTTATTAAAGAAGGTTTTGATGCAGATTTTACAATTGTGAATATGAATAAGACAATTGAAATTAAGAATGAAAATATTGAAAGTAAGTGCGGCTGGACTCCTTTTGATGGATATAAATTTAAAGGTACACCAACATCAACAATTATTGCTGGAAATATTAAAATGCAAGATGGTAAAATATTAGGTAATCCTGAAGGAACACCTTTGGAATTTAATTAAGTTTTATTGTAAAACTGTTTACTAGGATTACTCCTATAACAATTAAAAACAATCCTAAAACTGCTTGCCAAGCTAAAGTTTGTTTAAAAAATATATATCCAAGAATTGCAATAGTAAAAATTCCAAGACCGCTCCATGTTGCATACATAATCGCTATAGGAATCTTATTCGCTACAAAAGTTAAAAGGTAAAATGCACAAAGGTAAAAAATAGATAAAGCAACAGTTGGCACAAGTTTTGTAAAATTTTGAGATACAGGTAATAACATAGTTCCCGCAACCTCAAAAAATATTGCTCCAACCAAAAATAAATATGTTTTAGTCATTATTTAAAATTTTATGTTTAATTAAATCTTCTTTTATCTCAGTCAAAATTGCAGGATCATCAATAGTTGGAGGTATTTTATACTCAACATTGTCAGCAATTTTTCTTATTGTTCCTCTTAAAATTTTTCCTGATCTAGTTTTTGGTAACCTTTTTATCACAATTACAATTTTAAATGCCGCAACTGGTCCAATTTTATCTCTTACCATTTGCACACATTCCTTTGAAATTGTCTCATTATCTTTATCTACGCCTGATTTTAAAACTACAAGTCCAATAGGTAGCTGCCCTTTTAATTTGTCAGCAATTCCAAGAACTGCACATTCAGCAACTGACTGATGCTCGGATAATACTTCTTCAATTGCACCTGTTGATAGTCTATGACCAGCAACATTTATAATGTCATCTGTTCTAGACATAATCCAAATATAACCATCATCATCAATATGTCCTGCATCATAAGTTTGGTAATAGCCTTGATAATTTGACATATAATTTTCTTTATATCTCTGATCTGCATTCCATAATGTTGGAAAAGTCCCAGGCGGAAGTGGAAGTTTCACAACGATATCTCCCATTTCATTAGGTTTTGCTAAAGTTTGATCTGGTTTAATAATCTTTACATCATATCCTGGTACTGCTTTGCAAGCTGATCCGTATTTAGTCTCCATCATTTCAATTCCAGTACAGTTTGAACTAATTGCCCAACTTGTTTCAGTTTGCCACCAGTGATCAATTACTGGAACTTTTAATAAATTTTCTGCCCATTTAATTGTATCTGGATCTGCTCTTTCTCCTGCAAGGAATAAGCTTTCAAAACTACCTAAATCATATTTTGAGAAAAACTTACCTTCGGGATCTTCTTTTTTAATAGCTCTAAAAGCAGTAGGAGCTGTAAATAGAGATTTAACTTTATAATCAGATATTATTTTCCAGAAAGCTCCAGCATCAGGGGTACCAACTGGCTTTCCTTCAAATAGGACTGTGGTGCATCCTTTGAAAAGTGGAGCGTAGACAATATAAGAATGTCCTACGATCCAACCAATGTCACTTGCTGACCACCAAATATCATCAGTATCAATATTATAGATATTTTTCATAGTCCATTTTAGAGCAACTATATGACCTCCTATATCTCTAACTATTCCTTTAGGAGTACCTGTTGTGCCAGATGTATAAAGTATATAAGTAAGTTCATTTGAATTCATCTCAACACAATCAGCGTCAGATGCATTTAAAACAACCTCATTCCAACTAACTTCCATTGGAGCATTCAATTTTACTTCATGACCTTGTCGTTGAAATAAAATCATTTTACTAATTTTATGATTAGCTAGTTTAATTGCCTCATCTACTAGAGGTTTATATTCAACCGTTCTTCCAGGTTCAAAACCACAAGAGGCAGTAACTAATAATTTTGCTTTACTATCATCTATTCTGCTTGCGAGTTCGTTTGATGCAAACCCACCGAAAACAACTGAATGAATTGCACCAATCCTTGCACAGCTCAACATTGCAATAACAGCTTCTGGTATCATTGGCATATAGATAATTACTCGATCACCCTTAGTAACACCTTGGTCTTTTAAAGCTCCTGCAAATTTTGAAACTTTAGTTCTAAGCTCACTGTAAGTGTGTTTGCTTTTATTACCTGTAATAGGGCTATCGTATATTAGAGCAGTTTTTTCACCTCTACCTTGATCAATATGTATGTCTAGAGCATTATAACATGTGTTCGTTACACCATCCTCAAACCATTTGTAAAAAGGTGGATTAGATTTATTTAAAATTTTAGTTGGTTTTTTAAACCAAAAGATATCATCTGACGCTTCTTGCCAAAACTTTTCAGGATTATTTACGGATTGATCATAAATTTTCTGAAATTTTTCTGACATAGTATTTTGATTCGAATTATTACAATAAGTTGGTTTTTAACTTTAAAATTGTATTTAATTTTAAAAAATAAGTAAAATCAATGTTTTTTAGTGACAATTAACTCTTCATTATTCCTAATTTATTTGTTATTCAACGCCCTATCTTGGTTAAGGGAAACCTTAGCCTAGTTTATATAAACTAAATAAATAAAAACTAACTAAAGAGGGAGTTTTTTATGAAAAAACTTAAATTGTTTGCTCTTACAGCTGTAGCCCTAATGGGTGTTACAGGTGTAGCAAACGCAGACGCCATGTTAGCACAAGACGATTTCGTTGGGATTTCGTTTTGGGTTATATCTATGGGAATGTTAGCAGCTACTGCTTTCTTTTTCATGGAGGCGGGAAATGTAGCATCAGGTTGGAGAACTTCAGTTATTGTTGCAGGTTTAATTACTGGTATTGCATTCATACACTACATGTACATGAGAGAAGTATGGGTAAGCACAGGTGATTCACCTACTGTTTACAGATATATTGACTGGTTAATTACAGTTCCACTACAAATGGTTGAATTCTATTTAATTCTATCAGCTGTAGGTAAAGCTAACTCAGGCATGTTCTGGAGATTACTAATTGGTTCATTAGTTATGCTAATTGGCGGATACTTAGGTGAAGCTGGATATATTAATGCTACACTTGGTTTCATTATTGGTATGGCAGGTTGGGTATACATTCTTTTTGAAGTATTCTCAGGTGAAGCTGGAAAAGCTGCAGCAAAAAGTGGAAACAAAGCACTTGTAACAGCTTTTGGAGCTTTGAGAATGATTGTTACAGTAGGTTGGGCAATTTATCCATTAGGTTATGTATTTGGTTACTTAACAGGTGGTGTAGACGCTGAATCACTTAACGTTGTTTACAACTTAGCTGACTTTATTAACAAAATTGCATTTGGTCTAGTAATTTGGGCTGCTGCAACTAGTTCAGGCGGAAGAAGAGCTAAGTAGTTTTACTTAAAAATTAAATTAAGGGCAGGTATATTTTTTGTACTTGCCCTTTTTTTTGCCTATAATAAAATTAGGTATAATAATTATACATAATTTTAAGCCATGGATGTAAAGCTAGATAATTGGCATAAATGCCAAGTAGATATAGAAGTCCTCAAAAAACTTTCAAAAAAATCTGATTTAAAAGGTTTGCAACATGTCTCAATTTTTTTTGGTCTATTAGTTTTAACCGGTTTATGTGCATATTTAACTTGGGGAACTTTATGGGGAATATTTTGGTTTTTAATTTATGGAAACATTTATTGTTTTTCAAACCCTCTTTGGCATGAAACTGGTCACAGAACTGCTTTTAAATCCAATTATTTAAATGAATTTTTTTATTATGTTTCTTGTTACATGGCATTTTTTGAGCCAATAAGATGGAGATATACTCATTTTATTCATCACGGAAACACTTATTCAACTGAAAATCCTTATGATCATGAAATTGAATATGGAAATGATTTAAAAAATACTATTCCAAAGTTAATAAAAGAAATAATTCCTTTTGGAAATTTAGTTTATATAAAAAACGATATATCTTTTGAAGTAATTAAACATTCTCTAGGAATTGAAACTAAAGTTATGAAAGATAGTATTCCAGATAAATTAAAGTCAAAAAGCATTCTTATTTCAAGAATATACATTTTTATATGGTTATTGGTTATTTCATTTTCTATTTATGTAAATTCCTGGTTGCCAGTTTTGTATTTTGTTTTACCTCACTTTTATGGAAAAACTTTGCATAAGCTTGTGGCATTTACTCAACATGCAGGATTAGCTAGAAACCTAAAAGATCATAGACTTTCTGCAAGAGAAATGTATCTAAATCCTATTTTAAGTTTTTTATATTGGAGAATGGAATATCATTTAACTCACCATATGTTTCCAACAGTTCCATCATACAATCTTGATAAATTACATCATCATATTAAAGGCCAACTGCCAAAACCTAATAATGGTCTAATAGATGCTTATAAAGAAATTATTCCTACGTTAGTTAAACAATCTAAAGATGCTAATTATTTTCTAAAAAAAGACTTGTCACATTTACAAAATGTTTGAAAATAGATTAAGAACAGTTTACCTACTTGTTCTATTTTTATAAGAGCATATATATATATAATCAATGGCAAAAATAACTTATAATACGCATGACGATAAAACTCATACGATCGATGTTCAAAAAGGTCTTTCAGTAATGGAAGGTGCTGTTCAAAATGATATTCCAGGTATTGATGCTGATTGTGGAGGTGGTATGGCTTGTGCTACTTGCCATGTATATGTTAATGAAGAATGGCTAGACAAGCTTCCAGCAAAGGAAGATGGAGAAGAAGATATGTTGGATATGGCTTATGAACCAAAAAATAATAGTAGATTAAGTTGTCAGTTAATTGTCTCTGATGAACTTGATGGTTTAATTGTTAATATTCCATCTGAGCAAAGTTAAATGAATAAAACAGACGTATTAATTATTGGAGCAGGACCCACAGGTTTATTTTGTGCTCATCAACTTGGAATTATTGGACTAAGTTGTGAAATTGTAGATAATTTAGATAAAGCAGGTGGTCAGTGTATAGAGCTTTATCCTGATAAGCCAATTTATGATATTCCAGCGCTTCATGAGTGTACAGGTGAAGAGTTGACTAATAATCTTTTGCAACAAATAAAACCTTTTAAAGTAAAATTTCATTTAAATGAAAGAGTAGAAGAGCTCAAAAAAGTAGAAGATCGTTGGCATGTTAAAACAAACGGAAAAAAAGAATTTAATGTAGCAAGCATTGTGATTGCTGGTGGAGTAGGATCTTTTGAGCCAAGAAAATTTCCTGTCAAAGAAAGTGAAAAATTTGAGGGAACTTCTTTGTTTTATTCAATTAAAGATAAAACTATTTTTAAAGACAAAACAATTTCTATATTTGGAGGAGGAGACTCTGCTCTAGACTGGGCGATTGAACTTTCAAATAATTCAAAAGTAAATTTAATACACAGAAGAGAAGGTTTTAGTGGTGCAGAATCTAGTGTTCAAAAAGTTAAAGAACTTCATGAACAAGGAAAACTTAATTTATATACAAAATATCAAATAGATTCATTAGTAGGTGATAAAAAGATTGAAGAAGTAAAGATCAAAAATGATGATGGCGAGATAAAAGATATTAAAACTGAATATGTTCTAGGCTTTTTTGGTTTAATAATGCAACTTGGCCCAATATTAGATTGGGGTTTAAATATTAATAAAAAAACAGTTCAAGTAAATACTGAAAATTTTGAAACAAACATAAATGGAATATTTGCAATTGGTGATATTTGCTCATATCCAGGAAAATTAAGATTAATTCTTTCAGGTTTTCATGAAGGAGCACTAGCTGCGAGAGGATGCTTTAAGTATGCAAAACCAGATGAAAAATTAAGATTTGAATTTACAACAACCTCGAAAGCTGCACAGGAAAGACTCGGTGTAAAAAAATGATAGAACTTTTTTCTGCCGACACTCCTAACGGTAAGAAAATTTCAATTATGCTTGAAGAAATTGGTTATGAATACAAAGTAACCAAAGTAGATATTGGAAATAATGAACAATTCAAATCAGAATTTATAAAAATAAGTCCTTTTAGCAAAATACCCGTAATTACTGATCATGACAATAATGAAAGTATTTTTGAGTCTGGTGCAATTTTAATTTACCTTGGAGAGAAGAGTGGAAAATTTTATGACACCAAGGATAGACTTAAAATAAATCAGTGGTTAATGGCTCAAATGGGAACAGTTGGACCCATGATAGGTCAGCATCATCAATTTCATCATTATAATCCAGGAAAAAGTGAGTTTGGCGAGGAGAGATATTTTAAGATAACAAAAAGAATTTATCAGGAATTGGATAATCGTTTGAAACAATCTAAATTTTTAGCCGGAGAAAATTATTCAATAGCTGATATTGCTACTTGGCCTTGGATTGCAAGACATGAATGGCATGATATTGGTCTCAATAATTTTGAAAATCTAAAAAGATGGTATGTTGAGATATCTGAAAGAGAACCGGTAATAAAAGGTTTCAAATTTATGAATAAAGATGAATTACCCCCTAAACCTTAATTTTAATTCATTAATCTATATAAAGAACTTAAAATACCATTTCCTGATAACTCTATAGCTAAAACAATTATTATTATTAATATTATTTTTTTATTCATTTATTAAACAACCATTATAACAAAAATTTTCAATTAGGTAACCAAGAATTATAAAGTGGGTTATCTTTATCTATAGGAAGACTAATATTTTTATTTTGTCTTGAAGAGTCATATACCGCAGTTACAAATTCTAAAGATTTTCGAGCATCTAATAGTGTAACTTCATCACTAGTTATGCCATCAAGATTATTAGCTATTTCTTCAAACATTCCAGCGTACCATGACTTAGGTTTTTTAACTTTTGATAGCACATCATCTATTTGATTTTGTGTTACAGGGTCTCTTGCTAAAAATTTCCATTCATCATCTGCTGGGTTATAAGGCTTGTCAGGTGATGCCCCAGATTCGACTGTTAATCCATCAAAACAAAACCGAATTCTACTAATATCATTTGCTGCTCCAAGAGTAACTGAACTTGTAACAAGTGTTCCATTTTCCATTTCAATTGAAAGAGCCGCACAATCTTCTACTTCAATATCATTTACTCTAGTTGATAATTTTGCATATACATTTGAAACTGGTCCCAAAATCATACATATCAAATCATGAATATGAATTGAATGACTTAAAATTGCTCCACCTTGTTCACCAGTCCAAGTTCCCCTCCAAACTTTTGAGTAATATTCTTTTCCTCTATTCCAATGCGTTTCAAGTGATGCAACAAGAGGTTTTCCAGCAAGACCTGATTTTATTAATTCCTTCAATTGAGAGAAACCTAAGCCATAACGATATTGAAAAACAGGAAAGATTATTTTGCCTGTTTCTTTGCTTATTTTTTCAAGTTCATCAAACTCTTTTAGACTTGAAACTAGAGGTTTTTCACAAATAACGTGCTTACCAGCCTCTAGTGATTTTTTACAAGCAGAAAAATGTAGATGAGGTGGAAGACAAATATCAATTATATCAATTTCTTTTATTTTTAAAACATCATCAAAATTGAGTGAAACTTTTGTTTCATTGTTTGTTATTAGTATTTTGTCTATTGCTTCTCTAGTTAATCCACAAAGAGTGTGAATATTAAATCTATTTGAAACTTTTTTAAAATCTTCATAGTGCTTAGCTCCTATGTTAGTTCCTATAATTGCAACTTGATATTTTTTCATTTCTTTTCAGCTAATTCTTGAGCTTTAATAGCAAGTTCCATTGATAAATAAGTTAATTTTTGTGAACATGCTGTTTCCGTTCTATTAAAAACATCGTTAATTAAATTTCTAAAGTATGGAAGTTTAAAATTTGAACAATCTATATGCTTTACCTCTTCATTATTTGCGTAATATAAATGATTTCCAGAGTTAGATTTGGCAAGATCTGTGTATTTTCTAATTTCAATAAAACCTTTATCACCTAGAATAAATAATCTTCCATCTCCCCAAGTTGGAAGTGCATCTGGGGTAAACCAATCTAAGCGAACGTATCCATGACCACCATTTCCCGTAAGATTGATTTCACCAAAATCTTGAAAACCAGGAAATTGTTCCTTAGTAGAATTTTCTACCATTGCATGAGTAATTTTAGCTTCATTAGAATTTGTAAATACTAAAAATTGATGAATTTGGTGTGAACCTATATCGGTAATTATTCCACCATAGCTTTCACGCTCGTAAAACCAGTCAGGTCTTTCATAATTTCCCTGTCTATGAGGACCGGTAGCCATAGTTTGTTTTACTTTTCCAATTTTACCCTCTGCAACTAGCTCTTCAGCTTTTGCAACAGCAGCTACATGAAATCTTTCAGAAAAATTTACTGACCAAATTTTATCTGTTTCTTTTACAGTTCGTTTTAAATCTTTTAGTTGATCTAAAGTTGTACATCCTGGCTTATCTACCATCACATCTTTACCTGAATTTAATGCTTCAATTGAAAGACTTGCTCTATCTTTAGGCACAGAAGATATTAAAATCATATCAACATTATTATCATCTAAAATTTCACTTTTATTTTCTACTCTTTTTATATTTGGATATTTTTTGTTAAATTCTTTTAATGTTAAAGGTGTTCCTTCAGTCCAAAAATGATTGCAATTACAACCTTCTTTGATCATTTCATCTAACATGTCAAATATGTGTCCGTGATCAATACCTAGTACTGCTAGATTTAAAGATTTTTTCATAAATTAATAACATCCTTTTTTTGAAGAACCTTTATAAAAAATTTCTTGAAGATTGTCATTTTCTTGTTTTTTTATTTTAAGATCATTTTTATCCAATAATGATTTAGGTCTTCCAATTTTTTCATGAAAATTATAATTATCTTTTCCTCTTGCTAGCTGGACACTATTTTTACCTATAACTTGTTTAACATTAGCTCCTATATAACTTTGAATCACAAAACCTATTCTTCTATCATTACTTTTATTTAGATCTGATCCATGAACTACAGCTGGATGGTGTAGAGACATTTGACCTGCTGTCAGTATTAAAGGCGTTGTTTCTTCTTTTGGTATATCTTTAACAGTTTGACCTCTTGTTAGTAGATTTCCTTCATTAAATTTTTGATCATGATCTTTAAGATTATCTTTATGTGATCCTGACCACATTCTCATACAACCATTGTGTTCATTTGAATCTGTTATTGCAACCCATGCAGTAACCCAATTGTGTGGTTCTAAGCCTATGTATTTTGCATCTTGGTGATAGCTAACAAATCCTTTTTCGTTTGGATTTTTTATAAAAAGAGTTGTCCCACATACGAGTATGTCTTCACCGATTAAACTTTGAACTGCATCTAAAATTTTAGTGTTATGAGTAACTTCATCTAGTAAAGGTGAAATTAAATGAGCATTATATCTTCCTGATTTATCTAATTCTTCAGGCTTTTCTTTTTCAATCAATTCAATTTCATCTCTAATTTCTTTTGTTTTATCTTTTGAAAAAATATTTATGGGAGAAACAAAACCCTCATCCTCGTACTGTTTAAGTTGATTTGGTGAAAGATAAGTCATATTATTTTAAAAACTTTATATGAGCGCTACTATTTCTTCAATAAATTACTGTCCGGTTAAATCAGTTTCATTTCAAAGTGTTCAAAATTGTAAAATCAAAAAAAATATTGGGATTATTGGAGATAGAATTTTTGCATTTGCTCAAAACTTGGATCTAGATCAGGCTAAATTATTTGAAAAAAGTTCAAATGAAAGAAAAGGTAAATGGAATAAAATTTTAACTCTTAAGAATTCACCAGCTTTGAATAAATATAATTTTATATTAAAAGATGAAAAATTAACGTTAACCTTAAAAGATAGAGAAATTTTAACCATTGATACAAATCAACTAAGTGAACGTGGAGCACTTTCAAATAAAATTTCAGATTTAGAGGACTCATTAAAACAACCAATAGTTTTAATGAAAAACTATGAATTTCCTTTTTTTGATACTTCCATTTCAAAAAAAGTTGATTTTGTTAATTCAGTCTCACTTTTAAATATTCAAAGCATCAATGATTTTCAAAAGAAAATTGACAAGAAGATCGAAACTTCAATATTTAGAGGGAATATTTGTATAGATGGAGTCGAGCCTTGGAAAGAAAGGGACTGGGTTGGAAAGATTATTAAAATTAACAATGTTTCGTTTAAAGTTAAAAAAAATATTCCAAGATGTGTTGCAATTAATTTAAAACCACAATCGGAAGATAACTCTTTTAATTTACTTCAATTATTAAAAAAAACTTATAATCATTTTGATATGGGAATTTACTTAACTGTACTGGATGATGGTGAGTTAAATATTGGAGATACATTAAATATTTAATTTAAAATTCAATCCATAGTTGTTTGATATTTTTATAAATTTGCACCAATTAAAAATTCTTGTTAACCTTATTTAATTATTAAACAAAAGGGAGAGATAATGAAAAAATTAATTAAATCAATATCAGTTTTTCTTGTTATTCTTTTTAGTATTTCATCTGTTAATGCTGCAACATTAACTGACAGACTAAAGGATGGTCACAAGTTAAGACTTGGTTTTGGTACAGCAGTACCATGGGCTTACGCAGGAGATAACGGTGAAGCATTAGGTTTTGTTAACATGATTGCTTTGACTGTTCTTGAAGAAATGGGAATAACTGAGCATGAAACCAAAGTATTTGAATGGTCAGGATTAATTCCAGGAATTAATGCTAATAGATCAGACATGATAACTGGCGGTATGTATATTTTAAAAAGTAGATGTGCTAACATCAATTTCTCAGATCCAATAGGTCTTTTTGGTGATGCAATGCTAGTGCCTAAAGGAAACCCTAAAGGAATTAACAACTACGAAGATGTTATTAGAACTGGCGCAAAACTTGTAACTGGCGCTGGTTTTAACACTGTTGAAGCTGCTAAGAAATATGGTGTTCCAGATAGTCAAATGATGTTAGTTGAAGGTGAAGTTGGAATTTTAGCTGCAATGAAAGCTGGTAGAGCTGACGCTGCTGTACAAACCTTCTTTGGTGCAAAAGAGCATGAAGAAAAAACTAATGGAGCATTTGAAGTAACTGATCCTAAGTTAATGCCTAAAGAAACTTTAAATGTTGTTGGTATAGGTTTTAGAAAAACTGATACAGAGTTTAGAGATAATTTTAATGCTGCATTAGCAAAAGTTTTAGCAAACCCAGGAAAAATGTTAGAAAGAGCTGGTAAATATGGTTACGATAAAGCTCAATTACCACCTGCTGACATGACTACTGAGTGGGCTTGTTCTACAAAATAAAGAAATTAATTTTTAATTTGATCAGGCGACAAAAATTCGTCGCCTGATTTTTTTTTAATAGTTAAGGTTTTATAGTGAGCTATTTTGCATTTTTATCTGAACATGGTCCGACTATGTTACTTGGAACTGTTACTACAGTTAAAGTGTTGATTTGTTCAACTATTCTTTATGTGATTATTTCATTAATTTTTGGATTGATGCGTTTATCGAAAAATCCAATTATTCAAGGTACGGCCACAGCTTATATAGAATTTTTTAGAGGAACATCTTTATTAGTTCAATTGTTTTGGTTTTATTATGTGTTACCTTTTTTTGGCTTATCATTAGAGGCATTTACAGCTGGAGTTGTTGCAATAGGAATGAATTTTGGAGCTTACGGTGCAGAGATTGTGAGAGGTGGTATTCTTGCAGTTCCAAAAGGACAATGGGAAGGTGCTTTTGCATTAAATTTTACTCCAGCAAAAAGAATGAGAAAAATTATTATACCTCAAATATTTCCAATTATATTGCCACCCGCTGCAAATTTAACTGTAGAACTTTTAAAAGCAACCGCACTAGTTGCTTTAGTAACAGTGGTTGATTTAACTTTTGAAGCCAAACAAATAAATTCTATTACTTGGCTCTCTGCCCAATGTTTTGGAACTGCTCTTTTAATTTATTATATAATCTCAAGATTTTTCCTTGTTCCAATTTTAAGATGGTTAGAAGTTTTAGCAGCAAGAAAAGTAGGAAAGGAAAAAATTTAATATGAATGCAGAATGGAGATGGGATTTTGCAATTGAGATCTTGCCACAAATGTTATTGGCAACTCTAAATACCATATTAGCAGCAGGAATTGGTTATGCTATTGCAGCTATTGTAGGATTGTTATTTTTATTAGGCCAAAGAACACCAATTAAAATAGTCAATATGATCAACAGAGAGATTGTTGAATTTATTAGATCAACACCTTTGCTAATTCAATTATTTTTTGTTTATTTTGTCTTACCTCAATTTGGTATTACTTTATCAGCTTGGGTCTGTGGAATGATTACAATTGGCCTTCATTTTGGGACTTATTTATCAGAAGTTTATAGAGGAGCACTTGAGGGTGTTCCTAAAACTCAGTGGGAAGCTTGTAGAGCACTAAATTTTTCTACATTTTACACTTATAGAAAAATAGTATTACCTCAGGCATTTCCAATCGCCATTCCAGGAATGGGAAATTATTTGGTAGGAATTTTCAAAGATACACCATTACTTTCAACAATTGGAGTTGCTGAATTATTCCACGCAGCAACAGCAGTTGGTGGATATCACTATCGTTATTTAGAACCATATACTATAGTCGGTATAATATTTTTAACTTTATCGATTCCTGCTGCAATTTGGATTAGAAAAATTGAAAAAAATGTTAATCTAGCTCAAGGAAAAATAAAAAAAGAACAACTTTAATTTATGAAAAAAGAATCTTCAGAAATAATTGTAAATTTTTCAGATGTCACAAAACAATATGGTGATTTAGTTGTTTTAGATAAATTAAATTTAGAAATTAAAAAAAATGAAATGGTTTCCATCATAGGACCATCTGGATCAGGTAAAACAACTGTTCTTCGAGTATTAATGACACTTGAGAAAATAAATCAGGGTGTAATACATCTTGATGGAGAGCCTTTAACTCATATGGATAAGGACGGTAATTTAGTTGAGGCCAGTGAAAAATATTTAAGAGAAAGACGTTCTAAAATTGGAATGGTATTTCAACAATTTAACTTATTCCCACATATGACTGCGTTACAAAATTGTATTGAAGCTCCTATAGAAGTTTTAGGTATGAAAAAAGAAGAGGCAGAAGAGAGAGCTTTAGAATTATTAGAATTAGTTGGATTAACTGATAAGAAAGACCAGCATCCAAGCAGATTGTCTGGTGGTCAACAACAACGGGTAGCAATTGCAAGAGCTCTTGCGATGAGACCTAAGGTAATGCTTTTAGATGAAATAACATCAGCTTTAGACCCTGAAGTTGTTGGAGAAGTATTGAATGTAATTAGATCGCTAAATAAGGAGCATAATTTAACGATGATTATGGTTACTCATCAAATGGGTTTTGCTAGAGAAATATCAGATAGAGTTTGTTTCTTTAATGAAGGTAAAATTTTTGAACAAGGTCCACCAGAAAAATTATTTGGAGATCCACAAAATGAGAGAACTAAGCAATTTCTACATGCGGTTCTTGATGCAAATTAAATAGAAATTTTCAATTAATCATCTGCATGAACTTTTTCATTCATTTCATGTTTTTCTTGTGCGGCAATAGTGTATTTGGCAACAGGTCTTGCCATTAATCTTTTTAACCCAATTGGTTCTGCTGTATCTAAGCAGTAACCATAGGTATCTTCTCTTATTCTTGCTAAAGCTTTATCAATCTCTGAAATTAATTTAATTTGTCTATTGATAGCTTTCATTTCAACATTTTTATCTGTATATGAGCTCGCTTGATCCACAACATCTGCAGAAATACTATTATCATCCATGCTACCATTATAAAGAGCTTCGTTATTAGCTTTAACCAAATCTTTTTTCCACTCAGTTAATTTTATTCTAAAAAAAACTTTATGTTTTTCACACATATATTTTTCCGTGTCTTTTGGGACATATGTTTTAGAAATTTTGATTGGAGCTTTAGTAACAACTTTTGCTTTTGACACAACTTTTGCTTTTGACACAACTTTTGCTTTTGACACAACTTTAGTTTTTGGCTTAGAAACTTTAGTTTTTGGTTTTGTAACTTTTTTTTTAACTTTAGTCGTCTTTGGCATAGTTTAAATTTGAATTTCCGGAGTATATTCAGCAAATTAGGGGTGTCAAGTAAGCTTAATTAATATAAATATTTATAAATGACCAATTATAATAAGAATATAAATAATATTTTTTACATTTTTATTACAGCTCACCTTATACTCTGGACATTAGTTCCATCAGTTACAAATAATAACTTGCCACTAGATACGATTGAAGCTTTAGCTTGGGGAAGTAACTTGGATTGGGGTTTTAATAAGCATCCTCCAATGAGTGCTTTTTTTCCAGAAGTTTTTTATCAAATTTTTGGCTCTCAAGATTGGGCTTATTATTTACTTAGTCAAATTTTTGTAATTATTTCTTTTTTTTATGTGTTTAAATTTTCTAAGGAAATTTTTAATAATGATTTACTAGTTTTAATTTCAGTTTTACTAATAGAAGCTATTTATTTTTATAATTTTACATCTCCAGAATTTAACGTAAACGTTTGTCAATTACCATTCTGGTCGTTAACGGTATATTTTTCATGGAAAATTTATAATAGCAAAGAAGTAAAATTTTTTGATTGTTTTTTAGTTGGATTATTTGCAGCAGCTGGGTTTTTATCAAAATATTTATTTATTTATCTCTTAGCTTCAATAGATCTTTTATTTATTTATTTAATCTTTATTAAGAAAGATAGAAAATTTGATTTTAAGCACTTAATAACCCTTGAAGTGTTTTTAATTATTTTGGTACCTCATTTCATATGGCTTAATAACAATGAGTTTATTACTATAACATATGGACTTGCTAGAGCTGGATTAGAACAATCAAGTTTAATAGATCATATTAAATTTCCACTTATTTTTTTGATAAAACAAATTGGATTACTTATTCCATTCTTAATTTTGGTTTGGTTGCTATTAAAAAAAATCAAATTTAAATTTGATTTAAAAGATAAGAAATTACTTTTTTTATTGGCAATTAACATTCTACCAATCATATTAATGTTTTTAACTTCAGTAGTTACTGGTTCTAAAATTAGAACAATGTGGATGACACCGTTTTATTTATTTTTTGGAACTTTATTTGTTTATTTATTACAGGCTCAAATAAATATTAAAAAATTAAAAGCTTTTGTGGTTGGATTTATTTTTTTATTCTTTTTATCACCTATACTTTATGTGTACGTCTCATTATCAAAAGATAATAAAAGAACGGATTATCCAGGTAAAGAAATTGCTCTTAAAACTCAATATTCTTGGGATCAACAATTTAACACTAAGATAAATGTGGTTTATGGAAACGAGTGGAATGCTGGAAATTTATCGTACCATCTTAAATCACGACCTATTTGGGAAGGTTTTGTTGAAAGAGAAAAACTAGATCAATTGAAAGATTATATGTGCCTTGATAATGTCTGTGTTGGCTCAAAATAGTTATGAAAAAATATATAATTTTAATTCCAATTTATAATGACAGAGAGAGTTTAACCAAGTTAATAGAAAATATAAATTTTGAAATAAAAGATCTTAATTCGAATATATCAGTTATTGTTATAAATGATGCATCTTTCCAACAGATAATTGATGAATATCAAAATACCGAAAATATTAATTCCATTGAAATTGTAAATATGAAAGAGAACAGGGGACATGCAAGATGTATAGCGTCCGGATTAAAATATATTTTTGAAAAAAAAGAATTTGATTATGTAATACCCATGGATGGTGACGGAGAAGATAGACCAGAAGAAATTAAAAATTTTATTCAATGTGCAGAACAATCGAAAGATCAATCTATAATTGGAGAAAGAACAAAGAGATCAGAAAATATATTTTTCAAATTATGTTATCTGGCTCACAAGATTTTAACTTTGGTATTTACAGGTCATTCTATTAAATTTGGAAATTTTACATGTTTATCAAAGTTAACTGTAGAAAAAATGCTTAATGAAAAAGCAACTTGGAATAGTTTTTCAGGATCATTAAAAAAAATTGAAACAAATTTATTATCCATTTCTTCTATAAGAGGATCTAGATATTATGGTCCTTCAAAAATGAATTTTTTCAATTTATTAAAACACTCTCTTTCAATTATTAGTGTTTTTAGAAAAACAGTTTTAATTCGTTCTGCCTTATTTATTGTGTTTTATATTCTTCTAATAAAAAGTAATGCATCAATTATTACTTCATTACCTCTCGTGTTGTTATTAGCTATGATTTATTCAATATCTATTTTAGTTTTAAGAGAGAATTTAGAGGAATTTGACAAATCATTAGATAATGTTCATACTATCGATGTAGTTAAACAATCTAATGAAAAACTTTTTTAGAAAAGTAGCATTTGGATTAAAACCCGGAGAGCAACAACCATCTGATCCATTAACCTGGGCTCAAAAACAAGTAGAAACTATTCCAGAGTTAAATTGGAAGGGAAAATATATTTTCTCAGAAAAAGAAATGAGAAAATATTGGATTAAACAAAGAGTTACTGAACAGACGACTTTTAGAAAAAAATTTAAAAATGATCCTGAGGGTTTAAGGATTGCTGAAAAGCAACTTGACAATGACTCTGGTAGAAAGTTTTGGCCTAATAACGAAATTTGTATGAGACATGCTGAAGGAGTTAGAGGTAATAACCCTGTGCTTGCTAAACTTTGGTATTTTTGGACAAATCATTTTACAATAAGTGACACTCAATCCTTGGCTGGTTTTTCTACTGGCGCATATCAGAGAGAATTTATAAGAGCCAATATGGATAAAAATTTTGAAACAATGGCAATAGAAGGAACTATTGCATGGCCAATGATAATGCATCTTGATAATAAAGATAACATAGGCCCTAAGTCTGAGAGTGCTAGGCAAGAATGGAGACGAAAAGAAAAAAGACCAGCAACATTAAATGAAAACCATGCAAGAGAATTAATGGAACTTCATACAATTTCCCCCGCAGGAGGATATTCACAAGAAGATGTTCAAGAACTTGCAAAAATTATGACTGGCTGGAGACCCAAATGGACAAAAAGATCTGACCAGGGAACAGACATAAGATTTATGTCTGATCGTCACGAGCCAGGAAAAAAAACAGTTCTAGGAAAAACATATAAATATGGAAGAAAAAGTTTGAAAATTGTTATTAAAGATTTGGTAAATCATCCTTCTTGTAGGGAATTTATTGCAACAAAACTTTGTAGATACTTTATTACTGATAATCCAACAAAACAAATGATTGCTCCAGTTATAAAAGCATGGGAACAATCTGACGGATATTTGCCAGAAGTTCACAAAGCGGTAATCAAAGTTGCATTTGAATATAATGATAAATATAAAAAATTTCAAAATCCTGAAAATTGGTGGTTACAAACAATTAATATGTCGGGAGCTTCATATGCTTATCCTGTACCAGAAAAAAAGATGGATAGATTTAAATTAGGATACCTTGTTAGTCAAGAATTAAGAGAACCTGATTGGCTGTTAGAAGATATAGGATGTCATCCTTATAGATCAAAACAACCTAATGGCTATTCAGATATATCAAGTGATTGGTTATCTACAGAATTAGTAATTAGAAGGTTAATGTATGCGAAAAGAGCATTCCATACATACAAACTTAATGATCAGATAGATGATACTATTCATGAAAAAATTATCCGAACAAATTTTGATAATCCGGATAAAATTCTAAAAATAGTGTCAAAAGCTAAAAGTAATGAAGAAAAGCACATGATTTTATTTAATCTACCGGAGGCATTAAGAGCATGAAGATATCAAGAAGAGATTTTTTAAAAGGCTCAGCTACAACTTTATTTTTAGCAGGATTTAATCTTCCAGCTTTTGCTGCAACTTCTAAAAAAAAGAACTTGGTAGTAATTATGTTGCGTGGAGGTATGGATGGTCTTTGCGCAGTTCCGGTAATTGGAGATAAAAATTTTGAAAAGAAAAGAAAAAGTATTTTAATTGAAAATACAATTAAGCTTAATTCTGATTTTGCACTACATCCAAGATTAAAAGGATTTAACGATTGTTGGAGTGAAAATACAGGATCAATTGTACATGCAACGAGTATTCCTTATACGCAAAGATCACATTTTGAAGGTCAAAATCTAATGGAGTCAGGTGGCAGAGTTGCTTATCAAGAAAAAACAGGATGGGTTGGAAGAGCCTTGAAACTTGCAAAACTCCAAGGTGATGGGTTAGCATTATCTTTACCAATGCCATTATTACTAAGAGGGGTTCCTAAAAATAATAATTATTTTCCAGCAGATGGCAAACTTCCAAGAGAAGAAACTTTAGAGCTTTTAAGATCAATTTATGCCGAAAGTTCAGAAGACGAACTTCTAGAGATGATGAACTACATTAAAAGAAGAAAAAATGAACAAATGATGGGTGGTACTTCGAACCGTGGTAAGAGAAAAAATAAAAATCTTGCAAAACAAGCTGCGGTATATTTAAGAAAAGCTAATGGTCCAAGAGTAGCAGTATTTGAAGTTAATGGTTTCGATACTCATGCAGCCCAAGGAGGAGTAGATGGCACTCATACAAAATGCTTGGTTGAAATGGATGACATTATTAAAAATTTAAAAACAAATCTTAAAGAAGCTTATAACGATACAATTATTTTAACAGTTACAGAATTTGGCAGAACAATTAAGCAAAATGGCGGAAATGGAACAGAACATGGCTATGGAACCGCAATATTTATGGCAGGTGGTCTGTTAAAGAAAAGCCAAGTTTATACTGATTGGCCAGGTTTAAAAAGAAAAGAGCTTTATGATGGAAGAGATCTTAACGCTACAATTGATGCTAGATCTGTCTATGCATCAGCAATGTCAACAGTATTTAATTTAGATTTTAAACGTATAGAAAAAGAAGTTTTTTGGGGAGAAAACCTGTTAGACTTATCTGACAAACTATTTAAAGCTTAATGAAAAAAATTTTAGGAATCGTGATTTTATGTTTGTTGTTAATTCCTACTATAGCTATGTCCGGAACATTTAAAGATGAAGAGGGAAAATTTGGTTTGAAAACCAAGAAGAGTGGATTTAAGTTTCATAAAAACTTTATGGATCATAATGATTACAACTTTCAATACATTAAAGATAAAACAAAAGCACGTGCTGGAAACTATTTTCAGCGATTTGAACTTAGAGACGGTGATTGCTTTAGAGATGATTTTTGGAGTGATTGTGAAACTGATCGAGAAAGAGTTGAGTTTTCAACAGAACCAAGACAGGCTCCAAAAGGGAAACAGTGCTATGGATATAGTTTAATGTTATCTAAAGATTTTTTTGATGTAGCTCCAGCCAGCACTACTTTAGGCCAAGTTCATCAAATTGGTGGTCCAACAGGTACAGCATCAGGCGGCCTAGCTTCTTTTCCACCTTTGATTCAAATTGATGCACATAAAGGATATTTGTTTTTTAATTGGCACGAACTTAGTGGTTCAGCAACAGACGTTATTGATAAATCAGTATATACCACATTAAAGCCACTAAGAAAAATGAAAGACGTTTGGACGGATATTTCTTTTTGTTTAGATTTTAAAAATAAAAGAATAGATGCATGGGTAGATGGTATTAAAAAAGTGGAAATATTAAAATCTCCAATTTTTTTTAAACCAGAAGGAATATATTTTAAGCATGGGATCTATCGTAATTTAATTAGCAGGTATAAAGAACTCAAAAATCGAAAAATGCCAACTCAAGTTGTTTTTTATGATGAGGTTAGAAGAGGAAAATCAATTAAAAAAGTAGACAGAAATATCAATCCAAAACTTAAGCCTGTTGATTGATTGATTTAAAATGAAAAAAATACTAGCAATTATTATTTTATCTTTGTTTTGGTCCAGTAATGTTTTCGCTGAAACAACAGTTAAATTACCTAAAGATGCAGCTTCAGGTTTTAAAATATTAACTAAAAGCTTAACTGGAAAATATTATAAAGATTATGGCATGCAAATTGTTAATGAGAAAGACGGACATCCGGTTAGATCTGGAAAAAAATCTATAAGATTTGAAGTTAGAGAAGGTGATTGTGGACAAGATGAACAAGGTGGTTGGAGTGATTGCAAAGGTGATCGGGAACGTCATGAACTATCAGCAAATCAAAAAGGAGACACTATGTCTAAGGGAGAGTATTGGTTTTCCTGGTCTTTATATTTCCCAGAAGATCATCAGAACCTTTGGCCTTTGAGTAATAATTATGGACAATTTCATCAAAAAGATGGTCCACCTGTTTTCATGTTTAAAGAACTAAGGAGCGGTTATTCAGTTATAAGAACCATAGGAGATGTTGATTACCATGAAAAAAGATTAATACATAAAGATGATATGAAAGGTAAATGGCATGACATTTTAATAAATGTCAAGTGGTCAAAAAAAGATGATGGTTTCTTTAAATTATGGGTAAACGATAAACTTAAATATGATTACAAAGGTCCAACTAAAACAGAGAAATACGTTTATGCAAAATTTGGAATTTATAGCACAGGTATAACTAGATATATAAATTATGAAAATATAGATGTTATTGAGAAGTGTTTTGAAGAAAAAGGCTATACCACAGATGAAAATACAGCTCTTTACATTTTGCAAAGAAAAGAGATACAGCACAAAATGTCAATACAAATATACAATAAATGTAAATCATTTTATAAACCAGTAAAGATTCCAACAAGAGTTGTTTACTTTGACGAAGTTAGAAAAAGTAAAAAAAAGAAAAAAGTTGGAGTATTTGAGTGAAAAAATTATTTCTAATTATTATATTAATCTTATCATTTCAAAACAATCTTCTAGCTGAGAGTTTTAAATTATATCAGTTTAATAAGTGGCTTTTGGAAAATGGCCATTCTCAATATTTAAAAAATGGAGGTGAACCGGTTGATTATTGTGCAACACTTAAAAAAAATAGTGCTAGCTGGTTATATGAGAAATGTGATCATTTTCCAGAAGGCAAAATGAAACTAATGAACAATTTAGACATTAAAATTAAAAATAAAGCATTATCAGGTACTAATATTACTTATCATGCAAACCCAAATAGAGACACTCTGATTTATTATTTATGGAAATATTCATATAGAGATAGAAGTTCACATTTAAATGAATTTGAACCAACAAATAATTCCTACGATTTTAAATTCAATTTAATTGAAGATAAATTTTTAAAAAAACAAATGAAAACCAAAGGTATCCTTAGTTATTTATATTATCAAGATGGTGAAGTATTGATTGACGAACTTTCTCCTAAAGAAAGACTGGGAGAGTTTTTGAATAATGAAACAAAATTTTATTCAATGTCAATGGGTAAGTCAGTAACTTCTTATTTAGTAGGTCACGCAATATGTGAGGGTTATATTGATGGAATTGATGCAAGAGTAAATGACTGGCCTATAATAAAAGATTCACTTTATCATGATCAAAAATTAATTAATTTTTTAAATATGAATACTGGTGATCAAAAATATATCGATGAATTTGAAGATGGTACAAGTAAATTAGGCGCATATGAAGATAGGGATATTGAAAAAACTATGCGCTTACACTTTAGAAACAAAAATACAAAAAAATCTAAGGAAAGATACAATTACAATGGATTTGTCACTCAGTTAATTTTAAACTATATGAAATTTAAAATCGGTGACGATTATGACAAATTTTATAGCAAAGTTTTTAATGATAAAATAAAGATCAAAAATAGCATTCGTTATGGCTATACTAGTTTTAAAGAACATTTTGGAAATGGACATCCCAACATAATGGCAACAAGATTTGACTATCTTAGAATAGCAAAAGCTATAATGGATGATTATCAGAATGATACTTGTGTTGGAAAATATTTAAAAGAAATTTATAAAAGAAGAATACCAAAAGGAAGCAAAGAAAAAGAAGAGCCTTTATTTAATCGCACAAAATCATATGGGGGTCAATTTCATATGGATTTTCCAGGATTAAAAGACAAAATTATATTTGGCATGGGTGGCTATGGTGGGAATATGATTATAATTGATGTGGAAAATTCAAGAATACTGGTTGTTAATTCACTCCATTATAATAATAAAAAATATAAATATAATCATAAAAAACTACTACTAGATCCATTTAAAAAAGGTAAATGAAAAAAATCTTAATAGTTATTTTTATATTAATATTTTCAACTTCAGCTTACGCAAATAAAAATAAAAATACTTGGGATTATCCGCTTAGAGTTTATGAAGGTTGGGTAGTTAAAGGATCAGAAAATCATTACAAATTTAAATCAAATTTAAGACAAGATAAAAATGTTTTAAAAGAATTTAAGAATAATAAAAATACTGGAATTATTAGTTACCTATTATTTGAAAATGATCAAATAGTGATTGATGAGTCTGATATACCATCTTCAGTTCAAGGGGATGAAATTATTGATGGTATGTTGCCATCACACTCAATGGGTAAAAGTTTAGTTTCTTATGTAACTGGCCACGCTATTTGTGAGGGTTATATTGATAACATAAATGTAAAATTGAATGATTGGCCTTTAATTCAAAATACTCTTTACGAAGATTCAATATTACTTGATCTTTTAAATATGAAAGGTGGAGATCAAAAATGGGTTGGTGAAAGAAGAAATGTTGGTTCTGACAATAGGATCAAAGGTTTAAAAAAAGAAGAAAATGTAAATGTCATTGGTCTTGTTAAGGTGATGAATAAATATTTAAAAGGTACAGAAAAAAGTAAATTAATTTATAACTATAGTGCCTTGACCACCAACGTGATTATGAATTACGTGAAATTCAAAGCTGGTGACAATTGGGATAAATTATTACACAAAGTATTTAATGAACATGTTGGAGTTAAAAATAATGTTCAATTTCAAAAATCTAAAAAATATTTAAAATATGAAGACTTTGTTTCTGCAAGATACTCCTTTTATGCAAATAGATATGATTACTTAAGAATTGCTAAAACAATGATGGATGATTGGCATAATGATACTTGTGCTGGTAAATATTTAAAAACTATTTATGAAAATAGAGTTAAAAAGAAAGATAAGACAAAGCAGGCAACTGACGTGGGCCTTTATACAAAATCATATGGTGGTCAAATCCATTTTGATATTTTTGGAATTGATAAGAAAAGAAAAATTTTAGGACTGAGTGGATTTGCTGGTCAGCAAATTTTGATTGATTTAGACAATAAAAGGATAATAGTAGTTAGTTCGTTATATAGAAACTATAATTGGAAAAAAATTGTTCATTCAGTAATTAAAGGTTAAATGAAAAAAATTTTAACAATTACTTTTATATTAATATTTTCAACTACCGCTTATGCAAAGAAAAAGAATATTTTATGAATTTAGATTGGGATTTAATTTGGAAAATATTTCAAGTAGTTTCATTATTAATTATAGCCAGAGAAATTGATAAAAGAATACGGAAAAGAAAAAAATCTAAATAAAAAAAATTTTACCTATAAAAACCCAACCTCAGGTTGCTAGATTTTGTTTGTAAAATAGAGTAAGAAATATTTTATTATGTCAGATATTTATGTCACTTGGGAAGAATATAATAAAAAGATTGAAGAATTAGCCGTCAAAATTCACAAAGACGGATGCAAGTTTAATCAAGTTATATGTATTGCAAAAGGAGGACTTCGTGTAGGAGATATTTTTAGCCGTTTATTTGATGTTCCTCTAGCAATTATGTCGGTTGAATCTTATAAAAAAGGTACAGGGAATATTTTAGATCAACAAGGACAATTTACTTTTTCACGTGATTTAGCAAAAACAACTCCAAACTTAGGATCCCATGTTTTGCTCGTAGATGACCTAGCTGATTCAGGTAAAACATTAATTAAGAGCATAAAATGGTTAGAGTTATTTTATGGTTTTTATTTAGATGAAAAAATTAAAACTGCTGTTCTTTGGCATAAAGAGCAGTCAAAATTTAAACCAGATTATTTTGTTGAGTCTTTAAAAGGTTCTCCTTGGATACACATGCCTTTTGAAAAATACGAGACTACTAATATTAAAGATTTTAAGATTTAATTACACGTAAAAATAGAATATTAAATTAAATTCTTAATTTTTTCTTATCTAATAAATGCTTTTTATTACTGGTAATTGATAGTAACATTTAAACATGCAAGGTTTAGCCAGGTGAAGATAATTTTAATATAATAAAATTTTTATTTCAAATATTAATTGTTTTTACAATTATAATTTTTTCTACATCCAATTTAGAAGCAGCAAAGAAAAAAAAAGATGAAAAAGAGAAAGATTGCATCTATTGCAAAAAATACGAGAAGATGAGTGATTGGCCAGAAGAAGAAAGACCATCCGCATTCATTCATGAAAAGATAGATTATCCTAAAGGAATGTTTCATGAGAGTTTAATTAAAAGCAAACAAAAACAAGGTGAGGCAGGAAAAAAAGTTTATGCAAGATTTGTTAAAGGAAAAGGACAATTGAATAAATATCAACATCACATGATAAGAGATATGGCTTACTTTGAAGCGTTATTTAATGAAATGCTTAATGATAAGAAAGCAAAAGTTGAAACTTTAGAAGGTTTAAAAAAAGGAAGAGAAGCGATGAGAATGAGTTTAAACATTTCTCCTAAAGCTAAATCATCCGAAGCTATTTTGAAATTTTGGGCAACAGGCAAAATGCTTCACGCAGCTTATAAAAAAAAATAAAAAGAAAAAGAAAAAGAAAGCAAAACAATTAACACCTGAAATAGCTGAGCGTGCAGCAGTCCTAGCTAATTTAAAAAAACAAATTGCAACAGCAAAAGTTAATGCTCAAAGAGCAGCAACTATTAAAGCACAAGAAAAAATTGAGGAAGTTAAATAATGATTAAAAAAATTATCATAAAAAATTTAATTATATCTTTACTATTTTTTAATATGGTTGCGAAAGCAAATGACATTACTTCTATGTCTGGAATTTCTGAAGCAGCAGGTAGTTCAGCACAAGCTGCAGCTGATCAATTAGCTTCTGATGCTGGAAAAGTAGCTGAAAATATAGCAGGAGCAACTGAAGCCTTAGGTGAAGCAAAAAGTGATATTGGTAAAGCTTTAGATGTTTCAATAGCGCAAGCTGAAAGTGCAATGTCATTTGCAACAGAGAGTTTAGCAAAAGGAGATATTACTTCAGCAGTTCAAGCAATGTCATTAGTTGAAGGTGTAACAGATATGGCTTTAGGAGCTATTCCTGATCCAACAGCACTAGATATGACAGGAATAGATTTTGCAAAAGATTTTTCTCCAGCAGAAATGGCTGCATTATCAAGTATAGCAGGACAAATGGGTGCTGGAAAAGTTGTAGCTATGCAAAAGATGGCAGGACAAATGAATGCTCTTGGTGCCGCAGGCTTTGATGCAAAAGGCATGATGGGATCACTTGATGCTCAAGGAATTGGAATGGGAGCTGCGATGGAAGGACTTGCTAATGCAGGAATGGTTGACATGGAAGCTGTTACTGGGTCGGCAAATTTTGATATGGCGAATTTTGATGCAGGAAATTTTGCATCCATGAATGTTGCAGAAATGGGAATGAAACCCGCAATGATGGCAGGAGCGCTAGAAGCTTTACCAGTTGGTGCAGCAACAGCAGCACTAGAAACTTTGGCTGCTAATCCAGAAGCTATGGGGCAAATGGGTAAGACTATGACAGGCGCTATAGTTGCAACCATGAGTGCAAAAGGCATGGGTAAAGATATGATGAAAAGCATGGAAGGCAATATTGGTATGCAAGGAATGGCAAATATGGCTGATGGCATGAAAGGTATTGAAGGAATGAAAGAAATTGGAAAAGCTATGGCTGATATGGGAATGGAAGGTATGGCTAAATCGTTATCGACTGCTTTTGCAAATCCAGAAGTAGGTATTGTTGGCGCAATGTCAGGAACAGTAGGGATGATAAGTCAAGCTATATCTGGAAAAACTCCTAAAGAAAAAACTGCACTTCAAAAAGGAACAGAAATGAAAGGCTCTTTTGCAAATAATATGGCAGAAGCAGGACCACAAGCTATAGAAATGCCTGAAAATATTAGCGAGTCAGGCATGATGATGGGGGCAATGGTTATGGCAAAACCATCTCTAGCAGGCGGATTACCTGGTGCAATGGCGCCACCAGAAGGTATGACAGCAATGGGTATGACTGCAGCAGGAGTAATTGGTGCTGAAGCTGGTGCGGGTATGACAGGTATGGCTGGAGTTATGGGTGCAACAACTATGAACCCTGCAGAAATGGGAAAAGCTATGTCTGGAATGACAGGTATGGATACAGGTGCAATGGATAAATTAGGAATGGCTCAAATGGCAGCACAGACAGGTTTAACACCAGGAATGGTAGCAAGTATGGGTGCAGCTGGAATGGCAGGAATGGATATTACATCAGTTATGTCAACTAATGTTGCGGGATTAGGAAGTCAAGCAATACAAGGTATGGCAGAAATGGCTGCTGGAGGAACTATGGGCGCTGGTATGATGGGAGACATGATGGAAGTAGGTTTAGTTAACCAAGGTACAATGGCCGCGATGGGTGCTAAAGGAATGAAAGGATTAAGTGGCGCTATGGGAATGGAAGGTGGCGACATGGGATTAGCAGCAATGAGCGGTGGAATGGTTGGAATGGGTGCTATGGATATGAATGCTCAAATGAATCCTGATATGGCGGCAAGTATGGGAATGACAACTGGAGCTACCATGGGAGATATGATGGGAAATCCAACTGTAGGAATGGATGAAAAAGCAATGTCTGCAGCAGGTATGTCAGGTGGAATGATGGATGGTGGAATGAATTTAGGACAAATGTCAGCAGCAATGGGTACAGGTATAAATCCAGGTGCTGCAATGAATTCTGTTGCAAGTGCAGCAATGGCAGGAAATGAAGCAGGTGCTGGTTTAGCAGGTGCTGCAATGGGTGCAGCGATGTCAGCTCAAGGAGCTGCAGCTTCAGCAATGGGCTCTCATGCAATGGGAGCAGCAATGGGAATGGAAGGTATGGGCGACGGAGCCATGGGTGAAGCTATGGGTGGAGCTATGAAAGAAGGAATGGGCGGCGTAATGGGCGGCTCAATGGCTGGAGCTATGGCTGGTCAAGCAGGAGGAAAAATGGGCGGAGCTATGGGCGACATGGGTGGAGCTATGGGTGATCCAGGCGGAGCTATGGGTGATCCAGGCGGAGCTATGGGCGACATGGGCGGAGCTATGGGCGACATGGGTGGAGCAATGGGTGACATCGGTGGCGCGGTAGAAGGTGCCATGGGCGGTGAAGGTGCGCCAGGTAATCCAGGTCCAGGTGATCCAGGTCCAGGCGATCCAGGTCCAGGCGATCCAGGTCCAGGCCCAGGTCCTGATCCAAAATAAAAATTAATTTTTTAAAAATGAAAAACAAAATAATTTTTTTAAACTTTTTAATTTTTTTTATTTTTTCTATAAATTTTTCTTATTCAGAATCAAGATTTGGTGAATTAACAGAAATGCGTGATGAAAGAATGAGAGGTAAAGATGGTCAATGGGTAAGACCTCATCCAGGACCGTTTATTTGGAACCACATTGAAAAAGAAAAAGGAAAGTTTACTTGGGAAGAAGCAGATAAATATGTCGTTTATGCTCAAGAACACAATCAAACAATTTTAGCTACTATTTGGCCTCATGCAAATTGGGAGCAAAAATCTTGTAAAAGGAAAAAAGCAAGAAGTCCTTTTGGAAAAAAGTTTACTAAATACCTAAGTAAACCCTGTTCAATGGATGACTATAAAAACTTCCTTCTACAATTAGTTGATCGTTATGATGGTGATGGGTCAAATGATATGTCAGGATTAACTAAACCGATAAAATATTGGGATATAATGAACGAACCAGAGTTTAAAATGTTCTTTAAAGGAAGCGAGGAAGACTTTGTTGAAATTTTTAATTTTTCTTCCAAAGTAATTAAGGAAAAGCAACCAGATGCAGTGATTGTTATGGCTGGTGCTGCAGGAATGTTCCCAGAAAATATAAAATATTGGAAATCTGTTTTGCCAAAAATTAAAGATCATTTTGATATTGCAAACATTCACCATATAAGTGGTCCAGATGGAAAGTGTGATAAAGAACTATGGGTAGATGAATTTGCAGCCTTATTAAAAAGTGTAGATGTAAATAAACCTATATGGTTAACCGAAGCTATGACTTGTGGTGCTCCAGTAAAAGCTTGGGTAAAAGCATTTTTAAATGGAGCTGAGTTGATTATCGATGTTGGGGTAAATGCTCCAGGAAAAAAAATGAGCAAGAAAGGTAGAAAAAAATTAAACGAATTTATGGCTGAATATGATGGTTTTACATCAATAAAAAGCATTTCAAAAAAAAAAGTAGAATTTACATATAGTGATGGATCTAAAAAAATCTTAGATTTATAAAATTCTTTTCTTATAATTGACAATCAAATTATGCTCAATTACCTTTTAAATAGGTATGAAAAAAATTAGAAATATTCTTTTTATAATGGCTGATCAATTAAGATGGGATTATTTATCCTGTTATGGTCATCCACATTTAAAAACTCCTAATATAGATAATTTGGCAAAAAAAGGAGTTCAGTTTGAGTCTGCATTTGTTCAATCACCTGTATGCGGTCCTTCAAGAGCATCTTATTACACAGGCAGAACAGTTTTTAGTCATGGTTCAACATGGAATCAGGTCCCACTTCCTATTGGTGAATTAACTATTGGAGATTACTTGCGTCAATCAGGAATTAGAACAGGAGTTGTCGGCAAAACACATATGAGACCTGATTTAGAAGGTATGAGTAGACTTGGTATAATTAAAGATACTGAGATTGGAATGATAGTTAGCGAACCAGGTTTTGAACCTTATGAAAGAGATGATGGACTTCATCCTAATAATCAAATTAAAAACTCTAAAAAAACTTTATCTTATAATGAGTGGTTAAATAAACTTGGATATGATGGAGATAACCCTTGGAATGATTGGGCAAATTCTGCTGAAGGAGAAAATGGTGAAATATTGAGTGGTTGGAGATTAAGAAATTCTAATAAAGCAGCAAGAATTCCAGAGAAACATTCTGAAACAGCTTTTATGACTAATCGTGCAATGGAATTTATTGAAGAGAGCAAAGATAAACCATGGTTTTTACATTTATCTTATATTAAACCACATTGGCCTTATATGGCACCAGCCCCTTATCACAATATGTATTCTGCTAATGAATTTTATCCTGTTCATAGAAATGATGCTGAACAAAATAATGATCACCCAGTTTATAAAGCATTTATGGAAAATAGTATTTCCAAAACTTTTTCAAAAGACGAAGTAAGAAATACAGTGCTTGCTGGATACATGGGGTTGATAAAACAAATTGATGACAATTTAGGAAGGTTATTTAAATTTTTAGAAAGTTCAAATCATATGGATGATACAATGATTGTATTTACTTCAGATCATGGAGACTACCAAGGTGATCATTGGTTAGGAGAAAAAGAATTATTTCATGAGCAGTCAGTTAGAGTTCCAATGATTATTTATGATCCAAGTGATTATGCGAATAAAACTCGAGGCACAAAAGAAGAAAGATTTATTGAGGCAATAGATTTACTGCCAACTTTTTTGGATGCAGTAGAAAGTCCAGCGAGCAAACATAGATTAGAGGGAGATTCTTTAATGCCATTATTAAAAGGGGAAAGCACTAAGGATTGGAAAGAATTTGTTTTTAGTGAAATAGATTATGCATTTAATGAAGCTAGAAAAATTCTGAACATAGGAGCCTCAGATGCAAGAGCCTTTATGATAAGGAATAATGATTGGAAGTATATTTATTATAAAGGATTTGAACCGCAGTTGTTTGACTTAAAAAATGATCCTGAAGAATTTAATGATTTAGGAAAATCTGAAAAACATTCAAAGATTAGAGAAGAAATGAAAGAATTACTTCTGAAAAGAATTATAGATAGAAAAAATAGAGTTGCTGCAACCGATGAGTTTGTAACTAAAGAAAGAGATTATACTAAAGATGACGGTATCATGATAGGGGTATGGTAAATTACAATGTTAAGCGAAAGTGAAGTTAAAAAATATCATGAAGATGGATATTTAATCCCAAACTTTACTATGCCAGAAAAAGATCTTTTAGAAATTGAAGAGTTACATAGTTCATTAATAAAAAAATTTCCAAAATTTAGAAATTATTGTCCAGCTGTATTATTGCATGATGAAAGTTTTTTAAAATATTGTTTTAATAATGAAATATTAAATATTATTGAACAATTAATAGGTAAAAATTTTGCATTATGGAACTCCAGTTTTTTTGCAAAACCAGCCTTTAACGGACACGCAACTCCTTGGCATCAAGATGGACAATATTGGCCAATAAGACCATTAGCTACATGTTCAGTTTGGTTAGCAATAGACGACGCAACTTCAGAAAATGGTTGTTTAAAATTTATAAAAGGTTCACATAAGAACAAAAAACTTAAAAAACATAAAATAAACAAAAGTGAAAAGTTAACATTAAATCAAGAGCTATTAAAATCAGAGTATATTGAGGAGAATTCTGTAAATTTAATTCTTAAGAGAGGACAAATATCTTTACACGATGTTTATATGGTTCATGGATCTGAAGAAAATAAATCTTCAAATTCTAGAAGAGCAATGACAATGCGATTTATGCCAACCACAAGTGTTTTTGATCATAGATTTGTTTTCAATACTAGAGATTTTTCAATAACAAAAATATATCAAGCTAGAGGTAAAGATATTTCTTTGAAAAATAATATGATGCCCTTAAAGATTAAGGAGACATAAGACTTGGTAAATATAAACATATAGCTGGGAAAGCAATAATTAAAGCAAGTCTAATAACATCTGTGATTAAAAAAGGAACAGTTCCAAACCATATCGTTTGAAGAGGTGTGTTTTGCATAACTCCTTTAATGACAAATAAATTCATTCCAACCGGAGGTGAAATTAAACCAAACTCAACAACTATTACTGCAAAGATACCAAACCATACCGGATCTATTCCTGCTTCAACTATCACTGGATAAAAAACTGGAATAGTTAAGAACAGCATTGCTAAAGAGTCCATTACAGTTCCAAGCACTAGATAAATAGCACAAATAACTAAAATAATTCCTAAAGGTGTTAGTTCTAAGTGATTTATAAAATCAACAACCGCAAAAGGTAATTGGGTTACTGTAATTAAATAATTAAAAATGCTAGCTCCAATTACAATTAAATATAAAGAACCAACGGTTTTAATTGTTGTCCATAAAGCTTCTTTTAATAAGCTTAGAGTAAGTTGACCTCTGATTAGAATAAATAATAATACTAAGACAACTCCAACAGCTGCACTTTCTGTTGCTGTAAAGAAACCAAGGTAAAGACCACCCATAATTATTGCAAAAATTAAAAAAATTGGAAAAACTTTTGTGATTGCGGATATTCTTTCTTTAAGTGGCATTTTATTTCCATGTCCACCATGGGAAGGATAAATTATGAGATAAACTCTTATTGCAATCATATATAAAATTACAGCTATTAATCCTGGTATAAGTGCAGCAAAGAAAAGTTCTTGAACAGATTGTTCTGTTAAATAAGCATAAATTACAAGAATGACACTCGGTGGAATAATAATTCCAAGAGTTCCACCAGATGCTATTGAACCACTTATCAAAGCATCACTATAACCATGTCTTTTCATTTCAGGTCCAGCCATTTGAGACATCGTTGCCGCTGTTGCAATTGATGAACCACATATCATTCCAAATCCAGCGCACGCACCAACAGTAGACATTGCTAATCCTCCTTTATAATGACCAACCACTGCGTAAGCTGCATCATATAAATTTCTTGATAAATTAGCGCTGTTAGCAAGATTTCCCATTAAAACAAAAAGAGGAAGTACCGATAATGTGTATTTTGATACCGCATCAAATGGAGCGGTACCTAATACAAAAATAGCAGGATCAAACCCAGAAATTAAAGCAAAACCTGTAAAACCAACAAGTAACATCGCAATACCAATTGGAATATTTAAAACCATTAGTATTAAGACTGCTGCAAAAGCTATACCACCATTAATAATTGGATCCATTTCCATTATATTTCTTTCAAATTAGAATTGTTTTCAGACAAAGTTCTTATAAACCAAAAAATAATTGCAAGCACACTTAACCACATTCCTAATGCTGAAATAAAATAAAAAGGATAAAAGTATAACTCTAAATCAAGTGTAACTCTTTCATTACTCATAAATTTTAATGAAGTCTTAGTAGTAGCGTAAGCCATTAATGACATTATTATTATCATTAGAATGAATTTAAGAATTATTAGATAGGTTTTAAATCGTCCTAAATTTAAATTATTAATAAAATCTGCTGAAACATTTGCATTTAAAAAAAAAGCTCTAGGCATTGCTAGAAAAGCAACTAATGCCATTCCAATTTCAACTAATTCAATCGTACCAGTAACTGGAGAATTTAAAAATCTTCTTCCAAAGACGTCACAAAAAGTTAATACAGATAATAATAAAAGTATTAACCCAGAAGCTATCGCTGAATAATCAAATATTTTATTCATTTATTATATTTTATAAAAAAGTCTCTTCAATTTTATTAAACATTAGCATATAAGGTTTGTTTTAAACAGAAAGTATTAATAATGAAATTTATTTCTTACAAACATAACTCTGAGCTTAAATTTGGTATTTTAGATAATAATTTAATTACAGATCTTACAGGTAAAATATCAGGAGCGGATACTTTAAAGGATCTTATTTTAAAAAATGGTATCTTAGAGGCCAAAAAATATGCAAGCGCAAACCCTGGTAACTTGAATGTTAATGATATTGAATATTTACCTGTAATTCCAAATCCTGGAAAAATTATTTGTGTTGGTTTAAATTATAGTGAACATGTAAAAGAAACAAATAGAACTGTTGAAGAAAACCCTGTTATCTTTCACCGTTTTCCCGAAAGCCAAACTGCTCATATGCAAGCAATTCAACGACCGATTGCTTCTGATAATTTAGATTTTGAAGGAGAGATGGCGGTAATTATGGGAGAAGCTGGAAAACATATAAAACCAGAAGATGCTTTGAAACATATAGTTGGTTATTCTTGCTATAACGAAAGCACAATTAGAGATTGGCAAAGACACACCAGACAATTTGGAATGGGAAAAAATTTTGAAAAAACAGGAAGCTTTGGTCCACACATGGTTCTTGCTGAAGATGTTAAAGATTATAAAGAGCTTACGCTTGAAACAAGATTAAATGGTGAAGTAATGCAAAATGCTAAATTAAGTCAGTTAATTTTTGATATTCCTATATTAATTTCCTATGTCTCTAAAGCTATGGCCTGGAGAGCAGGAGATGTATTGGTGACTGGTACTCCTGGAGGGGTAGGATTTAAAAGAAATCCACCAGTTTTTATGAAACCAGGAGATAAAGTTGAGGTAGAAGTGACCCATATTGGCGTTTTATCTAATACAATTAAAGATGAAATAGTTTAAATTTCAAGCTACACTTTTAAGATAATTATAAACAACAAGGGGATAATTTTATGAAAAAGAAATTAATTGGGTTAATTATTGGAATTTTTTCTTTCTGTATAGTTAATGCATCTTCAGCCACAGAACTTAAATTGGCAACTTTTGAACCACCTAAAGCATTTATTGCAAGTAAAATTCTTGCAGCTTGGGCAAAGAAAGTAAATCAATGTTCTTCATCATTAAATGTTAAAATGTACGCTGGAGGAGTATTAGGAAGTCCTCCTAAACAATATGATATTGTAACATCAGGTGTTGCAGATATTTCATGGACTGTTTTAGGATATATTGGAGGTCAATTTCCTTTAAGTTCAGTAATTGAATTACCGTTTCTTACAAAAACATCTAGAGCCGGAACAACAGCTTTAAATACTTTGTTTAAAGAAGGATATTTAGATAAAGAAATGGCTGGTATTAAAGTAATAGGTCTTCACTCTAATCCTGGATATCAAATTCATATGAAGGATACTAAAGTTGTAAATCCTGCGGATTTTAAAGGAAAGAAAATGAGAGTACCAAGTAAAATTGCAGGTACAATTCTTAAAACTTTAGGAGCAACAGGTGTAAAAGTTCCAGCACCAGGAACTTCTGAAGCTTTAAGTAAAGGAGTAATTGATGGAACTCCTTTTCCTTATACAGCCGTTGGTTCTTTTAGATTATTTGATGTAACTAAATATCATACTGAGGTTAATATCACTAATGCAACATTTGGTTTAATCATGAATGAAGACAAGTTTAATGGTTTACCAGGAAGTGCAAAAATTTGTATTAATAAGTTTAGTGGTCATGCCTTTGGTGATTGGGCTTCTAATTTAATTGATAATCAAAATGCTATAATGAAAAATGAAATCTCAAAAAAAGAAGGTCATGAAATCATAATTGCATCAGATTCTGTTATTGCTGAATACAAAAAAATATTAGCTCCAATCGAATCTAATTGGTTAGAAGAAATGAAAGGTAAAGGCCTTGATGGTGATGCTGTTCTAAAAAGAGCAAGACAAATCATTACTGCAGTTGACGGTTAAAAAATAACATATATTTTGAGCCCACATCATTGTGGGCTCATTATAATTTTAGGAAAATTTTTAGATGGCTATAAAAGCTCTTAGTTACATTGGAGTAAATTCAGATAAATTTGAAGACTGGTCAGACTATAGTCAAAAAAGTCTTGGCATGCAGCAAGTCGATAGAGGTAAAGATATTTTATCTTTTAGAATGGATGACCAAAAGCAACGCTTAACAATAACAGGTGATAAAGGTGATGGTCTTGGATTTATGGGCTGGGAAGTAGATGAAAAAAAAGACTTACTTTCTTTTGCATCAAAATTAGAAAAAAATAAAATTAAAGTTCATCAAGGCAAAACTTCATTTGCAGATAAAAGATTTGTTGAAGATTTAATTTATTTTAATGATCCACAAGGAAATAGAATTGAACTTGTTTATAATCCAATGAATGATACCGACCCATTTAAACCGAGTCGTCCAATTTCAGGTTTTAAAACAGGTGCATTGGGAATGGGACATGCTGTAATTCATGTTAAAAAAATTGATGATTTAATACCATTTTATACAGAAGTGCTTGGTTTTAAAATTAGTGATTACAGTCATACTCCAATTTCTTTATGTTTTTTTCATGTAAATGGAAGACATCACAGTTTAGCATTATTTGGATCTGGCAGAACTGGCTTTCACCATTTTATGGTTGAATACAATAGTCTTGATGATGTTGGTCAAGGATATGATTTACTTCAATACCAAGATAATAAGATAGCATATACGCTTGGAAGACATACCAATGATTACATGACTTCATTTTATTCTATAACTCCATCTGGTTTTTTTATTGAAAATGGTTGGGGCGGAAGAATTATAGATCCTAAAACGTGGAAACCCATTGAAACATTTGAAGGTCCAAGTTTTTGGGGACATGAAAGACTTTACTTGTCTGATGAGGAGAGAATGAAGTTTAGAAATAAAAGATTAGAAACAGCTTCTGAAGGAAAACAGGCACCACTTTTTATTGATTGTCCTTGGCTATATTCAAATACTATTAACAAAAAATAAATATTATTATTTTTTAAATGAATAAGTACGACATAATAATTATAGGTCTAGGTCCAACAGGAGGCACTTTAGCTAATCTTTTAGCTCTACATGGTTTTTCAATTTTGATAATTGAAAAAGAAAAAAGTTTTTATCCTTTACCAAGAGCTGTTCATTTTGATGATGAGATAATGAGAGTTTTTCAAACTATCGGAATTACAAATAAATTTTTAAAACATACAATTATTAATAAAGGAACAAAATTTGTTAATTCTAAAAATAAAGTAGTATTAGATTGGCCAAGACTGAGATCGATAACGGAGAATGGTTGGTATCCAAGTTATAGATTTCACCAACCAGATTTAGAAAGAAAACTTAGAGGACGACTTAAAGATTTTAAAAAAGTATCAATAATGCAAAATACAAAAGTTATTAGTCTAAAAGAAAATAAAAACTCATTAAAAGTAGTTTTAGAAAATGTTAATAATAGAAAAATTAAAGAAGTCAGTTCAAAGTATGTTGTGGGTTGTGATGGTGCTAATTCGACGGTAAGAGAGCTAATAAAATCAAAATTTCAAAATCTTGGTTTCACACAAAAGTGGGCTGTTGTAGATCTAATTTTAAAAAAAGATAAAAAAGAATTGCCAGATAGAACAATTCAATACTCTAATCCAAAACAACCTGCCACATATTGTAGAAATGTTGGTAAAAGAAGACGTTGGGAATTTGCGATACGTAATAATATAAGTGAAAAAAAAGTTTTATCTAATTCATATATTTGGAATTTTTTAAAACCATGGTTAAATCCAAGAGATGCTTTCATGGAAAGAAAGACCATTTATACATTCCAGTCTGCAATTTCAAAAAAATGGAAAAAGGGTAGAGTTTTTCTTGCTGGTGATGCCGCACATTTAATGCCACCTTTTATGGGTCAAGGAATGTGTGCTGGCATTAGAGATGCTTCAAATTTAGCTTGGAAAATTGCTTATTGTTTAAAAAATAATCATAGTGAAAAACTACTTAATACTTATCAATCAGAGAGATATTCAAATGTTAAAGAATACATCAAAACCACATCAAAAATGGGCGAATTTGTTAATGCTATTGGCACATCTAACATTACAGGAGAAGTTTCATCAACATCTGATGGACAAAAAAGTATGAAATCAATTAAACCTAAATTAGGTAAAGGCTTAGGTAAAGTTCAGGATAAAAATCGAGGAAAAATATTCCCACAATTTAAAATAAAAAATGGGAAATCATTAGATGATAAATTTTCTTTAAAACCAATTTTAATATTATCGAAAAAAATTAAAAAAAATATTTCTAGTAAATTAAATTTTATACATACAAAAAAAAATAAAAACTTAGAAACATTTTTTGAAAATTCTAAATCTATAGCTATTATAGTAAGACCAGATAGATTTATTCTTTCTTCATGTAAATCAATGAAAGATTTTAAATCCTATTTAACTAAGAATTTATCTATTTTAGTTTAATTGAAATAATTTATTTACAGCATCAACTTTTATATGATTGTCTGGCGCTATTTCTCCGTTAGGCATAAATAAAGAATTTTCAAATCCTACTCTTATTTTTCCTCCAAGACTTACAGCTTTTTCTAAGCAACTCATTTCTTCTTTTCCAAAAGCACATATAGCCCAATCAAGTTTTATATTTTGTTCTTCCATTTTTTTTATAAATAATGAAATATTTTCAGGATAACTTATTCTTCCACTGTAATGACCAATAACAAATAAACACCAAGCATCATTGATTGGAATTTCTGCTTTATTAAGCAATTCGATTAATAAATCTATATCCTCAGGTTTATAAAGTATGTGTTGAATTTTTGTACCAGCTTCAGTCAAATATTTATAAAGCTTGATATCTTCTTCTTCTGGTATTCTAGATGAAATTAATTCTGAAGTTCCGATCGATGCTCCAGGTGGAGTTACATCATATGCAAGTTTTCGCATATCTGCTGGTGAGTATTTTCCAACAGCTTCCGTTGTAACTTGTATATGCATGTTTGGAACTTTGTGTTCTAATTCATTTAGTGCTTCTTTATAAAGTCCAGCATCTAATACATGTTGACCCTCTTTATCTCTTACATGCAAATGTATTGCACCTGCTCCAGCTTCGTTGCAAGATTTTGCTGTTGCAACTATTTCACTAATTGTTAAAGGCACTGCAGGGTGATCTTTTTTTACTTTTCTAGCTCCATTTGGAGCAACCATTAATTTAGGTAATTTTGCTGGTTGGTAAAAACTCATTTCATTATACTAGTTTATTGTAATTCTATTGTAAAAAAATTTATTTAATTAACTCTAATCGTTGGTAGAGAATAAAAATCAGCTGTATCTATTTTAGAAGAATGTTCTCTTTTTATATTCCATCTCTTTTGAACGCCAGCACTTGCAACACTTAAAGTGGATCTCCCGTATCTATGATTAGTATTATCAATAGACCTCATTAAACTGCTTATTTTCTCATCTTTTTCAGATGAAAATAGGTTTATTTTATCATTAGCACTAGAAAGTCCTGTAAGCATTACCCCCGCTTTTTGATATTGATAACCATTTTTGAATATACTCTCAAGTATTGTAACTGCAGTTTTAACTACTTCAATACTATTGTTTGTTGCAATGGGGAAATCAACAGTCTTAGCGTTTGAATAATATCCAAAGTTTTTTTGAAAGGGACTAGTTCTAACAAACACCGTAATTGCTTTTGCAACCAAAGACTCTGATCTAATTTTTTCAGATGCATTCAAACAATAATTTGCAACTGCTTCTTTTAATTCTTGAAATCTTTCAACTCTCTTTCCAAATGATCTTGAGACAACACAACTTTTTCTTTTTGTAGTAGTTGTTTCTAAATTGATACAAGAAATACCTTTAAGTTCCATTGCAGTTCTTGAGCTTAAAACATTAGAAGATTTTTTAATCCAGTTGTTAGATTTATTTTTAAGTTGTTTTGCGTTATAAATTCCATTTTTGTTATAAAATTTTGTTAATTGTCTACCAATACCCCATACATCATTGATTTCAACTTTTTCAAGTACAGGATCTAAATTTTCTATTCCAATTAAACTAGTAACACCTGATTGTTTTTTCTTTGCTATGTGATTTGCAATTTTACTTAGAGTTTTTGTTTTAGCAATTCCAATACTTGCTGGAATGCCAGTCCATTGTAAAACTGTATCTCTAATTTCTTTTCCAACTTTTTCTACATCTTGATCTGGAAAATTTGATAAATCTAAAAAGGCTTCATCAATAGAATAAACTTCTATTTCTTCATTAAATCTTTTGAGTGTTCTCATTACTCTTCTAGATAGATCTCCATATAAAGAATAATTTGATGAAAAAACTTCAACTTTATTTTTAACAATAATATCTTTTGCTTTAAAATAAGGTTCACCCATTTTAATCCCTAAAGCTTTTGCTTCATTAGATCTTGAAATGATACAGCCATCATTATTTGATAAAACCACAACAGGTTTTCTTCTTAATTTAGGATTAAATAATCTTTCACAAGAAACGTAAAAAGAATTACAATCAATTAGTGCTATTTTTTTAGTACGTAGAATGGATGACATAAGTTACAACTCCCCAAATAAAAATATCTTGTTCTTCATTAATTAAAATTCTGTCAGAAAATTCTTTAGATCCAGAAGTTAAAAATTTTTTATCTCTTTCTTGAACTAAAGTTTTAACCACAAGTTCATCATGAACATTTGCAATCACAGTTGAAAAGTTTTTTGGTTTTAAACTTTTATCGATAACCAATAAATCACCATCATGAATTCCTACATCCACCATTGATTTACCTTGCACTCTGATGATGAAAGTTGCTGGAACATTTCTTATCAAATGTATATTAAGATCGATGTCTTCTTCGATATAATCAGTTGCAGGAGACGGAAAACCAGCGCCAGCTTTTTGTAGATAATAAGGGATTGTTAGTTTCATGTTCTTGTTTTGTTCTTATTTATAGACTAGTTATACAATACACGCAAGAGGTTGTATTTTGAGTCTGGAAGTGAATCAAAAGTGAATCAAAACGTGAACATTAAAACCACATTTTGTGCTATTGTGGATAACTTCAACCAGAGATAGTTTAAAACAGATTTTAAAATGAAAAATAATGAATCTTTAGAAGGCAAATGTTTGTGTGGCGAGGTAAAATATAAAATTACTGACAAACCTTTATTTACCCAAGCTTGTCATTGCAAAGATTGTAAAATTTTAACTGGTTCTTCTTATATTGTAAACACTAGTGTTTTAGATAACACCTTATTAATCGAGGGTGAAGTTTCATCATCCATTAAAATGAAAGCAGGAAGTGGTGCTTCTTACAGAACGTACTTTTGCGCTAAGTGTGGAACTTATGTTTATGCTGATTATGACTCTGCTGTAGGAAGGTTAACTGTCAGAACTAAGACTTTAGATAATTCAGAGGACTTTCCTCCTCAAGCACATATATTTATAAAAGATAAAGACCCATGGCTAAATTTAGCAGATGATGTTAATTGTTTTGAAGAAATGTATGATCCAAAAAAAACTTGGCCAGAAGAAAGTTTAAATAGATACAATGAGTATCTAATAAATAGATCAAAGGAGATTGAATAATGAAAAAATTAACATGTCATTGTGGAGGAATAGAAGCTGAAGTTAATGTTCCTGAAAATGGATTTGAAAAAGTTATGCGTTGCAACTGTTCTATCTGTAAAAGAAAAGGATACATCATAGGAGTAGTTGGGCCAGATGATTTTAAATTAATTAAAGGAGAAAATCTTTTGACACTCTATCAATTTAAAACAAAAACTGCTCAACATTATTTTTGTAAAGTTTGTGGTATTCATACTCATAACAGACCAAGAAGTAATCCAAAAATATATGGTGTAAATATTGCTTGTGTTGAAGGAGTTAAACCATTTGAGATAGAAAATGTTCCAGTTAACGATGGAGAAAATCATCCATTAGATAAAAAAAAATAATTTTCATGCAACAAGCAAGCATCTGTTTTAATAAGGTAAAGAAGGACTGTTTAAGATTTATCAAATCTCAAGAAACATCAACTGAGAAATTTAAAGGCAAAGAAAAGATGCTTAAGTCTTTTTTAATTCCAATTTGTTTTTGGATTGCAAAAAAGGCAAATAATAAAAAACCTTATTTTGTTGGTTTAGCAGGTGGTCAGGGAACAGGCAAAACAACCATAAGCTCAATTATAAAAATTATACTTGAAAGATATTTTAAACTTAAAGTGTTTAAAATTTCAATTGATGACTTTTATAAAACTCGAAAAGAAAGATTAAACTTATCAAAAAAAGTTCATCCTATGTTGATGACAAGAGGGGTGCCTGGAACCCATGATGTGCAAATAATGTTGAACTTTTTTAAAAAAAGCAAAGAGTAAGAGCTTTAAGAAAATCGATTTACCAAATTTCAATAAAGCGGCTGATGACAGATTTCCTAAAAAAAATTGGTACAAAATAAAAGAAAAACCTGATGTGATAATATTTGAGGGCTGGTGTGTAGGAGCTAAAGCAGAAATAAATAAAACTCTTAAAAAATCTATTAATTCACTTGAAAAAATTAATGATCAGAAGCTTATTTGGAGAAAACATGTTAACCAACAATTAAAGACAAAATATAAGAAATTATACTCTCAACTAAATTGTATGATTTATCTAAAGGCTAAAAACTTTAATTTGCTTCAAAAATGGAGATTAAAGCAAGAGAACAAACTATGGTTAAAAACCAAAAAGTCCTCTAGTCATAAGATAATGAGCAAAGGGGATGTGATAAATTTTATGCAAACATATCAAAGAATTACAGAAAACATGTTCAAAAAAATGCCTAAATATGCTTCTATAATCTTAAATTTAAATAATAACCATCAAATTAAAACTGCGATATATAAATCAAAATGAAAAAATTATTAATACTAATTATTTTAACAGTGTTTAGTTTTAGTAACGCTTTTGCAGTTACTTTATATGATGCTTTAAATC
>QBXA01000010.1 GCA_003283905.1 Pelagibacteraceae bacterium AG-319-F18 | reverse complement strand
ATGAAGGTAAAAAAATTGCATTTGGTATAGATTCTTTTGAAGATTATAAAATGTGGTATGAAGAAGATTTTGTAAAACTTGCTGAATTACTTTATAAAAAATATTTATTTGATTATGTATATCTTATTTGTGGCCCAGATAAATCATATATAGCAAAAAAAATAATTGAAATATCTCAAAAAGATTATTTCATTGATTGTTCCAAAAAAGACCTGACAGGAGTCATAACTGCTATAAAAAATTCTCAATTTTTTGTTGGAAATAATTCTGGGCCATTAAATTTATCAGCAGCACTTGGTGTTGAATCTTTTGGCTTAATAGTAAATGATGCTATAAGTGAACTAAAAAATAGTAAAATACAATTTATAACACCAAAAGATTATAAAGATAATACTTGGATAAGAGATAGAAAAAATATGAAAACACTTACACCTCAAGAAGTTTTTAATTTCTTAGAAAATAAAATAAAATAAATATGAAAGCAGTTAATTTTACCTTATCATCAACAAGTAATGATAATTATTCTCTAAAAGATTCTATTGGAAAGTATGTTGTTTTATATTTTTATCCAAAAGATGATACTCCTGGATGTACTATTGAAACTAATGATTTTAATAAATTACTTTCTAAATTTAAAAAATTAGAATGTGAAGTTTATGGAATTTCTAAAGATAATCTAAAAAGTCATGATAAATTTAGAGATAAATATAAAATAAAATTTGATTTATTAGCTGATGAAGAGCTAAAAGTTATTAGGAAATATAAAGTTTGGGGTAAAAAAAAGTTTATGGGACGAGAGTTTATGGGCATCATCAGGACTACATTTTTAATAGATAAGAAGGGAAAAATTATAAAGATTTGGGACAATGTTAAAGTTAAAGATCACGCTAAAGAGGTCCTAGATACTTTAAAAAATATTTAAAAATTAAAAAAATAGACCCCAATAAAGGGGCCTATTTATTAACTTAAAGAGAGATAGTTGAATTATTTGTTAATCTCTGATCGCATAAGCAATTACACCTGTTTCAGTAACATCTGTACCTTTTGCTTGAGCTTCTTTACTTAATCTAATGCCAAACATTGAATTCATTATTGACCAGACTATGTATGAAGCAAGAAAGACAAATACATTTACTGAAAGCACTCCAATTAATTGTGCACTAAATGTTGCGTCAGGATTCGTTAATGGTACTGCTAATGTTCCCCAGATACCTGAAAATAAGTGAGCAGGTATGGCACCAACCACATCATCAAGTTTATAACTAAATAATAATTTAGTTCCAAACACAACAATCATACCACCAACAGCGCCAATCAAAATTGCAGATAAAGGAGATGGAGCTAAAGGCTCAGCAGTTATTGCAACTAATCCACCTATTGCCCCGTTTAACATTTGAATTACATCTGTTTTACCAAACATTAATCTAGTAATTACGGCTGCAGTTAAGACACCCCCACATGCTGCTAAATTTGTATTAATAAAAATTGTAGAAATTGAAACTGCATCAGTGAATGATCCAAGAGCTAATTGAGATCCACCATTAAATCCAAACCATCCCAACCAAAGTACAAACACACCAATTGTTACTAAAGGAATTGATGAAGCTGCAAATGGTTTAATAGGTGTGGGTATACCAGATTTTGTAAATCTACCAAACCTTGGTCCAAGTATCATAATACCGGCGAATGCAGCAGCACCACCAGTTGAATGTACTAATGTCGATCCAGCAAAATCGGAAAAACCAATTGAAGCTAACCAACCTCCACCCCACTGCCATCCCATTACGATTGGATAAATTACACCAGCTAAAATAGCTGCAAATAAAAAGAATGGCCATAATTTTACTCTTTCAGCCATAGCTCCAGAGCAAATTGAAATTGTTGTTGCACAAAATACCATTTGAAAAAACCAATCAGATCCATCTGAATAACCTGTTTCTAATGCACTTGCATCAGACCAAGGAATGAAATTTCCAATGAAACCACCCTCTGGAATACCATAAGCTAAATTATAACCTACCAGCCAAAACATTATTCCTGCTATTGCATAAAGACCTATATTTTTTGCACAAATTACTGATACACTTTTTGAAGTTACCATACCAGATTCAAGCATTGCAAAACCTGCTGCCATGAACATGACAAGGAAACCACAAATTAAAAATAATAGAGTATTAAAAACAAACCCTACTTCTGCTGATACAGTTGTCTCAGCATTTCCAACACTTGTTAAACCCATTAACATTATTAATGAAAGTAATGGTGTTGATATTAGTTTAATTATTTTAGTCATAAAACCTCCCATTAATGGAAATCTTATAAATTGATGAGTTTTAAAAACTAACGCTGATTAGGAAAATTGGGTATGCACTATTTGCATATACTAACAGCCCTAAACGTATTTTGAAAATGTTAGGGCTGTTAAAAAAAAATAATTATTTATTGAATACTTCTTTTAAAGCTTTTGCTGGTAAGAATTTTACTTTTTGAGAAGCGGCGATTTGAATTTGCTCACCTGTTCTCGGGTTTCTTCCAACTCTAGCTTTTCTTTTAGCTACTTTGTAAGTGCCAAATCCAGCAATTTTTACTGAATCATCACCTTTTAGAGCATCTAAAATAGTGTTGGTAATTATATCAAATGTTCTTTCAGCATCGGCTTTGCTCAAATTTAAAGGGCCTGAAAGCTGTGCTATTAGTTGTTTTTTGTTCATTTTAGCTCCGGTTATATTGGTTAAATATTATATTTGTCATAAACGTTGATAAATCAAGCTTTTTTTTAGTGTATAATATTTTTTTAGATACAATATCTAGTAGAAAGTGAAATAAGTGTTGATTTTACTTATCTTTTAATCTTTTTAAAAAATGAAATTAATTGAATAAACCTAGATCTTTTAAGTCGTTAAAAGTTGTAAAAAACATCAATGATAACAACAAAAACATTCCGATTCGAAAAAAACCTTCTTGAACTTTTTGAGATAATGGGCGCCCTAAAATTTTCTCAAATGCATAAAACATTAAATGTCCACCATCCAACATTGGTATTGGAAATAAGTTAATTAATCCCAGACTTATTGAAATATAAGCCATTATAGAAACAAAAGGTAAGATACCAATCTCCGCCACTTGACCAGTTATTTTTGCAATTCTAATTGGTCCTCCTAATTGAGAACTATCACCAGTTCCTCTTAGCATAGTTCCTATATATTTAAGAGAAGATGCACTTACGAAATATACTTCTTTAACTGAGTGAATTAATGCTTGAGCAGGTCCTAATTTGACATGGTTGATTTCATTATTGTAAGCACCAAGTTTAATGCCAACCATTCTTTTATTTATTTTATTACCCAGTTTATCATCGCTCAAAACTATATTTGGTTTTATTTTAAGAATGTACTCTTGATTGGATCTTTCAACTTTAAAATTAATAATTTCTCCTGTTGATGTAGTAATAAACTTTGAAACATCCATGATACTTTCAACTTTGTTACCATCAATTTTTAAAATAATATCATTATCTTTAAGCCCTCCAATCATTGCAGGGCTATTATTTTGAACTTCATTAATAACTGCGGGAGTAAAATCTTTTCCAATAAAAGTATATATTGAAAAAAAAATTGCTATAGCTAGTAAAAAATTAGCTAAGGGTCCTCCAAATACAATAAGTGTTCTTTGATATAACGGTTTAATTACAAATAATTTTTCTTGGTCTTCTTTATTATACTGTTTTAAAATTTTTTCATGGTCAGCTTGTGAAAAAACATTTCTATCTCCAAAAAATTTTACATAACCTCCTAGCGGGATCCAACATATCTTCCATCTAGTACCTGACTTATCATTCCAACCAAATATTTCTTTGCCAAATCCTATAGAAAAATCAGTAACTCCAACTCCATATTTTCTTGCAAAATAATAGTGCCCATATTCGTGAATAAATACTACGACTAAAATCAATATTATAAATGGAATTATATATGTAAGCATAATTTGTTATAATGAACCCTTTAATACATATTTTAATATGCGAACAGCTTGTTTTTGATTTGTTGCAACAGCAGAGGCTACAGCATCTACTTCTTTTAAAGCATGCTGATGATCCTCATTATGAATAACAATAATTGATTTATTTAAAGCAGCAGCATATCCAGCATCAAAAGCTGTATTCCATTGTTTGTATTTTTCACCAAATTTAACAATAATTACATCACTATCTTGAATAGACTTTTTAGTTCTAATTGAATTAATATTGGCTCCTTTTTTATCTTTCCAAAAATTCTTTTCCTCTTCTCCTAAAATTTCTACACCACAGTTATCAGAAGACTCATGATCAGTTACTGGAGACAAAAATTGAACATCAAGCTTTTCTTTTTTACATGACTCGATAATTTCTTCCCGCCAATTACTGTGAATTTCGCCTGCTAAATATACTTTTAACATTTTACTCCTGTTTACTGTTAATTCTCTTTATTAAATAATTTCTATTAATATATTAAATAACATATCAAATGTTTAACTTATCTTTAATTGCATAAAACCACACAGCTAATCTAAAATAAAAACTCCTTAATTGAGGAAAAATAAACTTTTTAGGTAATCCTTTATAAATATTTGAAATATCCAGATCTTTGCTATTTGATGAAAAAACTAACTTAGATAACTGTTTTCCAGCCCAAGGAGCAGCACTAACACCTACTCCATTGTAACCAAATCCATAATAAATCTCCTCATTATCAATTTTACCAATAGATGGGGTTAACTTTTGAGATAAGGCTATTAATCCACGCCAGTTATAATCAATTGAAACGTTTGACCAATTAGGAAAAATATCTTTTAAAAACTTTTCCATCTTTTTAGACATGGCTAAATTTGACTGGTCACTTCCAGTTAAATCTCCTCTAGTCCCAAACAAAATTCGGTTATCTGGCAACTTTCTATAATAATATAAAAGGTTTTTAGTATTAGCGATGGGCGAAAATGTTTTAAAGTTATGAGCATTAAGTTCATCATCATTAAGTTTTCTAGTTACAATTACATTTGAAATAACAGGCAGTATCCTTCCATCTATTTGGGGGATTAACCCCTCTTGATAAAAACCATTAGTTGCAACTACTATCTTATTTGATCGAATAGATCCTTCTTTAGTTTTTAAAACATAAGATCCATTTTCTTTATCGATTTGATTTACTTTTGTATGTTCAAATATCTTTAATTTTTTAGATAAAGCATATTTTGCAATCCCATTAACAAATTTAAGAGGATTGATTGCAAAACCAGGCTTATATGAAAACGCACCAAATTGTTCAGTTCCTTCATGACCGATTTCATTGAACTCCTCTTTTGAGTAAATTTTAGTTTCTATACCAAACTCCGACTTATAAACTTCGGCTTGTTCTTTAATTTGGTCAAATTTATTTTTATGATGAGCAACAACATAATTACTATCCCCTGTTACATCACAATCAATATTATATTCTTTTATGATATCTCTTGTATGATTAGAACCATCTACAGAATTTTTAAAAAATTTTTTTGTCTCATCTTTTCCATAAATAGATTGCATCTTTTTAAAAGACATCTTGCTAGGTGGTAAACAGTTGAACCCAGCATTACGAGATGATGCACCCCAACCTATTTTTCCAGCTTCAACTAAAATCACATCTAGGTCATGATTTTCAATTAAATTAATCGCACACAATAAACCAGTGTATCCACCACCAATTACGACAATTTCTGAACTAATATCTTTAGTAAGTTTATCTAAATTTAAATTTTCATTTGAGGTATCTTCCCAATAACTATTGATAGGAGTGTCAAATCTATAGATATCCGGATGATATATATTTTTCATTTTTTTGAGAGTACCCAAAGTTAAAATAAGTGTCTAATAAACTAAATTGCTTGAATTAAAGATGCACTGTTATTGTTAGGTTTATTGACATCTTTTGATACTTCATGAAATATAAGATCAGGTTTTTTACATTCTTTTAAAAAAACAGAACCTTGTAACTCTAAATTTAAATATCGACTAATATCAGTCTGATTGATAATTACAGGTTGTCGGTGATGAATTTCACGAATGTTATCTTTAGCCTCTTCTGTAATTAAACAAAATTGATCCTCTTCAAAAATTCCAGCAAAGAATATTGGGTTCGTATCTTTCCTTGTAAAATAATAAGGAGTTTTCTCTTTCTCTTGCCTTTTCCACTCATAAAAACCATCAGCTACAGCAACACATCTATTATTTTTAATTAGTTTTTTAAATGAAACTTTCTCATCAATTGTCTCTAATCTTGCATTAATTAAAGCTTTAAAATCTTTATCTTTAGCCCAACCTGGAATTAAACCCCATTTAAGAGCCTCCAATGTATTTCCATTTTTGTATTTCTTAATAACAGGAAGTTTTTTATAAGGATGAGCGTTATAGTTTTCACTATCTTCAACTTGAATAGCAGATTTAATTAACCTGCTAGTTTTTGTAATCGGATTTTTTACAACGTACCTTCCACACATTTTTTTATTCTATTGCTGTATCAATTTTTTCGTAGAATTTATTTTATAATATCATCTAATTTACTTATTTGACCTATCTTAAATAATATTGCTTGATCCTTATTAAAACCAAATTTTTCAGCATTATCTTTAAATCTTGTTAATGGCTCCATTATTGGTTCTAGAGAAAGAACGAAAGTTCCCCAATGCATTCCTATAACTTTTTTACTTTTTAAATCTCTTCCAATACTTAAGGCTTCTTCAGGATTTGTGTGAAAAGTAGACTTGTCTTTAATAGGCATCATGGGATAAAAATTGTATGCACCAATGTTAATAAAAGAAATATCTATTGGGCCATATTTTTCTCCTAAATCTTTATAAATATTCCCAACACCTGTGTCACATGCAAAGAATATTTTTTTACCTTCATATTCAATTAAAAAATTTCCCCATAAAGATTTATTTGTATCTGTTAAACTTCTTTTAGACCAATGAACAGCAGGTAAAAATGTAACTTTTAATTTTTCATTAATCTTTATTTCATCATACCAATCCATTTCATTTACATCTTTATAACCGTTTTTTGTAAAATATTTTCCAAGTTTAAGTGGAAGCATGACTTTCGCATTTTTGTAAGGAAATCTTCTAATAGTCATCATGTCTTGATGATCATAATGATTATGAGTGAGTAAAAACAAATCAATTTTTGGAATTTCCCTTAGGTTTAATGCAGGCTCTACAAATCTTTTTGGACCAAATATTAGAGGCCCAGCGTTTTTTGAAAAAACTGGATCTGTAATAATTGTAGTATCACCTAATTTAATAATAAATGTCGCGTGACCTATCCAAGCTATATAATCATCATTTTTAAATTTATTTAAATCAAATAATACCTTATCTTTGCTAACCACATGTTCTTCTGGAATTGTCATGTCTAATTTTTTTTTTTCTTGATTGTAGATTTTAAATGACCATTTGAAATTTTCACTTCTTTCTGGAGACCCTTCTGGATTCCTAAATGTGCCATCAGGTAGATGGTGATAGGGTTTTTTTTCCATTGCTATTGATATACAATTAATTGTTAAAATTAAAATCAAAAAAATAATAAAATTGAACATAAACCTCTTGATGAATATAATTATCTAAGTGTTCTTTAATTTTTAAAGGAATCATTATTTTTTAATAATAAAACAAATTAATCTATCTTTAAATTTTAATATGTTACCATAATCATTTTTAATTTCATATAAGCCATTTGTTATTTGCTCATCAGTGAAATTAAGTAAAGTAGAAATATATCTATTTTTAATCATTTGTAGATATTTTATTTTTGAAATTTGCACATCATACACAAATTTTTTAATAATTATTTTAAGATTAATTTTCAAAAGTAAACTAAATAATTTTTCATCTTTATTTAATGAAATTTTCAGTTTTTTATTCATTAACAAAAATGTTGGTATTTCATTTTTTCTAGGATCTAAACTTAAAATAACAATTTTTCCATTTGGATTAAGTTTATTTTTACAAATTGATAAAAGCTTTATTGCTTGTTTTTTTTTTAATAAATGAATTGTTTGTTTGATTAAGATTAAGTCAAAAGTAATCTTAGTTTTTGATATAAAAGATATTGCATCAATCTTTTTAAAAATTATTTTTTTACTTTTATCTTTGTGATTTTCTATATCTAGGCCAATAGGTTTTCTTAGTAAACTTAATTTATTTGATAAATTTCCTAAAATTTTACCTCTACCACAACCAATGTCTAAAATTCTAGAATTTCTATCTAAATTAACTTGCTTTAATATAAAATTGTTAAAAGAATGAATGTATTTTCTTGATGAAAGCCAAGTTTTATTATCCCAATTTTTTAATGGTTTCATATATGTGTTTTAATCTTTAGAAAATTTATTTAAATTCTGTAATATTAATGGCAGGTTTTTCCAAATTTTTTTAATCGCCAATAATTATAAGGCCATGGTGTTAAAAAACCTACTATCAACATTATTGGTACTACCCACCATGTCAATATTGCTCCTCCAGTTAAAAGATAATCTGTTAAATTCATCATTATTTCCATACTAATCATTGAGATTAAACTCATACCTGTTGCTGTTTTTACCGCATTAATAAAAGAAAAATTTTGTCTTATAAGAATAAATGTTTCAAGTATTATACTTGTGATAAGACCATTAATGATTGCTAAAGTCATTATTCCTAAGATTGGAAAAGATATTTTTGAAAGTTGAAAAAATAAAATAGTTCCAAAGTCTCCTATAGAACAACCTATCACACACCACATTGTGTTTTTAGCACTAGTTTTCCAGGTATCTATGCAAGACCAATCTATTGTAACGGTATTCATAATATTTTAATATTATTATCAAATGATTTTTAAACAAGTTTTTGATAATAAATCTTCAACTTATACTTATTTAATTGCTTCGACAAAAGGTCGCGAATCAGTAATTATTGATCCAGTTTTAGAAAACGTTGATCAATACATTGATCTTCTTAATGAACTAGATCTTAAACTTGTAAAAGTAATAGATACACATATTCATGCTGATCATATAACTGGTGCTTCTAAACTAAAACAAGTTACCAATTGCTCTACTTTAATGGGTGAACATACACCGGCAGATACAGTCGAAATCAAAGTAAAAGATGATGAAATCATTAGTATAGATAATTTAAAGATTAGATCCTTATATACACCTGGACACACATCTGACAGTTATAGTTTTTTATTAGATAATTATCTTTTTACTGGTGATACACTCCTTATAAATGGAACTGGTAGAACTGATTTCCAAAATGGAAATTCTAAAGATGCTTATAACTCTTTATTCAATAAACTTTTAAAATTACCTGAAAAAACTCTTGTTTATCCAGGTCATGATTATAATGGCAAACAAGTAAGCACAATAGGAGATGAAAAAAAATTTAATCCACGATTGCAAGTAACTAGTATTGATGAGTATGTAAATATCATGTCTAATCTAAAATTATCTAAACCTAAATTAATAGAAAGCAATGTAAGAAGAAATATTCATCTTGGTGCTAATTAAAAATAATAAAAATTAAAAACCAATAAGAAATTAATCCTGATATAATAGTTGCAATAATATTTTTCGAAAGATAACCAACAATAATTGCTACTATAGCTCCAAAAATTTTAGGATCATTCATTTCTATAAAAGCTCCATAATCATTAATAAAAATAGCTGGAAATATTATTGCAGGAAATACTGCTGAAGGAACATATTCTAATACGGCTTTAATTCTTTCTCCTAGCATTTTTCTATTGACTAATGCAATCATGGTCATTCTAGTGAAATAAGTTAATATTCCTGCAACGATAATTGATAACCAAGTCATTTTTTTAACCTCAATATTAATGAAGCAACAAATAAAGCAATCACTGGTGAAATAATTATGTAAGATTTAAATGGAGCATCGAAAAATAATAAAGAACTTAAACCGCAAGTAATCATAACAATTACATGATCAATTTTTTTTAAATCTTGAACAACAATAGCTATAAAAGTAAGTGGTATTGCAAATTTCAATCCAAGTTCTTCCGGAACGAATGAGCCTAAAACTATGCCTGATAATGTTGCAATTTGCCAACAAACCCACATTGTACAACCTGTGCCAATTAAATGGTAATGCAAATGTTGCTCCGTTTTATTTTTTTTAAAAAATTTATTAGACTCGGCAAATCCTTGGTCTACGACGAAATAAGAAATTAATAACTTTTTAATAAATGATAATTTTTCAAGATATTCTGATAAAACTGCTCCATATAATAAGTGTCTTGAATTGATAATTCCAACAGATGTAACAGCAACCAAACTAGATGCACCTCCTGATAACAATTGTAAAAATACTATTTGTGAAGCTCCTCCAAAAATTATGAAAGACATTGCGTAGACCAAATATGGGTCAAATCCAAGTTCAACCCCAATTGCTCCACAAATTATTCCAAATGGAATTACTGAAAGCATATGTGGAGAAATATCCATCATACCTCGGGTAAATAATTTTTTTTTGGTAAGCATTTGCTTGTTTTATTAAAAACAAACTATGTGATCAATATTAATCGGTCTTTTGATTCCAAACTTTTCGTCAGCTTCATGTTGATGTTCATGATGAGAATGAACAAAAACTGGTATTAATAGATCGCTATTAGTTTTTAAAGTATAGATAAAGTTAGTACCTCTAAATTTTCTATCAACTACCTCAAGTTTAAGATTGCTTTTATCATCATGCTCAAGGTCTTCGGGCTGTAGTAATAGTTGAACATTAGATCCCTTGGAATAATGTTTTGTGAAATTTCCTTTTATTGTTCCTAAATCTTTATTCTCTAAACTATTTTCACCAGTAACTTTTGCAGGAATTAAAATTCCTCTATTTAAAAAATTTACAACTTCTACAGAGTTTGGAAAATGATAAACATTATAAGGATCGTCAAATTGTTTTATTTGGCCATTTAATATAATTGCACACTTATGTCCAAGATAAAAAGCCTCATAAGAATCGTGAGTTACTACTATTGTTGTAATTTTTAATTTACTTAAAATTTTTTTTAATCTAACTTGAATTTCCTCTTTAAAACTTTGATCAACATTTGATAAAGGTTCATCCAATAATAGCAATTCTGGTTGTGTTAATAATGATCTAGCAAGTGATGCTCTTTGCGCTTCTCCTGCGCTAATTTCGTGAGGATATTTTTTTAATATTTTTTCTATATCAAGAAAATCTATTATCTCTTTAAAACTAAGCTTTTTCTTTCTTTTTCCTTTATTTCTCTCAACACCTAATAAAATATTTTTTTCAACTGTGTAATGGGGAAATAAACTATTATCCTGAAAAGCTAAAGATATGTTTCTATCTTCAGGCTCTACATTTTGTTCTTTAGAAGATAGTAATTTACCGTTAAGTTTAATAGAACCTTTATCAATCTTTTCTAAACCAGCTATAGTTCTAAGTATTGTAGTTTTTCCAATTCCAGATGGACCAAGAATACATAAAGTATCACCCTCATTTTCAATCGCAAAAGATGCATTCTTGACTTTAATCTTTCCACCTATAGTGAAATCAACATTTTTAATCTCTAAATAACTACCGCTCATTTTCTCTCAATATATATTTAGATGTAAGCATTATAAATAGAGTTGCAATCAAAATTAAAAATAATGAAGGTACAGCCGCAACTTCTAATAAGTCTTCTGAAGCAGATATATAAGCTGTAGTGGCAAATGTTTCAAAATTAAAAGGTCTTAAAATCAGAGTGATTGGCAGTTCTCTTATTATTTCTAAAGAAATAAGTATTCCTACAAATAAAAGAGAATTTCTTAAGAAAGGTACATGAATATTCATAAAAGTTTTCTTTTTGGAAAAACCAAGTAAGTATGAACTTTCATCAACAGAAATATTTATTTTTTCATAACCAGATTTTATTCCGTTAAATGCCAAAGAATAAAATCTAACAAAATAAACTAGAACAAGTCCCAGAATAGAACCAATAAACATTTTTTTAATAGATAAAAAACCAAGCGCTTTAACAACGTTTTCATCAAACCAAGCAATAAAAGTTATAAATGCTACCGCTAAAATTACTCCTGGAATAGCATAACCAGAAATAGATAAAGTAGATAAAGTATTTAAAGTTTTATTTTTCGAAACTCTATTTCCATAATTAGAAATTAAAGAAAAAATTATTAAAACTAAACTTGATAATAAGACTAAGTACAGAGTGTTTAATGTTAATGTTGCTACTGGAATATCAAAAAGATTTTCTGGAAATTTTAAGGTCCAGTAAAGCATTTGGCTCAGTGGAAATAAAAAACTCAGGAAGAAAACTAAGAAACAAATTGAAAATGCTAAAAATGATTTAGCTCCTGAAAGTTGAATTTTTTCTTTTTGTTTAAAACCGCCTTTTGTATTGGCGTGATACCTTGCCTTCTTTCTAGATAAATTTTCTAGAATGAATATTGCAAAAATGAATAAAAGAAGAAAAAAAGATATCCTATTTGAGAAAGCTAAGTCATCGAATGTAATCCAAGAATTATAAATACCTGTAGTCAAAGTGTTTATAGAAAAGAAATCAACTGCTCCAAATTCAGCTAAAGTTTCCATTGCAACTAGAGAAAGACCTGCAACAATTGCAGGTCTAGCTGCAGGTAAAATCAACGAATAAAAGGATTTTGTTTTTGAAAATCCTAAATTTCTACCTAAATCAATTAAATTTTGAGATTGATAAAGAAATGAAGCTCTTGACAGGATATATACATATGCAAACAAAGAAAAAGATAGAGAAAGTACTGCACCGATTAAACCATCAAATTTTGGAATACTTTGATTATAATTACCCTCTCCAAATAGATTTTTTAATATCGAATATAAAGTCCCATAATTTTCAAAAAAAGCAGTTAAAGAGTATGCATAAATATAAGGAGGTACTGCAAAAGACAATATAAGAGCCCATTTAAAAAAATTACTTAAGGGGAATTTATAAAAAGAAACCAAATAAGCTGTACTAGTTCCAATTAAAAAAGTTAAAACCAAAACACTAATCAGCAAAATTAGTGAATTAAAAATATATTCAAATAAAAAAGTGTCTTTTAAAATTTGATAATAATTTGATGTATCCTCAAAAAAACTAGTGAATACAGTAACAATTGGTATAGCAACAAAGATTGATACCAATAAAGAACTTAAAAACCAAAAATTAATTTTTTTTAAATACATTTTTACCCTTTTGTTTAAGTAAACATAATCAATAGTAGGGTAAATAACTATTGAGTTATGTTCACTTTTTGAAAATCAGCTCTTTAAATCAAAAACATTAATGACATGATCAATATCATCATTTCTGATTTCAGTTAATTTTCTATTATTTATTTTTTTTTTAATTTTTTCACACTCTGACAAACACGGTTCACACGTTATCTGACCCTCAAGTGAACCGCTATTGTCTGGAGAAATGTTTAAATTAAAATCAAATAAATTCTTTTTCACTTTTCCCTTACTTCCATCCAGCAGCTGTCATTACTTCTAATGCTGCGGCTTGATTTTTTCCATAACTTGAAACTTTAGTTGTTAGATCTTGTTTAAAATCTAATCCTAAATTATTTACTACTAATGGATTTGGAGAAACTCCACTTATCATTGGAAACTCAAAAGTATTATTTGTAAAATGTTCTTGAGCTTCTGGTGACAATAAAAAGTCAACAAGTGCAATTGAATTTGCTTTGTTAGGTGCTCCTTTAACTAAAGCAGCACAACTAATGTTCATGTGTGTTCCTCTGCCTTGTTGATTAGGGAAAAACGCTTTAACTTTTTTAGCAGCTGATTGTTGTTCTGCACCTTTGTTACCTGACAACATAAGTGCTAAATAATAAGTATTAGCTACTGCAATATCTGCTTCTCCAGCAGCTACTGCCATAATTTGAGCTCTATCGTTTCCTTTAGAGTCTCTTGCCATATTTGCAACAACACCTTTTGCCCAATCAGCTGTAGCTTTTTTTCCATTATTTTCAATTAATGAAGCTACAAGAGATTTGTTGTAAATGTTGCTTGATTTTCTAATTACTAATCTGCCTTTCCATTTTGGATCAGCCAAACCTTCATAAGTTAAACCAGATAATTCAGCACCTGTAACTCTTTCAGGTGAGTAGTAAATAATTCTTGCTCTTTTTGCTACACCAACCCAGTGATTTGTTCTAAAGTTTTTTGGAACAGATGATTTAATTGTTGCTGATGATAGACCGCCTTGTGTCATACCTTTTGCTTGAAAAGCACCACATCTTCCAGCATCCGCTGTTATATATAGATCGGCAACAGAATCTGCGCCCTCTTCAATCATTCTTTTTTCAAGAGCTCCTGATTTTCCATTGATTAAATTTACTTTTATACCAGTAGCTTTAGTAAATTTATCATACAGAGCTCCATCAGCTTTATAGTGTCTTGCATTGAAAATGTTAACTTCAGCAGCAACAGCAAATGCAGATGCACATAAAGACATTATTAATGCAAAAATTGTTATTTTTTTCATATTTACCTTGTTTTACGTTAATTTGCGAATGAGAATTATTCTCATTGATAATGATTATCAATCTCATATATTGTCGCAGTTGTAAAGCACTTTATATATGAAGGTGGGTATAAGATAATTGATTAAAAACTATTATTTCCAGTCACCTATTTTACTAAATAGGAAGTTTCGAAATGCTTGAACTCTAGCGGTATTTTTAAGTGATTGTGGATAAACAAAGTGAGCCTCAGTAATAGGTCCTTCAGATTTTGGTAAAACTTTTATTACATTATTTGAATTTGAAACTAAATATTCTGGTAAAGCAGCTAAGCCTACTCCTGATTCAACCGCTAAAAGTAATCCCATAACACTGTTAACTTTCATTACTGTTTTTCTTTTTTTACCATCATGCATTCCTAACTTTAACGCCCAATCAGGATTATAAACAGGTGAAGGTGCACCTTTGCCAAAAGAAATAAACTTATGTTTATTTAAATCAGCAATTGTTTTAGGCATTCCAAATTTTTCTAAATATTTGTTAGATCCATAAATATAATATTTAATATCTACTAATTTTTTTTGAATGTAATTTAATTGTTTTGGTCTTCTCATAAAAATACCTATATCTGCTTGTCTTGTACTTAAATCTAATTCTTTATCATCAAAAACTAATTCAATTTCAATTTCTGGATTAAGTCTCATAAATTCTTGAATTCTTGGTGTTAACCAATGAGTACCAAAACTTCTAACTGTTGTAATTATCAATTTTCCAGTTGGTTTATTTTTTTGGTCTCCAAGAGATGTTTCAACTTCCTTAAGTTTGCTTATAACTTCATGTGCAGTTTTAAATACGTATTCTCCATTTTCTGTTAGAGTTAATCCTCTTGCATGTCTTTCAAAGAGTTGAACTTTTAAATCTTGTTCTAAAGATTGAATTTGTCTACTTATCGCTGATTGGCTTAAGTTCAAATTTATTGTTGCATTGGTAAAACTTCCTGCTTCCGCAACTGCGTGAAAAATTTTTAATTTATCCCAATCCATTATTTATTTAAATTAATAATATGTCTTCCTGATGTTTCTCCTTTTAACATTTTTACATAAACATCATTTAAGTCATCTAGTCCTATTTCTTTGACTGATTTTTCTAATAATTCAAAATCAATCAATTTAGATGCTTCGTTCCACAGAAATTGTCTTCTTTTGATTGATGCGGTAACAGAATTTATTCCCCAAAGTTTAACACCTCTAATTATAAATGGCATCACTGTAGTATTTAACTTTATTCCTGCAGCATTACCACATGACGAAACTATACCACCATCTTTAGTTTGAGATAAAATATTTTCCAAAACATTTCCTCCAACTGTATCTACTGCACCATCCCACAATCCTTTATCCAAAGGTCTTGCTTCTTTTGTTAATTCACTAGTATTTATAACACTTTTAGCTCCAATCGATTTTAAATAATCAACATTACTATCTTTTCCTGTAACAGCAGTTACATTGCAACCAAGTTTATTAAGTATCATTACACTCATGCTACCAACTCCACCTGAAGCTCCACTAACAATTACGTTTTCAACTTTTTCACCTAGTAATAATTCTTCCCGAGTAGTTTTAGTAGTAAAAGAACTTTGTAAAGCAGTAAAACCTGCTGTGCCCATTATCATAGCTTGTTTTAAAGATAAGTTTTTTGGTTTTTTAACTAAAAATTCCCCTTTCACTTTTGCATATTGAGAATAACCACCAAAATAAATTTCTCCTACTCTCCAGCCAGTTAAAATAACTTCATCTCCAGCTTTAAATTTATCATTTTCACTTTCTTCTACAATTCCTGAAAAATCTATACCGGGTATATGAGGAAATTCTTTTACTAACCTTGCTCCGTTTTTTAAAATTAAAGCATCTTTATAATTAAGCCCTGAATATTCAACTTTTACAGTTACATCTCCATGTTTTAAAAAACTTTTATCTATAGATTTTATTTCTTTAGTAAAATTTTCGCCCTCTTGATTTATAATTAATGCTCTAAATTGATTTGACACTTTAATCTTTTGCGATACTAATAAATCTTAGATATCTATTTTGGAAACTAAGATCTTCTTTAAATTGACCTAAGTAATAATTTGTAACAGTAGATGCTTGTTCTTTTTTTATACCTCTCATAGTCATACATTGATGAGTGGAATCAATTGTTACAGCAACTCCTTTTGCATCTAAACATTCCATTAAAGTTTTTGCAATTTGCAATGTAAGTCTTTCTTGTGTTTGGAGTCTTTTTGAAAAAACTTCAACAACTCTTGCAAGCTTACTTAAACCAACAACTCTATCTTTTGGTATATAAGCAACATGAGCTTTACCTATAATTGGTGCCATATGATGTTCACAATGGCTTTGTACAGAAATATTTTTTTGAATAACCATATCGTCATATCCATCAACATCACCAAAAGTTTTATCTAAAATTTTATTAGGATCTTCTTTATACCCAGCAAAATATTCTTTGTAAGCCTTAACTACTCTTTTAGGAGTTTCTAGTAATCCTTCTCTATTAGGATCTTCTCCCATCCAGGCTAAAATAGTTTTAAATGCTTCTTCTGCTTCTTTATCAGAGACTTTATTGGTCTCTATAATTTTATTATCACTGTTTTTTACTAATTTCATAGCGCCTTTTTATACAGTAATTACTTAATTTTAAAATATTTAATATATTCATATATATGCTACATAATCACCACATATGTTCAAAAAAAGAGAAAATGTTGTAGAAATTGAGGAGGGAAATCTACTTTCCCCAAAATTTGATAATGATGGTTTGATACCAGTGATTACAATGTGCTCAAAAACAAAAGATGTTTTAATGCATGGATACATGAATGTTGAAGCTTTAAAAAAAACTATTGAGACTAAAGAAGCTCATTATTTTAGTAGATCTAGAAAAGCTATCTGGCACAAAGGAAAAACAAGTGGTTTTACTCAAAAAGTAACTGAAATTAGAATTGACGATGATCAAGACTCAATTTGGATGACTGTTGATATAGGCGATGGAGCAAGTTGCCATGTTGGTTATAGATCTTGTTTTTACAGATCTATTCCAATGGGACCAATAGATAATGGTAGTAAAATAAAAATGGAATTTCTTGAAAAAGAAAAAAAATTTGACCCTGAAGAAGTCTATAAAGGACAACCAAATCCAACTAAGATATAAATGAGCGGTAAACAAAAAAACGTTCTAGGGGAAGACCTAGAAGAATGTTCTAAAAATCCTTTAACTGGATGGTATCGTGATGGTTGTTGTAATACAGATGAAAATGATCATGGTGTTCATACTGTATGTGTAAAAGTAACCACAGAATTTTTAGAATGGTTAAAAGATGCAGGTAATGATTTAATAACACCTCGTCCTGAATTTGGGTTCCCTGGTTTAAAAGATGGTGATGGCTGGTGTGTTTGTGCTAGTTGGTATGCAAAAGCTGTTGAAGCTGAAAAGAGTTGTCCAATATTTTTAAAGAGAACACATAAAAATACTCTAAAACATTTGCCTATTGAAACCTTAAAAAAGTTTGCAATAGATTTGTCTTAAAACTACATGTTTCCATATTTAGGTCCACCACTGCCCTCAGGTGTTACCCAAGTAATATTCTGTGAAGGTTCTTTTATATCACAAGTTTTACAGTGAATGCAGTTTTGAGAATTTATAATAAATTTATTTACATCATTTTCTTTTTGAACTTCATAAACTCCAGCAGGACAATATCTTTGTGCAGGTTCGTCAAATTTTTCTAAAGTGTAATTAATTGGCAGATCAGTATCTTTTAGTTTTAAGTGAACCGGTTGATTGTCAGTATGATTAGTGCCTGTCAGATAAATTGAGCTTGTTTTATCAAATGTTATAAGATTGTCGTATTTTGGATATTCTATTTTTGGCATTTCATTTGCTGGTTTTAGAGTTTCGTGATCAGCGTGTTTGTGTTTTAAGGTAAAAGGTAATTTTCCTTTAAATAAAATTTGATCAATTCCTGTAAATATTATTCCAAGAATTAAACCCCAACTAAAACTAGGTTTAACATTACGTGCAGCATGAAGCTCTGTATAAACCCAGCTATTTTTAAATTTTTCCTCATAACATGATAAATTTTTATTTTCTTTAATATTTTCAATAATAGTTTCTGCTGCAATCATTCCACTTTTCATTGCAGTATGAGATCCTTTAATTTTTGGCATATTTAAAGTACCAGCATCACATCCTATCAATAAAGCTCCAGGCATATACATTTTTGGAAGACTTTGAAGTCCACCTTCTATTAAAGCTCTAGCTCCATATGAAATTCTTTTTCCTCCAGAAATTATTTTTCTAATAGCTGGGTGAGTTTTAAACCTTTGAAACTCATCATATGGCGAAAGATGAGGGTTTTTATAATCTAAACCAATTACATAACCTAAAAAAATTTGTTTATTTTCTGCATGATACATGAAACTTCCACCATAAGTATTGTTATCTAATGGCCATCCAGCAGTATGTGTCACCATTCCTTCTTCATGATTTTTATCTTCTATTTCCCAAATTTCTTTAAAACCAATTCCATATTGTTGAGGATCTTTTCCTTCTGAAAGATTAAATTTTTCTATCAATTGTTTTCCTAAATGACCTCTACATCCTTCGGCAAATACTGTTACTTTACCTAATAACTCTATACCAGGTTCAAAACTATCTTTTTGATTGCCTTCTTTATCTATTCCCATATCTTGAGTAGCAACACCTTTTACTGAACCATCTTCATTATATAGAATTTCACTTGCAGGAAATCCTGGAAAAATTTCTACCCCTAAAGCTTCTGCTTGTTCAGCAAGCCATCTACATAAATTTGCTAAACTAATAATATAATTATTATGATTTTGTTGAACTGCTGGAAGCAACCATGTTGGCCAACTTAATGATTTTGTTTTTCCTAAAAATAAAAATTTTTCTTTTGAAACTTTGGTTTTAATTGGTGAGTTAAGTTCTTTCCAATTTGGTAAAAGTTCATCTAAAGCTTTTGTTTCAAAAACATTGCCACTTAATATATGGGCTCCAATTTCAGAAGCTTTCTCAAGTAAACAGACATTTAATTCTGAATCTAATTGTTTTAATTTTATGGCTGTTGCCAAACCAGAAGGACCGCCTCCAACTATTACCACATCATACTCCATCGACTCTCTACCCATGTGATATTTTTATCTTTAAGAATTATTTTTGTATAGTATTTAATTTATTCAGTTCCTCTAAGAACTGTGGAAGAGCTTCAAATAAATCTGCTTCTAGACCATAATCTGCAACACTAAAAATTGGTGCTTCTCCATCTTTATTGATTGCAACAATTACTTTACTCTCTTTCATTCCTGCTAAATGCTGAATTGCTCCTGATATTCCAACTGCAATATATAAATCTGGAACAACTACTTTGCCTGTTTGACCAACTTGATGATCGTTACTGATATAACCAGCGTCAACCGCTGCTCTTGATGCTCCTATTGCTGCATTTAATTTGTCTGCAATAGCTGTGATTAATTTAAAATTGTCTCCATTTTGCATTCCTCTTCCACCTGAAACTACAATTCTTGCTGTGCCAAGTTCAGGTCTGTCTGACTTAATTTCTTCTCTTTTAATAAATTTTGTTAATGAAAATTCTTCACCTGCATCAGCATTTTCAATTGGTGCTGATCCACCTGAGCTTTCACATGATTCAAAGGATGTTGGTCTAATAGTAATACATTTTTTTGCATCAGTGCTTTTAATGGTTGCAAAAGCATTACCTGCATAAATTGGTCTAACAAAAGTATCTGGAGACTCTACTTTAATGATATCACTTATCTGTGATGTGTCTAATTTAGCAGCTATTCTTGGCATTAAATTCTTACCAAATGTATTTGCTGAACAAACTATATGAGAATAATTATCCGCAAGTTTAATAACAACTGGAGCAAAGTTTTCTGCTAAAAAATTTTCATAATGTGCGGCCTCTACTGTAATCACTTTTTTAACTAATGGTAATTGTGATGCAGCTTTTGCGGCGTCTCCACAATTATTTCCAATAACTAATGCATGAACATCGCTATCTATTTTAGATGCTGCTGTTACAGCATTTAAAGTAAATGATTTAAGTTCTTTATTATTATGCTCTGCTATTAACAATACTGACATTATATTACTTTTGCTTCATTTTTTAATTTTTGAACTAATTCAGCAACACTTGAAACCTTAATTCCTGCCTTACGTTTAGGTGGTTCTTCAACTTTTAACTGTTGTATTTTAGGCGTTATATCAACACCTAAGTCTGACGCATTCATTTGTTCAATTGGTTTTTTCTTCGCTTTCATAATATTTGGTAATGAAGCATACCTTGGTTCATTTAATCTTAGATCGCATGTAACAATTGCAGGCGTGTTTATTTCTATGGTTTCTAATCCTTCATCTATCTCTCTAACAACTTCAAGTTTTCCCTCCTTAACATCAATTTTTGAGGCAAAAGTTGCTTGAGGCCAATCCAATAAAGCACTTAACATTTGTCCTGTTTGGTTACAGTCATCATCAATCGCTTGTTTGCCCATGAATACTAAATCTGGTTTTTCTTTATCAACAATTTTTTGTAAAATTTTTGAAACAGCTATGGGCTCTATTACGCCATCTACTTTTACATGAATTCCTCTATCCGCACCAACAGCTAAAGCTTTTCTAACTGTTTCTTGTGCTTTTTCTTCACCTATTGTAACAGCAATTACCTCTGTAGCTTTTCCACTTTCTTTAATCTTAACCGCTTCTTCAATAGCATTATCATCAGGTGGGTTTGTTGACATCTTAACATTCTCAGTGACAATACCTGTTCCATCTTCTTTAACTCTTATTTGAACGTTGTAATCAATAACTCTTTTAACAGCGACTAAAATTTTCATTAAGCTCTCAATAAATTATTTTCAGAATCATATGGACTCTCTTCTATTACAGTAGCGTCATACATTTCACCTAAAATATCAACCTGTAATTTGTCGCCTACATTAGCATGCTCTGGTTTAACCATAGCTAGTGCTATTGATTTATCTAATCTAAAACCAAATTCACCGCCCGTTGCTCTTCCAACAACTTTGTTGTCTTTATAAATTGGGTTATTCCCTAAAACATCGGCATCTTTTATGTTATGAACTTCAAGAGTTATTAGCTTGTTATCAAAGCCTTTTTCTCTCCATATATTAAGAGCTTCTAATCCTATGAAACTTCCTTTGTTAGGATGTACAAATCTATCTAAACCTGACTCATAAGGTGAATATTCAATTGAAAGCTCTGTACCTACCAGCTTATATGATTTTTCTAATCTTAAGCTATTCATAGCTCTTATACCGAAAGGTTTAAGGCCTAAATCTTTTCCAGCTTCCATCAATTTATCAAAAATATGGTTTTGATACTCAATTGGATGATGAAGCTCCCAACCTAATTCACCTACAAAGTTAACTCTCATAGCATTAACTGGTGCGTAACCAATATTTACATCTTGAGCTGTTAACCATTTAAAATTTTCATTAGAAAAATCATCAGTAGATATTTTTTGTAGTAATTCTCTTGATTTAGGACCAGCAACAACAAGTACTCCTGTGCTATTTGTTAAGTCTTCAAATATAACTCCTTCATTTGGCATCCATTTTTTAATCCAATCATGATCTAATCGCAGGTTTGCTCCAGCAGAAACTAAATAAAAACTATCCTCAGCTTCTCTCATGATTGTAAATTCTGAATGAACTCCACCTTTGGTATTAAGCGCATGACACAATCCAATTCTTCCAATTTTTTTTGGAAGTTTATTTGCAACTAAATGATCTAAAAATTCCTCTGCCTTTAGGCCTTTTATTCTACATTTAGCAAATGCTGTCATATCTAAAAGACCAACGTTATCTTTAACGTTTTGACATTCTTTCTTAATAGCTTCAAACCATTTTGATCTTCTAAAAGACCAGTCATCTTTTTGCTCCATACCATCAGTTGCAAAAAAATTAGGTCTTTCCCAACCAAATTTTTGTCCAAATACTGCACCTAAATCTTTCATTCTTTCATAACAGGGTGAAGTTTTTAATGGTCTTGCTGCTGGTCTTTCTTCATCAGGATAATGAGTTATAAATACATGACTATAAGCTTCTTCATTTTTAGCTTTTAAATAAGATTTAGTTGCATAGTCGCCGTAACGTCTAGGTTCAACACCAAGCATATCAATTGTTGGTTCGCCATCAATTATCCATTCGGCTAATTGCCATCCTGCTCCACCTGCTGCTGTAATTCCAAAACTATGACCTTCATTAATCCAAAAGTTTTTTAATCCCCAAGCTGGACCAACAATAGGATTTCCATCTGGTGTATAACAAATAGCACCATTATAAACTTTTTTAACTCCCACTTCACCAAATGCGGGAACACGGTGTATAGCACCCTCAATGTGTGGAGCTAGTCTATCTAAATCTTCTTGAAATAACTCGTACTCTGAATCTTTTGATGGTCCATCAACATAACAAGCTGGTGCGCCATCCTCATATGGTCCTAAAATTAATCCACCAGCTTCTTCTCTCATATACCATCTGCTATCACTATCTCTTAGAACTCCCATTTCTGGTAAACCATCTTTTTTTCGTTTTTGAATTTCAGGATGTGGTTCTGTTACAATGTATTGATGTTCAACAGGAATAACAGGAATATCTAATCCAACCATTTTTCCAGTTTGTCTTGCAAAATTTCCTGAACAAGAAATTATGTGTTCACACTCAATTGATCCTTTGTCTGTTTCAACAACCCAACCATCTTTAGTTTGTTTCATTGATAGAACCGATGTATTTCTATAAATTTCTGCACCTAGATTTCTTGCACCAGTTGCCATTGCTTGGGTTAAATCAGCAGGCTGAATATAACCATCTTCTGGGTGTTGGATTGCACCGACTAAATCATCCGTATGACATAAAGGCCAAATTTCTTTTACTTGATCCGGTGTTAAAAATTTTACATCAACACCAATAGTTTGAGCAACACCTGCGTATTGATGGTATTCATCCATTCTATCTTTGGTACTTGCTAAACGAATATTTGATACGACACTAAAGCCAACATTTTTTCCAGTTTCTTCTTCTAATTTTTTATAAAGATCCACTGCATATTTATGAAGTTGTCCAACTGAGTAACTCATATTAAATAATGGCAACAATCCTGCGGCATGCCATGTAGATCCTGAAGTTAATTCTTTTCGTTCTACTAGAACAACATCTGACCAACCTTTTTTTGCTAAATGATAAAGGGCACTAACCCCTACTACACCGCCACCAACTACTACAACTTTAGTTTTTGTTTTCATTCGCGATTACTACTAAATTTTTTGAAATAACGAAACAAAATTGTATCTGTGGATAATTAAATTGAACTACCAAGTGGGATTGGATTTGACACCATAGTAGTCAACCAACAATCTTTTAACACACCCTCCTCAGTGTACTTTTCGACTTGCCAATTGAATTTGTGATAGATTTTATTTTTGTCTAAAATTATAACCTCAAATTGGGCCCATTTGTCACTACTTCCAAGCTCTGTAATTATATGACTTAGATGATCCAGCATCATTTGGTATGAGTCCCCTTTAATCATTCTTTTGAAATTAGACAAAGGTCCAGTAACTTTTTTATTATTAGGATGAGCAAAATTCCAAGTTTGCTCTATACCACTATCTTTGAATTCTAGATCATTTTTTTGAAGCCCACTAAGTTGAATCTTAACTACTTCTGATGGCTTAATATCACTATTAGGTTTTAAAATTTCTGCGTTTGATGTAGATGATAATATCGAATAAAAAATTAAAATTTTAAATATTTTTTGCAGTTTTTTTAACATCATCTAAAAATTGTATTCTTTTAAGAACTTAATTTGAAAAGTTTTACTAAATAAAATCCAAAAAACATAGAAACAACAAATGAGATAGAGTTTATATTCAAAAGTGCAATTGATGATATGGCAGGACCAGGACAAAGTCCTCCAAGCCCCCAACCCGCACCAAATAATACAGATCCGATAATTAACTTATTATTGATTTCTTTATTTTTTGAATAGTTAAAACTGTCAACAAATAAAGGTTTTTCTTTTTTTTTAATCAAATGAAACATAGGCGAAGTAATAATTAAAGCACCAATCATCACAAATGCTAAAGAAGGATCCCAATTTCCAAATAGATCTAAAAATCCTAATACTTTTTCAGGATTAATCATTTGAGAAATAACCAATCCAATTCCAAAGATAATACCAGAAATTAGAGAAATTAATTTGTTCATATAAAATTTTTAATCAACACAGTTAATACCCCGACTATCATAAATGTTATAGTTGCAATAATTGATCTTAATGAAAATCTTCCAATGCCACTTATTCCATGGCCACTAGTGCAACCTCCGCTAATTCTTGTTCCTAACCCAACTAACAAACCTGCAAATATTAATAAAATAAAAGAATTTGAAATTGTGATACTTATATCTTTGTTAACAAATAAGCTAAAAATAATAGGACCTATTATTAATCCAAGCAAAAATAATAAATTATCAAACTTATTTTCTTTTTCAGTTAAAGCATTTGCAGCTATACTACTAATCCCAACTAATCGCCCATTAAATAAAAAAAATATTACAACAGCTAAACCAATCATCATTCCCCCTAGGGTTGCTGTTACAGGTGTAAAATTTACTATATTCATTAATCGCTTAAAACTGGAAAAGCTTGTCTCTTTTTTAAAAAGAATTTTTGATATTCCATTTTAGTGCACTTGTTTTCTACATAATAAATATCATTTTTTTCCATTAATTTTTTTGAATCTTCGTCTCTAATTCCGAGTTGTAGCCATAAAACTTTTGCACCAATTTTTACTGCTTCTTCTGCTATTCCATACACTTCATTAGAAGGTCTAAAAACATCTACTATCTCAACAGGTTCTTTAATATCTGTTATTTTATCAAAAACCTCTTCACCTAATATTTTTTCACCTTTTGCTCTTGGATTAACTGGAATAACTTTAAATCCATATTTTTGCATATACTTCATAACTATAGTTGATGGCTTAGCAGGATCTTTACTAACTCCTATCATTGCAATAGTTTTATATTTTAAAAGAATATCTTTTATCTCAGACATTAATTATTTATTTTTTTTGATTTGATCTTCGCAAAATTTTCGAGCTTCATCTAAATCAGTAATTTTAGATTCTGATAATTTTTGGCTTCCTGCAAGACATGCATCTACTGCTCTTTTGAAATTATGATCATTAAAACTCATAATAAAATACATTCCTGAAATAATAAATATGATGATTAAAATATTCTTTTTATTTAACATTATTTATTTTTCCAATTTGGTTTACGTTTTTCTAAAAATGCTGATATTCCCTCTTTGGCATCCATTGCCATCATGTTTATTGTCATCATTTTACTAGTATAAGCATAAGCTTTTTTTAATGGCATTTCTAATTGTTTATAAAAAGCTTGTTTACCAATTTTAATTGTTAAGTTCGATTTTGAAGCAATAGTTTTTGCAACTTTTAATACTTCGCCATTTAATTTTGATTTTGAATAACAATCATTAATTAATCCAATTTCTTTTGCATAATTTGCTTTAATTGCCTCTCCTGTAAGCAACATTTTCATCATTGGTTTTCTATTAATTTTTCTACTAACAGCAACCATAGGAGTACTACAAAATAATCCTATGTTAACTCCTGGCGTTGCAAACAAAGTATCATTAGTGCTATATGCTAAATCACAACTTGCAACTAACTGACAACCAGCAGCAAATGCAGCACCATGAACTTTTGCAATTACAGGCTTTCTTCCTTCGACAATTTGAATCATTAATTTTGAACAAAGATTAAATAATTTTTGATACTTCTCCTTTTTATTTAAGCCTCTTACTTCTTTTAAATTATGTCCTGCACTAAATCCTTTGCCAGCACCCTCTAAAATAATAACTTTTACCTTTTTATCTGCATCAAGTTTTTTAAAGGCTTTCTGTAGATCATTTAAGTTTTGAAAAGATAATGAGTTATAAGTTTTTTGTTCATCTATAATAATAGATGATATTTCAGTGTTAATTTTTTTAATCTTGATATTACTGGTCATTAAAATCTATTTTAATTTACCGTCTTTTCTCATCTTGGCTCTAATTTTAGTAGCAGAAATTTCTTGAATTTCTTTAGACAGTTCAATTTCTTCAATCTTATATCCGACACCTCGCCCATAACAAATATTTGTAATATTTGGCACTAACATTACTTTAAATTGACCTTCAAACTCTGGGTTTAATCTATCTTCAATATTTTTCTTAACTGTCTCAAAATCAAAAGGATTATCATCAACCCCTTGAACATCTCTAATTTGAATACAAACTTGACCTGTTTTTTTAATTATTTCTCTAAATAAAGTGTAATGACCATCGTGAAATGGTTGCCATCTTCCTAACATCTGTGCAGTTGGCTTTTTATTATCCCATTTATAAGTCATGAATTTACCTCTTCTAAAATTAATTAGATTTTATTAAATATTTTTGGTGCCCAATTTTTAGCATCTTGTGAAGTAACATGAAAGTCATACTTATCAGGTTTAACAAACATTTTATTAGTATCATCAAACCTTCCCTCTTTTATGGTATCAACCCACACAACAAAATCTGCAGGAAACAAAGCTCTAGCTTCAGGTGTTGGACAAATAAAATCTGCTACAACAAAATTTCCTTCTTCTTTTAATTTTAATGCAAAATCTGCCATTCTTGTTGCCTGTTTTTTTCTTCCTTCTTCAGAAAAATCCCAATCATTTGCTTTTTTCCTAACTTCATCAGCATTTAATCTTTTAGCATTTAGCAAAGGTGCCAATTCATCAGCTAAAGTTGTTTTTCCTGAGCCGGGCAGACCCATTATTAAAATTATTTTCATTTTATATTAAATTATTAGCTACCCATTTATGAAATTGATGGGTTGGCTGATCCATAACTGGTGAAAAATTTCCACCATTATAGACTGGTGAACTTCTTCCCTCTTGCATTCCTTCTATTGCTTTTATGTCTTCTAACATTACATCCTTCCAAAACCTTGCGTTTTCTTTCCTTAATTCTTTCAACACTTCTCCATTAGCACTTTTATCACCAATATAATACATTTGCATATGTTCTTTTGTTTTATTGGTTGCGAGTGGCTCTAACCAAAATACATAAAAATGATCTAAGTGCAAACCAATCATTACATTAGGAAATAATGCAATATATTCAGAATTTTTGAGAAATTTTTTTTCCCAATTACTAAATATGTCAAATTTATTATTTCCTTTTACTGGTTGTTCATATTTTTCACTTCCTTGTCCTGCAAATCGATTTGGTAGTCCTTGTATGTGATAATGATCATTAATATTTGATACTTTATTTAATTCTGGATGAATAGTTGGCAGATGGTAACTTTCACAATAATTTTCTATAGCAAATTTCCAATTACATTTAACTTCTAAATCAAAAGAACCATAATCATTAGAATGAACTAATAATTTTTGATCTTCGTGATTAATGAATTTAGACCATCTTTGTTCAAGTGGTTTAATATAGTCTTCAAACTCAATTTCATTTTCATTAATATTCACAAAGATAATATCCATCCATATTTTAGATCTGACTTCTTTTAAATTGCTCCGATTCTTTTCAAATTTATCTGAATTATGAATATTTAAACCTCCTATATGAGGGGTGGCCACTAAATTTCCTTTAAAGTCATATGACCAAGAATGATAAGGGCATCTAATTACATTTTTTAAAGTGCATGATTCATCCAAAAGCTTGAAGCCTCTGTGGCTACAAACATTATGAAATACTCTTATTTTAAGATCCTTGTCTCTTACAATAATTAAAGGAATCCCGAGTAGATTGTATGGTTTTGCATCTCCAGCATTAGGTACTAAACTGCCAACTCCAATTACTGTCCATTTATCACAAAAAATCTTATCTCTTTCATACTCTAAATATTGTTCACTAGTGTAACATTGGTTTGGGAGCCCATTTGCAGCCCCAATAGGTTTATCCACATTCATCAATTTCTTAATATCCAAGATCTCTGAGAGAGGTTTATTTTTATGATTTTGATTCATGAAAAAAATTACCATGGACATAATTTTTGGCAACAATTTTCCTTTTATAGCTATGCTGAATTTCTTTGACAGCTTTTTCAAATAAGATAATGATCTGGAAAAAATGAATTTTTCATTAGAAATTGGTCCACACACTGACCTTGAAACATTGCCTCCTGTAAAAGATGTATATGTCACAATGTTACCTGGTGGAGATTATAAAGAAACTGCTGACAAATCAGGAAACCTTGTTAAAAAAGGTTTTAATCCAGTTCCTCATTTTCCAGCAAGATCAATTAACAATGAGGAAGAATTAAAAGATTATGTTTCAAGATGTAAAGATCATGGTGTTAAACAGGCTTTAGTTATTGGTGGAAGTAGAGAACCAATAGGAAAGTTTGATAGCTCATATCAAATATTAGAGACAGGTTTTTTTGAAGGAATTAAAATTGGTATAGCAGGTCATCCAGAAGGAAGTCCCGATATACCAGAACAAGATTTAGAAAAAGCAATGATAGATAAGAAGCCTTATGCAGATTATATAGTAACGCAATGGTTATTAGATAGTCAGCCTATTGTTGATTTCATTTCTAAACAAAGCGTACCAGTGCATATTGGAATTACTGGGCCAATGAAAATAACTAGCTTAATAAAATTTGCTAATATTGTTGGGGCGAAAAATTCCATTAACTTTCTTAAGTCTAATTTTACTAAGGCGTTAGATTTATTGAAACCTAAAGACCCTAATGATTTAATTGGGAAAGTTAAATCACATACTGATAACTTCCACATTTATACATTCGGCGGCTTGAAGGAAACAAACAAGTGGTTGAAGGAGAATAGTTATGTCTAATGAATTTGACTATACTAAACTAAAACATGTTACTTCAGTTGATCAATCAGATCGTGCAGTACCATACAATTTAAGACAAAGTGGGCCAACAAAAGTTGAAATGCTTATCTCAACAAGAGTAAGAAAATCACCTTATTGGCATTTATCAATGCAAGCAGGTTGTTGGAGAGCAACTGTTTACAATCGTATTTATCACCCAAGAGGCTATGTAAAACCAGAAGATGGTGGAGCAATGGTAGAGTATGATGCGATTGTAAATCACGTTACTATGTGGAACGTTGCTGTTGAAAGACAAATTAGAGTTAAGGGTCCGGATGCAGAAAAATTTACTGACTATGTAATAACAAGAGATGCAACAAAAATTTCTCCTATGAGAGCAAGATATGTAATCTTGTGTAACGCATATGGTGGTGTTTTAAATGATCCAATTCTTTTAAGAATTTCTGAAGATGAGTTTTGGTTCTCATTATCAGATTCTGATATTGGTATGTACCTTCAAGGTGTAAATGCTGATGGAAGATTTGATTGTACTATTGAAGAAATTGATGTCAGTCCTGTACAAATACAAGGACCAAAATCAAAAGCTTTAATGAAAGACCTTTGCGGAGATCAAGTTGATTTTGATAATATGCCTTTCTACGGTTTAGCAGAAGTTAAGGTAGGTGAAAGAAGTTGTATAATTTCACAATCTGGTTTCTCTGGAGAAGCTGGATATGAAATCTACTTAAGAGACTCTACTTTATATGCTGAAGATATGTGGAACGCTGTTCTTGAAGCTGGAAAAAAACATAGCCTTATGGTTATAGCTCCTGCTCACCATAGAAGAATTCAAGCTGGAATTCTTTCTTGGGGGCAAGATATGGACGCACAACACAATCCTTTTCAGTGTAACTTAGGTTACCAAGTTTCATTATCTGGAAAAGGTGAATGGAACAAAAAAGGTGATTATGTAGGTAAAGATGCGTTAGAAAAAATGGGTACTGAACTTAAGGATGGTAAAAAACCTTACAAGCTTCAATTAGTTGGGCTTGAGTTAGGTGGAAAACCTATTGAAGAATATGCTCCTGATTTTTGGCTAGTGTCACCTGAGAGTGGTGGAGATCCAGTAGGATTTATCACGTCTCCTTGGTATCACCCAGAGAAAAAGCAAAACATTGCAATGGGATATGTGCCATTTGATGGAACATTAAACTCAAATGGTTTTCCAAAGGGTACAGTAGGAACTAAATTTAAAGTTCACTTACCTGAAAAATACTCTGAAAAACCAGGTACGCCTGTTGATGCAGTAGTAGTGGATATTCCATTTAAAGAGTCTTTCAACGCAAATACAAGAGAAGTTGTAAAAGGCTAAATTTATTATCTTGGGGGAGTAAAATCAAAGCTTCCCCATTTTCTTAATGACTAAAGGTTTTTTAATCGTAATTTGCATTATTATTGCGATTGCTTTAATAATATTTCCACTATTAGTTTCGTATAAAGAGCAAAAAAATAAAAAGAATAAAAATTAATGTTTGGTGAATTTTTAAATATATTTTTTAAATCAATTAAATTAGATAAATCTCTATACACAGATAAAAACTTTGGTGAAGCATCAATTTACTTTGCTGGGCTTATAATGATCTTAGATGGATTAGCAGGTGCTGTAGCAGCAAATACGGTTATCAAAACTGCAGTAGCAATGTCTGGTCTTACATCAATTCTAACTTGGTTGGTTTGGGCAATTTTTATATATGTAATTGGTGTTAAACTTTTTCCAGATAAGAAAACAAAAGTTCCCTTTAAAAAAGTGTTAACTGCTGTTGGCTTTGCTCATGCACCAGGTTTGCTAAGATTTTTTGCAGTAACACCGAATATGATGATACCTATAATTTTTCTTACACAATTCTGGATTTTTGCAGGATTAATTATTTCTACCAAACAAGTACTAGGTCTAAAATCTAATATTAAATCTTTTGGAATAGTATTTCTATCATTCTTAATAATAGTATTTTTATCTATTTCTTTTGTAATGAGTAGAATGAATATGCTACCTGTAAATCAGCTCAGCTAAATTGGAAAAATAATCTTAGAGACTCTACAAGACGAACACAATTTATAACTAGTTAAAATTAAATTTTGAGAAACACTTTCGTCCTCCTTCTTGCACTCCTCACATATATTATTTAGTTCTTTAATAATTTCTTCGCCATATTTATTTTCTGATTTATCAGTCATTATCTGTAAGTCCTGCCCCTGCTGCACTTTGTTTTAGGCTTTCACTTTCCTCAACAAAAGTATTTTCAGCCAATTTGTAAAGGCTATTCCACTCTACCTCAGTGAAATTATCTTGATTATTAACAAATTTAATCTCAATTTCGTTTGCAAATTCAGGAAAATCTTGATTCAAAAAACTTGAAAAAATATTTACATTTAAATTAAGTAAAATTTCATTTTGATCAAATCTAACGTGTATTTTTTTTCCACTTATTTCTGAAGCTCTACTTAAAAATGATAAGAAAAGAATTGGGTACGCAATTTTTTTAAACTTAATTTTCTTGAAATTTTCTACCGATTTAATTTGATCTAAAAAACTAATACCAAGTATTATTGGACAATAAGCTTCTAATGGTGCTACATTTTTTTCACTAATTAAATTTAAATTTTCAAATTTTTTTGTCGTTTTCTCTTTATAATATTGATTTAAGTTTTTAATTCCCTGTAATCCAAACAACTCTAACTGTCGTATAGATTTTCCAATCTCTTCAGAGATACCCCATGAGAATCCAACTGCTCTACTTGCTCTTTTAACTGCAGTTTCAATTTCGCTTAAAGATCTCATTATTAATTAATAGTTTTATATACCCATTGCTCATCAAAGTTTTTTAATTCACTTGGCAACGGTGCACCTTGAAACATACAAATTCTTAACCATTTATCTGATCTTGGATCAAACTTTAAAGCGCCAAAAAATGATAATTTAAGTCTAAGCATATCAATAGGTATAATACTTTTACTGATTGTATTGTCTTGGATTTCAGAATAAGGAAATTTTTCTATGATAAAAGCTCTTCTTACAACATGTCTTAGCTCTGAGTTTGAAGATAAAAATTGAGCAATTGTTAAGTCATTTTTTTCAGATAATAATTTTTCATATAATTTTTTTACATCTCTTGCAATTGCAAGTGGTTGTTCAAGTTCAGATCCATGCTCCTCAAACCTATCGGCTAATCTAGGTTCCTCTTTATTTTTAGATATAAACCAAAAATTTTGATGATTTTCTTTTTGATCAAAATTAATTTTTAAAATACTTGAATATCTAGTTTTAATGATGTCTCTTAATTCTTGTGTTGTTCGATTAGTTGGAATATTGAAATACTTATCTTCATCAGAGCTCATATTAGCAACTAAAGGCTCAATTATATTATTATAAGGCTCCATCATAATCGATACGATGTATTCTATACATTCTTCACATGAATTTTTTTCTAACCACAAATATATTTCGTTAAATGGATGTTCAATTTTAAAATCAAAATTATTTTCAATATAATTGATAAATTTTTCAACGTCTTTTAATAATGATTTAATCTTTATTTGCTGATATTCGCTATCTGTATTCCAACTAGTAATATTTTTTAAAGATTTTTTTACACAATCTATAAAAAGTTCACTGTCTTCAATTTTAACAATTTTAATTTCTCTAATTTCTTTTAACGCTGTTTCTCTACTTAAAATCCAATTATTTAATAATGTTGGATGATTAACTATAAAGGGAGCCATCCCAAGGCCAGTCGAGTTACCAATACCTAAATTTTTACAAATTTGTTTGTCTAATTTAACTGCTTTTTTGGAGTTTTTATAATGAGCCACGTGATTGACCTGATCAAAAGTAAATTGTCTTACAAGATAAACTAGCATCATTTCTAATCTGAAAGGACCATTAATTTCCTCTCTATTTTTAATTCTAAATCTATCAGCAAGTCCAAATTTTCCAGATCCATAAACTGCTGTAGTTCTGTATAAATAACCAACTTTTAATAATAAATCTAAATCAGGCTGATTACCTTCGCTTAAACTTTCTACAACATGATTAAAAACTCTTACAGATTTATTGGCTCTTGATAAAGTTAACTCTTTAAACGAAAGTCTACCGACTTCCTGTTTTGGAACCTCATCTTTTAACCTTTTAATATCGTTTGAACTTGGAAAACCATCATATAATGTAAATGCTGCATCCCATTTAGTAGCTATAACTCTATCAGATCTTTCTTCATCTTTAATTTCATTAGCAAAACAAACTAATGAATAAACTCTATCCTTTTTTTTAAATGAGTAGACTGCTTCTCCGAATCCTTTTTGATCAAGATTAAATAAATCTCTTTTATAATCCCAATCTTTAAACTCGCTGAGAAAACTTCTTAAAAATGATAATTTCGATTGATGGAATGATCCTAATCTTGATAATTTCATTATTGTATTTGGATCTCTTAACTCAACTTTCATAATTAGATCGATTTATAGAAATTATACCAGTTGTTTCCTAGTATTCCATTTGTCTCAGTATCAGAAAAACCTACTTTTTTAAGACCACTTTCAATATTTTTAAATCCTCTAGCATCCTCAAACCAATCCGGTTGTTTAGGAAAGCCAGATTTATTTTTAGATCCTTCTCCATAATTTTTACTTTTAGACCAAGTGCCATTTCTCATCCATTCAACAACAGTATCAGGTTGATCCAAACAAAGATCAGAACCTATACCAATATTTTTTAAATCCATAATTTCAGCTGTTCTAGCAACCATTTCACAAAAACTTTCAATAGTGCAATTAGTGTTATCTTTTAAATGATGAGGATATAAGGATAACCCTAACATACCGCCACTTTCACTTAGTGTTTTTAAAAGATCACTAGATTTATTTCTTTTAGCTGCATGCCAAAATGTAGGGTTTGCATGAGTAATTGCTATTGGTTTTTCACTTAATTCAATTGCATCATATGTACTTTTTTCTGCTGAATGAGACATGTCAACAACTATACCTACTCTATTCATTTCTTTTATCGCTTCACGACCAAAATTTGTTACTCCACTATCTATTTTTTCGTAACAACCTGTTGCAAGTAATGATTGGTTATTATAAGTAAGCTGCATAAACCTACATCCTAAATCATGAACTTTTTCTACTAAATTAATATTATCTTCAATTGGTGAACAGTTTTGAAAACCAAAAAAAATTGCTGTTTTGTTTTCAGAATTTGCTTTTTCAATATCCTTATAGTCTCTTCCAAGGAATATTAAGTCAATATTTTCAGAAAAAAGTGCTTCCCATTTTTTAATTTCCTCTAAAAGTTCATGATAATCTTCATGATAGACAATTGTTACATGAACTGCATCAAGTCCAGCTGATCTATTATATTCAAATATTTTTCTAGACCAATTACAGTATTGCAGATTATCAATTTTAAAATTCATATTATGAATAACTTTAATCAAAATGATTTTTAAATACTATTAATTTTATTGAAATTTTAAGCTAATTTTGAAATAAGACTTTTAGTATCTTTCATGAAAAAAAATAAACCTTTAAAAGTTTCAATAGTAATGGGTAGCCAATCTGACTACAAAACCATGCAACTTACTGAAAAAACTCTCAAAAAAATTGGGGTTTCTTTTGAAACAAAAATTATATCAGCACACAGAACTCCTAAAAAAATGTATAAGTTTGCATCTTCTGCTGAAAAAAAAAATATTGGTGTAATTATTGCTGGTGCAGGAGGATCTGCTCATTTGCCAGGAATGATTGCCGCTTTGTCACCTTTACCGGTGTTAGGTGTGCCAATAGAAAGCAAAAAACTTAAAGGTTTAGACAGCTTACTATCTATTGCTCAAATGCCAAAAGGTATACCTGTTGGCACACTAGCCATAGGTGAAGATGGTGCAATAAATGCTGCTTTATTAGCCGCCTCTATAATTGCAAATAGCAATCCTACTATTAAAAAAAATTTAAATAATTTAAGAATATTGCAAACAAAATCTGTAAAAAAAAAACCTAAATAAAATGTCAGAAATAACTCTTGGTATTATTGGTGCTGGCCAACTTGGAAGTATGCTTGCTATTTCAGCAAAGAAATTAAATATCAAAACTGTAATTTATAGTGATGATCCTGATGCACCAGCACAAAATTTTTGTAATAAATTTATTTCAGGTAGCTACAAAGATAAAGAAAAGATTATTGAATTTGTAAAATTAGTTAATTATGTCACTTATGAATTTGAAAATATACCTTTTAAAACATTAAATGAAATAAACAAATTAAAACCTGTTTTACCTAAACCCTCAGTTAATAGACTTATCCAGCATAGATTAGCAGAAAAAGATTTTATAAATAATTTGAATATTAGAACTACAAGATATGCATTTGTAGAAAACGCTTCTGAAATCGAAGCTCTTGAAGATCTTTTACCAGGTATTTTAAAGACAACTACTCTTGGATATGATGGCAAAGGACAATATCCTATAAATTCTATTAAGGAATTTAATTCATTAAATATTGATTTTTCAAAAGGATATATTTTAGAGAAGTTAGTTAAATTAAAAAAAGAGATTTCAATTATTATTACTAGATTTAAATTCCAGAAATATGAAATTTATGAGCCAATAGAAAACAATCATGAAGATCAAATATTAAAGTTTTCAACAATTCCTGCAGATATTGATAAAAAAATTTATGATCAATCTAAAGATTGGGCAATGTTAATAGCGGAAGAGCTAAAATATATAGGAACTTTATGTGTAGAATTCTTTATTGATAGAAATGACAATTTATACGTTAATGAAATTGCTCCAAGAGTTCATAATTCTGGTCATCTTACAATTAATGCATATAACGTCAGTCAATTTGAAAATCATGTAAGAGCAGTATGCGGTTTAGAACAGATATCATTAAAAAAATTGTCTAATGCAAAGATGATTAATTTAATTGGAGATCAGATTTCTTTTTATAGAAAATTTCCTAAATTTAAAGAAAATGAATTCTTTTTTGATTATTTAAAAAAAGAGATAAAAGAAAAAAGAAAAATGGGTCATATCACAACTTTAATATAAATGTTAAAATCAATAGAAGATAATTTTGATAATCCAGAGGTTCACGAACTACTCACAAAGCATTTTATTGAATTAAGAGCTGCTTCTCCTGAAGGAAGTGTTCATGTATTAGATATTCCTGGATTAAAAGATCAATCAATTAAATTTTGGAGTTTGTGGCAAGATAAAATGTTAATGGGATGTGGTGCTTTAAAATTTTTAGATAAAGCACACGGAGAATTTAAATCAATTAGAATTCATGACAATTTTAGAAGAATGGGTAATGGTATTAATGTAATTAATCATTTAATTAATGAGGCAAAAAAACTAAATGTCAAAAAATTAAGTATAGAAACTGGCGCTGGTGACTTCTTTAAACCTGCTAGAAAGCTATTTAAACAGTGTGGTTTTAAAACATGTGGTCCTTTCGCTCATTATAAGGAAGACTTAAATTCTGTTTATTTGACAAAGGAAATATAAAATAATTAATATTTAATCAATTTAGTTGACAAAACCCTAATAAATCTAAACAAAGCCAGAATTACTTAATTATAAGTAATAAATTAATATAACGAAAAGTAAGAAGATAAATATGAGTCTACAAGGAAAAGTAAAATGGTTCAATCCAACCAAAGGTTTTGGTTTTATTGAAAGAGAAGACAAAGAAAAAGATGTGTTTGTACATGTTTCAGCAGTAAGAGATGCTGGTATGAACGGTTTAGATGAGGGTCAAGCTTTGACTTTCGATGTTGAAGATGGTCCTAAAGGTCCTTCAGCAGTTAACTTAAAAACTGCATAATAATCACACTTCCTATTGGCTGAAATAATAAATTTTAAAACTAAGGTTTTAAATATTTTATTTTAGCCAATACCAAAAAATCAAATCAAGCTTTAAACACAATTTTCAATTATGTAAATTAATTGTACTATACGTATTATTAATATGACTGAAAGATTCATTAAAAATATAAACGATTTAAAATTCGAACCATTTGATAATTATGGTAAGCCTGTCGAAGGTATGAGTTGGCATAAAATAAGTTATGACAAAAGTAACGGTGGATTTGGCACTTACATACTTAAAATGGATGCTGGCGCTCGGAGTTTGCCTCATATCCATCAAGGTTATGAAGAATTTTATGTAATAGATGGCGAACTTCAAGATGCAGATGGTAAAATATTTAAAAAGGGTGATTTTGTAACTTTTGAACCTGGAACAGAACATAGCTCCCACACTAAAAATGGTTGCCTACTTATTGTTTTTATGAGAGGTATAAATAAACCAATCTAATATTAATTATTCAAAGAAAATATGATCGGCATTTTAGGTGGAATGGGAACACAAGCAGGTTTAGATTTTTGTAATAAACTTGCAATTTTAAATAGAGGGAAAATTGATCAAGAATACCCTTTATTTATTCTTTACAACAAATCCAATATACCAGGAAGACCAGAGTCTATAGGGGTACAAACTAAAAATTTATTAAATAAATCTTCAAATAACTCAAGTAAAAAGAAATATAATAATGTTTTAAAAAGTTTACTTCATGGATGTAAGTTACTTGAAGAAAATAAGTGTAAATTTATTGTCATTCCATGCAATACAGCTCATTATTGGTTAGAAGATTTACAAAAAAAAATTAATATTCCTATTATAAATATGCCAAAAGAAGTTTTTAAATTTACAAAAAAAAATTGTAAGAAAAATTCAAAAGTCGGATTATTGGCTACTGAAGGAACTTTAAAAACTGGTGTGTATGATAAAATTTTTAATAAAAATTATAATTTATTACAGCCATCACAAAAACTTCAAAAAAAATCAGTAAATAAAGCCATAAAATTAGTTAAGATGGGCAAAATTAAAGCAGCTGCAAAAGTAATAAAACCTGCGATTAACGAATTGATCAAAATGAAATGTAAAAAAATAATACTAGGCTGTACGGAGCTTCCAATTGCAATTTTTGCATTTAAATCATTTAATAATGTAAAAACTTCTAAAATTTTTTTAGATCCTAATTTAATACTTGCAAATTCTGCAATGGCAAAACACAAAAGTTAATTCATGTCAGTAAATAGCGATAAGCCTTATGTTTTAAGAGTGGCAGAATTAATTTATTCTAAAGTTGTTAATATAAAAAAAGAAAACTCAGAAATGACTAATATCCAAGCATTTGAAGTTTTTATGACAACAAAAGATTATGATTTAATTAGTTCAGGAGAATTTCATGACAAGTGGTTTATAGAACTAAAGAATAATAATTTTATCGACAAAATCTCTGGTAAAAAAATTAATGATGAAACTATGAAGCTTTTAGAGATACAAAAAGACTCTATGGTTAAGTTTTTAATGAAAATACCCAAACTATATTACACAAAAAGTCATTTTCCCTTAGAAATATCTCAAAGAGCATTTGATCACCTGTGGAGAATTTGTGAAAGTTACGAAATGTGGTGTAAAGAAACAAAACAAGAAAAACTTATTGCTTTAGATATTTTAGGTTAATTTATTAATAATTTTTTCTTTATTTTTTCAATTGTATTTTCAGCTATATTTTTTATTTTTTTTTCAAGTTTTTGGCTATCTTGTTCTTCATCCACAGCATTTTTTAGATGTTCAAGTGCGTCTTTACCAGTTTCTTTTTTAATTGCCGAGTTGGCTCCATATTGCAATCCAGCTTGCAAAACATTACCTGTTGTAGCTATTGTAACACCAGGACCAAGTAAAGCTGACGACTGAATACATCCAGATAAAAATATAAAAATTAGAACTAAAAAATATATTTTTTTAAATTTCATAAATAGTTTATTTAATTAATACTGATTATGAGAATCAACTCAAGGTAGAATTAGTTCATTTTGGTTATTATTTGTAATACTAACTAAATATTTAAACTATAAGTCAAAAATGGTTAAAATTTTTCCATTCATTTTTATTTTATTATGGTCTTCTGCTTTTATTACTACAAAACCAATCATAGACAATAGCGATCCTTTTTCAGCACTTGCTTTCAGATTTGCTTTGGTAGCTTTTGGATTTTTTATATTCTCACTTTATTCAAAACAAAAAATTTTTGTTAATAGAAAAAATTTAATTGAGTCTTTCTTTAGTGGAGTACTTTTTCATGGTGTTTATTTAGGTGGAGTTTTTTTTTCAATTTCAAAAGGAATGCCCACAGGTATAGCTGCATTAATAGTTACACTTCAACCTATACTCACTAATGCCTTAAGCGGGCCAATTTTAAATGAAAAAGTAACAATCAAACAATGGATTGGTGTTTTATTAGGTTTTATTGGAGCAACATTAGTTTTAGGTTTAGATATTGGTTCAGAAATTCCTATAGCTGGTTTAGTTGCAACTGTAATAGCTTTAATTGCAATTACATCTTCAACTATCTGGCAAAAGAAACTTAGTAATAATTTACCTTTATCAGTAAGTAATATGTATCAAGCTATAGGTGGTGCAACATTTCACTTTTTAGTTATAATATTTTTTGTCGAACCATACATTGATTTTTCACAAACATTCATTATTGCAATGGGTCATCAAGTATTTTTGGTATCATTTGGTGCTTTTACAATATTAATGTATTTAATTAAAAATAATTCAGCAAGCAAAACAGTTTCGATATTTTTTTTAATCCCAGCCACTTCTGCTTTTATGGCATGGCTCTTCTTAAATGAAAGTTTAACTAATTTAGATCTTTTAGGTTTTTTAATAACTACAATTGGTGTTTATATTGCCACAAGAGATTAAAGATATTTAATTAGAATGCTTTTGAATAGTATAGATATAAATTTGTTTGTGTCATATTTTCATAGGCTAATTCTTGATACTGAATAATAGAAGAAAATCTTGTATTTGCTGATTTATCATAATCAAAACCTAGGGAAACTACTGGACGAGTTTTTTTTACAAAGATTTAAAACCAAACTCTAAGGATGCATCTGTAATAGAATGATAAAAAGATTCGCCAAAACTTCTAAGAGCAAATAATCTTACTTTATCAGGATTGTCATCAAGCATATCAACTGTGAATGCTATTCCATTATAAGTAGAATTTATTGAATTATTTTTTTCTAAAGTGTTAAAATTAAAAGGACAGCCTTTCTTTAAAACTTCTTTAGCATCTTGCCCTTCTATTTCAATTATAGCTTTTGAATGAGACAAGTCAGTTACAGCAAAATCTGTTTCTTTAAAATTTTGTGAAATATTTTTAAGTAAATCTTTTTTTGTTGAAACCAAAAGCCAATTTTTTGGTCCATTCCATAAAATTCTTGTATCATTATTGCTTATTACACTTAATGGCTCATCTTTTAATTTTAAACCATCAATATCAATACTTTCAAATGAAACTGTAGAATTTTTATACTGAACTATCTGAACTATTAATAAATTCTTTATCTCAGATATTTTTAATAAATTATTTTCATTTTTACCTTCATGATCACCAAATTGACCTGTTGAATGAACGTTTGCTAAAGCTGATATTAAACTCATGATCTAACCCTTTCACCTTTTGGATCAACATAATGTGATGAAATTATCTCAACTGGGATTACTTTATTTTTAAGCGGAGACATCGCAAATAACTTTTCACCAATCATGTTTTTTCCATCTTTTAATATTGCTAAAGAAAATGGATTATCATGTTCAACACTCCAACAAGAAGCTGAAATATAACCTAATTTTGGATTTGGTAGTGGTGCATTTGAGTCTTTAACTAAATGCGATCCTTCTGGAATACTTGTTTTTTTATCTAAAGGAACAACACCAACAACTTTTTGTCTATCTTCCGCTATAAATGCTTCTCTATTTAAAGATCTTTTTCCAATAAAATCTTTCTTTTTACTTAATAAACCTTCAAGAGAATTATCATAAGGTATTGTTCTTCCATCAAGTTCTGAACCTGCAACGTGTCCCATTTCAATTCTAAGGGTTGATAATGCTTCTGTTCCATATGGTTGCACTTTAAATTCTTCTCCAATTTCCATAATTTTTTCCCACATAAAGTTTCCATTATCAGACTCAACATTCACTTCATAGGCAAGCTCGCCAGAAAAGGAAATTCTAAAAATTCTAGCTTTTACACCAAACAAGTCTCCTTCCATGTAACCCATAAAAGGTAAACCTTCATTTAAAACATCGGAATTTGGAAATAATTTTTGCAATAAATCTCTTGATTTAGGACCAGCAATTGCAGCTCCTGCCCATTGCTCAGTAGTAGAGACCACATTTACATTTAATTCTGGCCAAACTAGTTGCAAATAATATTCTAAATGTGAGAGCACATTTGCTGCTTGAGCGGTTGTTGTAGTCATATGATAGTGATTTTCTGAAATTCTTGTAGTTGTCCCATCATCCATAACAATTCCATCTTCTCTCAACATCACACCGTATCTAGCTTTACCAACAGGTAATTTTAACCATGCATTAGTATAAACTCTATTAAGCAACTCTGCTGCATCTGGTCCTTTAATATCTATTTTACCTAGTGTAGTTACATCACAAACACCTACATTTGTTCTTACATTTTTAGCTTCTCTTTTAGATCCTTCAAATAAATTTTCATTTCCTTGTTTATAATATCGAGGTCTTAACCAAACTCCTGCATCAACAAATACAGCATTGTTTTTTTCATGCCATGAATGCATTGGAGATTTTCTTGTTGGTTTTGAATGTTTTCCAACCTCTCTTCCAACAATTGCACCTATTGATACTGGTGTATATGGTGGTCTAAAAGTAGTGTGACCAACAGCTGGCACAATTTTATTTTCAATACTAGATACTAATTGTAAGCCATTTAAATTACTTGTTTTACCTTGGTCAGTTGCCATTCCAAGCGTGGTGTATCTTTTTACATGCTCAATTGATCGATAACCTTCTTTAAGCGCTATCTCAACATCTGAAACTGCTACATCATTTTGAAAATCTAAAAATCTTTTATAATTTTTTCCCTCAGGTAATGGTACGCACCAAAATTTATCATGTGTTGTTGATTTTTTCTCAACAACGTTTGGAAAAGAAATTTTATTATCGTTGTTTGTAATTTTTTTCGATAATTCATGACCGGTTTCAAAAGAACTCTTTAATGTTTCATCTAAAGTATAAGTTCCATTTGCAGCACCTAACGTTGTTTCGTTTTGCTTTGATGTTCCTGAAACAAATGCATCAATATCTTCATTAAATTTTGTTTTATTTCCTGATTGTGAAGCCAAATGAATTGTTGGTGTCCAAAAACCTGAAACACATATGCAATCACACTTAATATTTTCTACTGCTCCAAGTTGTTCTTTATCATCTGAAATCTTTGCTACATCTGCTGATTTTACTTTTTTATAACCTTGAGCAGCTACTACTACATAAGAAAACTTAATGTTTATTCCTAAATTTTTTGCTTCATCAACTATTTCAGATTGAGGATCCTTTCTTGTATCTAAGATAATTGGATCAACACCATTTTTTTTAAATTCAATTGCAGTTTCATAACCGCTATCATTGTTAGTAAATATTAAAGGATTTCTTCCAACTAATACTCCATAAACTTTGAGATATTCTTTCGCTGCTGATGAAAGTATTACGCCTGGCGTGTCATTGTTACCAAAAACTATAGGTCTTTCAATTGAACCTGAAGAAATTAAAACTTCTTTTGCTCTGATATACCAAAGTCTTTGTTTTGGATGAAACTTTTTAGTTTTTGGTAAATGATCGCTAATTCTTTCAGACATCACCAACATATTATGATCATAATAACCAAAGACCTGTGATCTATTTTTAACAGTCACATTTGGCATTTCTTTAAGTTCAGCAATAATTCCTTCAGCCCACTCTTTTCCTGATTGATTACCAATATTTACTTCACTTGTAAGCAGCGTTCCGCCAAATCTAGGTTTATCTTCAGCTAAGATAACTCGAGCTCCATTTTTTGCTGCAGCATATGCGCTTGCAAGCCCTGATGGTCCTGAACCTACAATTAATAAATCACAATACTCATATTTGTGTTCGTATCTTTCTTTGTCATGTTTGGTAGATACAACACCAAAACCTGCTGCTTTTCTAATGAATGGTTCATAAACTTTATACCAAAAGCTTTTTGGCCACATAAATGTCTTGTAATAAAACCCTGCATGAAGAAATATTCTAAAAAAATTATTTATCGCTCCAATGTCAAAATTGACACTTGGCCAGCAATTTACACTTGTTGCCTCTAAACCTTCAAAAAGCTCTTGTTCTGTAGCTTTTATATTAGGTTCAGTCTCACCATTTCTATATAATTGAACAACTGCATAAGGTTCGTCTACACCAGCACCAAAAAAACCTCTTGGTCTATGATATTTAAAACTTCTGCCGACTAAGTGAACTCCATTAGCTATTAATGCTGATGCTAGAGTGTCTCCTTCATAACCATAATAAGTTTTACCGTTAAATTTAAATGAAAGTTTTTTATCTTTATTAATTAATCCAACATTTTCTAATCTAAAACTTTGAGTCATTATGAAATATCCTCATTAGCTTTTAATGTGTTAAAAATTTCATGAGTAGCTGTGTCTCTTTCAACTTTTATCCACTGTCTGCACCCTGATAAATGTTGCCATAACTCTAAATGTTTTCCTCTTAAACTTTTTCTATTGTAAACAAAATTATTCCAATCTTGATCTGATATTTCTTTGTTAAGTTCAGGTCTTTTAACAGTTGCATCTCCTCCATAAGAAAACTCATTTTGTGATCTTATTCCGCAATGAGGACATTTAATATGAAGCATTTATGAAATCCAAGTTTTAGTACCAAGTCCTTTTTCATCAAGTAAGTGACCTGTGTTAAATCTATTTAAACTATAACCGGCATTTAATTTATGAACTCTATCTTGTGCTATAGTATGCGCAAATGTCCAGCCTGATGCTGGAGTTGCTTTAAATCCACCGTAACACCAACCACAATTTAAATATAATCCTTCAATATGTGTTTTATCTATTATTGGTGAACCATCCATAGACATATCCATAATACCACCCCATGTTCTAAGCATTTTTAATTTGCTTAAAAATGGCATCATCGCAATTCCCTCTGTTAATACATGTTGTAAAGTTGGTAAGTTTCCTCTTTGAGCATAACTATTGTAACCATCTAAGTCACCACCCATCACCATTTCACCCTTGTCTGATTGACTTATATAAAAATGTCCAGCTCCAAAAGTAACTACTCTATCTAAAACTGGTTTAACTGGTTCTGAAACACAAGCTTGAAGTAAATGAGTTTCTACTGGCAGTGTCATATTTAATTTTTCAGCAAGTATATTTGTACTTCCTGCAACACATAATCCAATTTTTTTAACTTTAATGTCTCCTCTTGAAGTTCTTACTCCATTAATTTTTCCTCCACTTATATCAAAACCTGTTACTTCACAGTTTTGAATTATATCCACACCCATAGAGTCAGCCTGACGCGCATAACCCCAAGCTACAGCATCGTGCCTTGCTGTTCCTGCGCTAGGTTGCATCAAGCCTCCAAAAATTGGAAACCTTACATTCTCAGAAAAATCTGCCATTGGAATGATTTCTTTTACCTGCTCTCTATTTAACAACACCGCATCTATTCCATTCAATCGCATAGAGTTTCCTCTTCTAGCAAAAACATTCATTTGAGCATCTGAATGTGCAAGATTGATAATTCCTCTTGGAGAAAACATTACATTGTAGTTTAAATCTTGACTCATCTTTCTCCAGAGATCCATTCCAAACTCACTGAAGTGAGCGTTATCGTCATACATGTAATTTGATCGAATAATAGTAGTATTTCGTCCTACGTTTCCGCCACCTATCCAGCCTTTTTCTATAATTGCAACGTTAGTAATGTTGTGCTCTTTGGCTAAATAATACGCTGTTGCTAAACCATGACCTCCACCTCCAATGATCACAACATCATATTCTTTCTTAGGTGTGGGATCTTTCCAAGCTAAATCCCAATTTTGATCTTTAAAAAATGCATTTTTAACTAAATTAAATATAGAATATTTTTGCATGTCTTAATTTTATATAAAAGAATATAAATAGTTATTATTTTTTTTATATATATTTTTTAGAAGTTTCCAAAGTTGGTAAAAAAGGATAAGAAGTCTTCAGTAAAAATTTATAACTTATAGGATTCTAAATGAGCGATGTTAAGTCAGATATTCAAATAGCTAGAGAAGCTAAAATGCAACCTATAAATGATGTTTTGACAAAGATAAATGTACCAGATGAAAGTGCTGCTTTCAGCCCTATGGGCCGACATATAGCTAAAATTAATTTAGAATACTTAGATACTTTAAAAGATAAACCAGATGGTAAACTTATTCTAGTTACTGCAATTACACCTACTCCTGCAGGAGAAGGTAAAACCACTACTTCAGTTGGATTAAATGATGGTCTTAATAAAATAGGTAAAAAATCTATTGTTTGTTTAAGAGAACCAAGTCTTGGGCCATCTTTTGGAATGAAGGGTGGTGCTGCTGGTGGAGGTTACGCTCAAGTAATCCCAATGGAGCAAATTAATTTACATTTCACTGGAGACTTTCATGCAATAACTTCTGCACATAATTTGTTATCAGCTTTAATTGATAATCATATCTATTGGGGAAATAAATTAGATATAGATATTAGAAGAATTGTTTGGAAAAGAGTGATGGATATGAATGATCGTTCTTTAAGAGCTATAAATATAAATTTAGGTGGTGTAGCAAATGGTTTTCCAAGGGAAGATGGATTCGACATTACTGTTGCTTCAGAAATCATGGCTATCTTTTGTTTATCAAACGACCTTGAAGATTTAGAAAAAAGAATTGGAAATATTACAATCGCATATACAAGAGATAAAAAACCTGTTTATGCAAAAGATTTAAAGGCACAGGGTCCAATGACCGTATTATTAAAAGATGCGATTAGACCTAATGTTACACAAACTTTAGAAAACAATCCTGCTATTATTCATGGCGGACCATTTGCAAATATTGCACATGGATGTAATTCTGTAATCGCAACAAAAACTGGATTAAAACTATCGGACTATGTTGTTACTGAAGCTGGCTTTGGTGCAGATTTAGGTGCTGAAAAATTTCTTGATATAAAATGTAGAAAATCAAATTTAAAGCCAAACTGTGTGGTAATTGTTGCAACAATCAGGGCATTAAAAATGCATGGTGGAGTTGCTAAAGATGATTTGAAAAATGAGAATGTTGATGCTCTTAAAAAAGGATTGATTAATCTTGAAAGACATATCGAAAATGTTAAAAAATTTGGATTACCAGTAGCTGTAGCTGTTAACCATTTCATAAAAGATACTGACAGTGAAGTTAAAGCTTTAATAGAATTTTGTGATGGTTTAGGAGTTAAAGCAAGTCTTTGCACTCATTGGTCAAATGGTGGTGAAGGAACAAAAGAACTAGCCTCTCATGTTGTTGATTTATGTGAAAAAAATGAAGGTAAATTTCAATTTTTATATGAAAGTAAAACACCTTTATTTAAAAAGATTGAGACAATAGCTAAAGAAATTTATAGAGCAGACGAAGTCATTGCTGATACAAAAATTAGAGATCAACTAAAAAGTTTTGAAGAAGCTGGCTATGGAGAATTACCTATATGTGTTGCAAAAACTCAATACAGTTTCTCGACTGACCCAAGTCTTAAAGGGGCTCCAACTGGTCACGCACTGCCAATTAGAGAAATTAGACTTTCGTCAGGTGCAGAATTTATAGTTGTTGTCTGTGGTGCCATCATGACAATGCCAGGTTTACCTAGAGTGCCTTCTGCTGACTCTATTAAACTTAATAAAGATGGTGAAATAGAAGGTTTATTTTAAAAACTAACTAATTATATCTAGCCAGTTTTTCAACTCTAGCATTCTAGAGTTCTTCTCTGATAATTTTATTTCTTCTTCAATAAAACTAATATGGCTGTTAATTTCCTCTTCATTTGCAAATCTTTTTCTTTTTTCTATTAAAGCGTTTTTTCTAAATTTTATTATACTAATCATTTTTTCATAAGTTATCTCTGGATGATATTGAATCCCCCAAACTTCACTTACTCCAGCTTTAAAATTAAGTCCTTGAATATTGTTTATTTTATTTGAAGCTAAGTGAATTGTATCAGTTGGAACAGTAACAACTTCATCAAAATTGAAAGCTGGCGTATTAAATTTATTATTTTTATCTTTATAAAATGGATTGTTAAGTCCTTGATTAGTTAATTCAATATCGTTTGCAATTCCAATGTGAGAACCTTTAACTCCTTTTTTAACTTCACCACCAGCTGCTGTAACAGCAACCTGCATTCCCCAACAAATAGCTAGAATTTTTTTAATATTTTTAAAACTTTCTTTCATAAAAGAGATTTGTCGTCTTATTTCAGGAGTATCATTATAAATATTTAAGCTACTACCTCCCCAAATAAGCCCATCATATTTTTTTAATTCGGGCATAATCTTATTAAGATTTAGTTCTAGACAAGGGTTTAAAACATCAATTTTAAGTTTATTATCATAATAAGCTAAACTTTCTTTCAAGCTCTCAGTATGTGTGGAGATCCCGACGTCTTGAAAAACCTTGCCTTCTTCTGGAGTGTTTCCTTCACAAATTAGAATATTTAATTCTTTCATTAAAATAAGTCTCCCGAAATACTATGTTGGTACATAATTTTCATATCATCTATCGTTAATTTTTTAGGATTACTACCTGTTGAAGGATCTTCAAATGCCATTTCAGATAATTTATCTAAATCTATTTTTTGTTCATCCACAACTTCTGTAAGTTTATGTGGAATATTAAATTCTTTTCTAAGATCTATTATCCAATTAACAAAACTTTCAAATGATTTTTCCAAACCAAGATAATCACATGCTGAAATAATTTTTTTAGAAATTTCTTTTTTATTAAAGGTTAAAACATAAGGCATAAAAATTGCATTGGATAAGCCGTGATGAACATTAAATTGAGCATTTATAGGATGACTTAGTGAATGAATTGCACCTAATCCTTTTTGAAAAGCTGTAGATCCCATGCTAGCGGCGGCTAACATCTCAGATCTTGCTATAATATTTTGACCATTGTTAACTGCTTCGGGTAAAGAATTTTTAATTAATTTCATTCCTTCTAGAGCTATTCCGTCAGCCATAGGATGAAACCCAGGAGCACAAAAAGCCTCTAAGTTATGTGCTAATGCATCCATTCCAGTTGCTGCAGTAATTCTTGGTGGCAAATCCGTGGTCAAGTTTGGATCAAGAATTACGATTGTTGGCATAAATTTTGGATGAAAAATTATTTTTTTGATGCCTGTTTCCTCATTTATTATCGCTGAAGCTCTGCCAGTTTCAGATCCTGTTCCAGCAGTGGTCGGTACAGCAATAATTGGTGAAATTCTAGTTTCGTTTGCTCTCTTCCAGTAATCACCAATGTCTTCAAAATCCCATATTGGTCTTGTTTGACCACACATAAACGCTATTGCTTTTCCAACGTCTAAAGCGCTACCTCCTCCAAATGCAATAACACCATCACATTTGTATTGATTATATACACTAACACCTTCTGTAATATTTTTGCCAACTGGGTTTCCAGAAAAATTAGAAAAAACTTTTAATACATTAAATTTTTTTTTAAGATCATTAATAACTTTGATTGTCATTGGTAAAGAAATTAAATCTTTATCAGTTACAAATAATGGATTTTTAATATTAGAAGTAATACATGCTTCTTTAAGGTCATTTGATCTATTTTCTCCAACCCAAACAGTTGTGGGATAATTCCAATTTACTTTCATTTACCAATTAATTTCTAATTTCTTATTTTCGCAAATAGTTTGTAGCATGCTAAACATTAGTGGGAAATGTTGCGGATTCAAATCTTGTAAAATTTTTGGACCTATCTCCAAAGCTAATTGAGCTCCCTCTACTGTTGTATCTTTCATAAATTTTTCTTTAGCATCATTATATAAATACCCTTCTCCAAGATATTTACCCATTAAACTATTTCTTCCACCAATTGCACTTACATATAAATCACCAAGACCTGCTAAACCATAAACAGTTTCAGGTTTACCTCCATAATGAGAAACAAATTCAACCATTTCTGAAATAGATCTATGAATAAGCGATGCAGCAGTGTTTAAAAAATATTTAGACTGAATTTCTTTTGGAGCTTTAGAATTACTTAATCCTTCTGATGCACCAATTAACATAGAGTAAATATTTTTAATTGCACCTGATAATTCAACTCCAATTATATCTTCAGATATTTCAATAGAGTAATAATTTGTTGAAATAATTTCTTTTAATAATTGAGACTCTTTAATATTTTGATTTGCAATAACAGTTCCTGTTCGCATTTTATTTGCTAACCCTGCAGCAAGACAAGGTCCTTTTATAGCTGAAATATTAATTTCTGAATGACCTTCTTTTTTTAGTAGATTTTTAATTTTATCTGAAAGTGTAGTGAGTTCATTATCTAATATAGATAATCCTTTTGTTAATAATATAATTGGTAAATTTTTTTTATAATTTTTAGATATTTGTTTAACAAACCACTCAATCCCAACAGAGCTTACTCCACAAACAATAATATCTAAATCTTGTTTTAAAATAGTTTGTAATTTTTCAAATTTTGCAAATTTAATTTCTTTAGGTAATTGAGTTTTTAAAGTTGGATGAATTTGATTGTTAGATTTTATTTTTTCTATTAGATTATCTTCTAAATGAGTTCCTACTATAGTTACATCATTTTTATTCTCAATACATGGCACTGCAAAAGCAGATCCCATTGCACCAGCACCTATAATTATTATTTTTTTCATAAGCTATAATTAAGCTAAAGTTTTTCTAATTGCTTGTTGCCACCCTTGCAATAAGTTATTTCTTAATTTTTTGTTAATTTTAGGGATAAAAATGGCTTCTTTTTTCCATTTATATTTTATTTCCTTAAGGGATTTAAATTCACCTGCCTGGTATCCAGCAAAGAAAGCTGCACCTAAAGCTGTAGTTTCTTGGATAGCTGGTCTTAATATTTTGGTGTTTAAAATATCACACAAAAACTGTGCAAACCAATTATTAACAACCATACCTCCATCAACTTTAATAATTTTAGTTTTAGATCCATCTTTTCTCATAGCCTCAAATAAATCATAACTTTGATAAGCAACAGACTCTAATACAGCTCTAACTAAATTTTTCCAGTCTGTGTTTCTGGTTAATCCAGTGATTATCCCTCTAGACTCAGCGCTCCAATAAGGGGCCCCTAAACCTGTGAATGCTGGAACAATATAAACTCCATCATTATTTATTTTAGATTTTGCTATTTTCTCAGTCTCGTAAGCATTATTAATTAGTTTCATTTTATCTCTTAACCACTGAACACCTGCGCCAGCTATAAAGATTGAACCTTCTAATGCGTATGTATTTTTATTTTTTAATCTATAACATATTGTAGTTAGTAATTTATTTTTTGATAAAATTTTTTTATTTCCAATGTTCATTATAGCAAACGCGCCTGTTCCATATGTACTTTTAATAGAACCTTTATCAAAACAAGCCTGTCCGACAGCTGCAGCCTGTTGATCACCTAATACTGCATAAATTGGTATTTCTTCACCTATAATTTTTTTTGATGTTGTTCCAAAATTATCAGCAGAATTTTTTACTTCTGGTAAAATTGATTTTGGAATATTTAATCTCTTTAGAATTTCATCATCCCACTTATTTGATTTTATATTATACATCAAAGTTCTACTTGCATTAGTTGCATCAGTTAAATGATTTTTTTTATTTGTTAATCTCCAAATTAAAAAAGTATCTATTGTTCCAAACATTAATCGTTTATTTTTTACAAGTTTCTTAGTCACTGAAACATTGTCTAATATCCATTTTACTTTTGTTGCAGAAAAATAAGGATCAATGAATAGTCCAGTTTTTTTTCTAAATAAATTTTCTAATTTTCTTTTTTTTAAATTTTCACAAATTTTGTGAGTTCTTCTATCTTGCCAAACAATTGCATTATAAACTGGCTTACCAGTATTTTTGTCCCAAAGTATAGTTGTTTCTCTTTGATTAGTTATTCCAATTGAAATAATTTTTGCTTTTAATCTTTTGCTTTTTTTAATTGCTTTCTTTATAGTTTTTAGAGTTACTTTCCAAATTTCTTCTGGATTATGTTCAACCCATCCTAGATTTGGAAATATTTGTTTAAATTCATATTGTGATGAAAAAATTTTTTTTCCTTTAAGATCAAATAAAATGGATCTTGATGAAGTTGTTCCTTGATCTATAGACAATATTATTTTTTTCAAAAATTCTCTCTTTAATTAGATTTTTTCATTGTAATTTTCAGAAAATTGTTAGTAAAGTAGATTTATAAAATTATTAGATTGGAAATCATATTTATGACAAAAGTAGCTATAATTGGTGCTGGCCCATCTGGTTTAGCTCAGCTAAGAGCTTTTGAATCAGCTCAAAAGAAAGGTGAAAAAATTCCTGAAATAGTTTGTTTTGAAAAACAAGAAGATTGGGGTGGCTTATGGAACTATAGTTGGAGAACTGGAACAGATGAGTATGGAGAATCTGTTCATTGTAGTATGTACAGATATCTATGGTCTAATGGACCAAAAGAATGTCTTGAGTTTTCAGATTATTCTTTTGATGAACATTTCGGCAAACCTATAGGATCTTACCCTCCTAGAGAAGTAATTTTAGATTATATACGTGGTAGACTTGCAAAATCAGATTTTAAAAAACAAGTAAGATTTAGATCATCTGTTCGCTGGGTAAGTTACAACAAAGACAGTAAACTATTTACTGTTTCAGTTGAAGATTTAGTCAAAAAGAAAACTTATAGCGAAGATTTTGATTATGTTGTGTGTGCTTCAGGACACTTTAGTACGCCTAATGTGCCTGAGTTTGAAGGACTTTCGACTTTTGGTGGAAGAGTAATGCATGCACATGATTTTAGAGATGCATTAGAATTTAAAAACAAAGATATTTTAATTGTAGGCACTAGCTATTCTTCAGAAGATATAGCATCTCAATGTTACAAGTATGGATGTAAATCTATAATAATCAGTCACAGAACTGCGCCTATGAATTATCATTGGCCCGATAAAATTACTCAAGCACCTTTATTGGTAAAAGCTGATCCAGACAATACTGTTCATTTTAAAGATGGGTCGAAAAAAAAGGTGGATGCTATAATACTGTGTACAGGTTATTTGCATCATTTTCCTTTTCTAGAAGAAGACCTAAAATTAAAAACGAGCAATTTATTATGGCCTCTTAATTTATACAAAGGAATATTTTGGGAGTTTAATCCTAAAATGATGTATTTAGGTATGCAGGATCAATTTTATACTTTTAATATGTTTGATGCTCAAGCTTGGTATGCAAGAGATTATATTCTTGGAAAAATTGCATTACCTTCAAAAGAAGAAATGACAAAAAATAGTCTTGAATGGAAAAAAAGAGAAGATTCATTGCAAGACGATGAGCAAAAAATTTGGTTTCAGGGTGACTATACTAAAGAACTTATTGAAGCTACTGATTATCCAAATTTTGATATAGAGGGAGTGAACAAAACTTTTATGGAGTGGGAACATCATAAACATGAAGATATTATGACTTTTAGAAATAATAGTTATAAATCTTTAATTACTGGAAAAAAATCTCCTTTGCATCATACGGCATGGCTAGATGAACTGGATGATTCTTTAAAAACTTTTTTAAATAAATAGATTAAATTTATTAGAATTAAATTTTAGTTAGTAATTTCGTAAAGAGTTGGAAACATTTTACCATCAACAGGATCACCATTTTTATATCCAGCTTCTTGCATAGCTTTTCTATAATTAAAGCTAGTCCAATCTCCATCATAGCTAATTTTTGCTCCCTCTTTAGCTACTCTTAAAGTGTAACGACTTAATGTTTTTTCAGGAATAGTTTCGCTTAAAGTTCCATGAAGAGTTCTCATATCAAAGACAACTGCATCACCTAACTCACAATCCCATTGTAAAAATTCATATTTATCTTTATTTGTTAAAATATCCGGTGGTAATTCATATTTTTTATCATTTACAATACATTCATCTCCTTCAACCTTATGTCCATCCTTAAATAAAACTCTTAAAAATAATTTACCCCATAAATGTGACCCTTTTACCCATACAACACCTTCATCTTTTTTTGTCGGTTGTAATGGCAGCCATAAAACGCACATTGTTCCATCCATATCAAAATAACTAATGTCATGATGAAACGGAGTTGATGATTTAGAACCTGCTTCTCTCAAAAACCAATTATCCATTACTAAATTTATCTTTTTAGCAGACATTAACTCTGAAGCTATTTGTGCATATGGTGAATTATAAACAAATTCTTTAAACTCTGGAACTAAATGCCAAGTCCAATAATCTTCAACATAAGCTGGAACATCTTTTTGAATTGTATGTGATTTAAATCTAGGACTGGGGTTTTTAATATCTTTTTTAATGCCTTTTTGAAGTTTTTTTATCCAGCTAATATCAAATTTGTTCTTAAGAAATACGGCGCCTTGTTCTCTAAATTGTATAATTTCTTTTTCTGAAAGAATTTTATGCATGTTATTTTAAATTAGAATATATTATAAAATATAACATATGAGTATTCTTAAAGATAGTTTCGGCAGAACATTTCCTTATATTAGAATGTCAATTACAGATGTTTGTAATTTTAAATGTGGTTATTGTTTACCAAATGGTTATCAAATTGATAAGAGTGATAGTAGAAAATTTCTTCATTTGGATGAAATTAAACGTCTTGCAAAATGCTTTTCCGAATTAGGAGTTCGTAAAATTAGAATTACAGGTGGTGAACCAACAGTAAGAAAAGATTTTTATGAAATTATCAAAGTTTTAAAAATTGAATCTGGAATAAAAAATGTTGTAATTACGACAAACGGTTATCACTTAGATAGAAAAGCAAAATTTTTAGCAAATACTGGCCTAAATGGAATAAATATAAGTATAGACAGTCTTAACCGTGAAACTTTTAAAAATATTACCGGTCATGATAGATTGCCAGAAATTTTGCAAGGAATAAAAAATTTACAAGACTTTGGGTTTGAAAATATTAAAATTAATGGTGTTCTACTAAATGAAATTAACTCAACAAAAAAAGATTTTGATGAATGGTCAAACTTTATTCAAAATAATAAAATTGATTTTAGATATATAGAATTAATGCAAACAGGTGACAATTTAGAATATTTCAAAAAATACCATATTCCATCTAAAGTATTTAAAAATTATTTAGATGAAAATAAATGGATTTACCAAACTTTCGGAAAAGATGCGGGACCTTCTTTAAATTATATAAATCCCGAATATAAAGGTAAGTTTGGAATAATTGCTCCTTATTCAAAAGATTTTTGTAAAAGTTGTAATCGTTTAAGAATTACATCTAGGGGAGATTTAAGACTTTGTTTATTTGGAAATACTGGAATAAACGTTAGGCACTTATTACAAAACGATAATCAACTTAGTGAATTAAACGATCTTATCTTAAAACAAATGCAATTTAAAAAAGAATCTCATTACTTAGAACTTGGAAAAACAGGTTCTACTAAAAATTTATCTAAAACTGGAGGATAATTGACTAAATTAAAAATAGTTAAGCAAAATGAATTAAAAGATTGGGCAAAAGAAATTTTTAAAAAAAATTCTTTTAATATGGTTGATGTTTCATCAAAAAAAGAAACATTTAGAAGAGCTTTAGCTTCTGGAAAAATTTTTGTTGGTAACAAAGTTTTTGAATTAATTAAAAATAAGCAAATGCCAAAAGGCGATCCTATAACTTTAGCGGAAGTATCTGCTGTATTAGGTGTTAAAAAAACAAGTGAACTAATACCACTTTGCCATCCTTTGCCGATCGATCATACAGCTACTAAAATTATTATGCATGACAAAGATAATTCGCTTGAAGTTTTTTGTGTAGTATCTGCTTATGCAAAAACTGGTGTGGAAATGGAAGCTATTATGGGTGTGAATGCTGCACTAATTACAATTTATGATTTGAGCAAAATAGTAAATCCACATTTAAAAATTGATAATATTAAACTGCTAATCAAAGAAGGTGGTAAAAGTGGTTTATGGACAAACCCTGATGGTCTACCAAAGTTTTTAAAAGATTTATTTTAATTTAATGAAGATAAAAATAGAATTATTCGGAGCAAGCAGAGATTTTAGCAATCAAGATTCATTAGAATTTAATGTCGATAATAATTCAACTATTAAAGATATCAGATCTAAAATAATAAATTATTTAGATAAAAATTTTAATGGTAATAAAAATTTTAAAAAAATAGTAAATTCGTCTGCGTTTTGCTCAGAAAAAAATAAGATCGTAAGTGATAATTATAAAATAACAAACAATGAGAAGATTGCTATTATACCACCTATCGGAGGAGGTTAATGCTTCATAGTAAAATAATTAATTCAAAAGATAATAAATTATCAATTTCAAAAGCTGAAAATTTTATCTCATCTTCTAAGTTTGGAGCGTCAATTTTTTTTACCGGAACAGTACGTGATCAAAACAATAATAAAACTGTAACTGGTATTACTTATGATAGTCATGATGAATTAGTTATTAAAAGTTTTGAAGAAATCTACAATGAAGTAGATAAAAAATTAAATATCGAAAATAAAGCAGTATTTATTGAACATATTAAAGGTTACTTAAAACTTGGAGAAATTAGCATTATCATTGCTGTTGCTTGCAAACATCGTGAACAAGCTTATGTTTTATCAAGATATATAATTGAAGAAATTAAGAAAAAATCTCCTATATGGAAAAAAGAACATTATACCAATGATGAAAGCGCTTGGTTAAAAGGAAACCCCATACTACATGAAAAAAATTAAGTATTCAGAAATCACACCTGAAAAAATATATAATAAAAGAAGAGAGTTTATTAAAAGATTTGGAATAACTACTGGTTCATTAATTATAGGTCAAAACATAATTAATACAACAAACGCATCAACTAACAACTTGGAAAAAAAAATTACTGAATATAGATATATTACTACCTACAATAATTATTATGAATTTGGGACTAGAAAATCTGACCCAGCAGAAAAATCTCAAAACTTTAAGACAAAACCCTGGGAAATAACAGTGGATGGTGAAGTAGAAAAAAAAATTACTTTAACTGTTCAAGAAATAAAAAAAATGTTTCCTAGTGAAGAACGAATTTACAGATTGAGATGTGTTGAAGGATGGTCAATGATTATACCTTGGCTTGGATTTTCTCTAAGTAAAATTTTAGAAAAAGCCTCACCAACAAGTAAAGGTAAGTTTGTTGAATTTACTTCTATCTATGATCCAGAACAAATGCCTGGTCAACGTTATCCAATTCTCAAATGGCCATACAAAGAAGGGTTAAGAATTGATGAAGCGTTGCATCCTTTAACAACGCTAGTAACAGGTCTTTATAATAAAGATCTTCCAAATCAAAATGGAGCACCATTAAGACTAATTATTCCTTGGAAATATGGATTTAAAAGTACAAAAGCGATAGTAAATATTAAATTAGTTGAAAAAATGCCAACTTCGTCTTGGATGAGAGCCTCACCAAAAGAATATGGTTTTTATTCAAATGTTAATCCTAAAGTAGATCATCCAAGATGGTCTCAAGCTTCAGAGCGAGTTGTTGGTTCAGGAATTTTGAGTGAAAGAATTCCAACTCAAATGTTTAATGGTTATGGTGACGAAGTAGCCAATCTATACACTGCTATGGATTTAAAAAAATATTTTTAAATAAATTACATTGATAAAATATTCCAAAATTTTCATTTTTATTTTGTGTTTATGGCCATTAACTTCAATTTCTTTAGATATTTATAATAATCAATTAGGAGCAGAGCCTATAAAAAAAATCATGAAGCATTTTGGTGAATGGACTCTAATTTTTATTTGTATAACTTTAACCATGAGTCCTCTTAAGAGATTTACAAATTTTAACTTTTGGACAAAGTTTAGAAGAATGTTTGGCTTATTTGTTTTTTTTTATGCAACTATCCATCTATTAACTTATGTAGGTCTAGATTATAGATTTGATTGGAAGCCAATTTTAAATGATGTTCTGAAAAAGAAATATATTTTTATTGGATTTTCTGCTTGGTTATTACTAATTCCACTAGCCACAACATCATCCCAAAAAATGACAAAATTATTAAAACATAACTGGAAAAAATTACACAGACTTATATATGTAATTGCCGTTTTTGGATCTCTTCACTATATTTGGTTATCAAAGACTATTTTTTTTAAACCATTAATTTACTCTGTAATTATACTTGTTTTGCTTGCTTTAAGAATTAGAATAAAAAAAAAAGATATCAATTATGGATGATAATATAAAAAAAGAAATTCAATCAGCAACTCTTGATAGGTTAATAAAACATCTAGATGAAAGAAAAGATGTTCAAAATATTGATATAATGAATCTTGCTGGCTTTTGTAGAAATTGTTTATCAAGATGGTTCCGAGAAGAAGCTGAAAAAAAAGGAGTTACAATTTCAGATCCAGATGCAAGAGAACACATTTATGGAATGCCTTACTCTGAATGGAAAGAAAAATATCAGAAATAATTATTTTTCTTTTAATCTTGGAAATAACTCAACAAAATTACAAGGTTTATGATTAATATCTAGTTGATGTTTCAAAATTCCTTCCCAAGCATCTGTTACTCCACCTGAAGAACCAGGAAGAGCAAAGATATATTTTCCATTAGCTAAAACTGCACAAGCCCTAGATTGAATTGCTGATGTACCTACTGTTTTGAGACTTATATTTCTAAAAACCTCACCAAATCCAGGTATAAGTTTATCTGCTACCTCATCAACAGCTTCTGGAGTAATATCTCTACCTGTTAATCCAGTTCCTCCTGTAGTAATAATTACATCAATATCGTTTTGATTAATCCATTCTTTTAAAATTACAACAATATCTTCTTTATTATCTTTACAAATTTTTCTATCAGCTAAACTATGATTAGCTTCTTTAATCTTATCTACAAGAATACCCCCTGATTTATCATTATCAAAAGTTCTAGTATCTGTTACAGTTAATAAAGCTATATTTACATTCATAATAAATTTTTTAAGTATGATTATATTATCAATATTTT
>QBXA01000009.1 GCA_003283905.1 Pelagibacteraceae bacterium AG-319-F18 | reverse complement strand
TGACTTGGCAAATGTAATTCAAAGATCAAAAGATGTAGGTATTGAAAAATTATTAACAATATCAACATCATTAGAGAGCTTTTCAAGAATTAAAGAGCTAATAAAAATTGATGAAATGATATTTGGCACAATTGGTATTCATCCACATGAAAGCTCTAATGATATAATTACATGTAAAGAAATAATTAAAGATTTAAGAGAAAATTCTAAGATAATTGGTATAGGTGAAACTGGCTTAGATTTTTATTACAATAATAGCGAAAAAGAAAAACAAATTTCTAGCTTTATACAACATATAAAAGCCTCTATCGAAACAAATAAACCTTTAATTGTTCATTCTAGAGAAGCAGAAAAAGAAACATTTGAAATACTAAATCATTATAAAAATCAAAACATTAAAATCTTGATGCACTGTTTTACTGGTTCCAAACAATTTTCTGAAAAGTTATTAACTTTAAATTCATATTTCTCAGCTAGTGGTATTATTACCTTCAAAAATTCAATAGATTTACAAGAAACCTTCAAATCATTACCGCTAGATAAAATCTTAATAGAGACAGATAGTCCTTTTTTAGCACCAGTACCAAATAGAGGAAAAAAAAATGAACCTTCTTTTATTGATTTTACTGCAGCAAAACTTGCTGAAATTAAAAATATATCTAAATCAGAACTAATTAAAATTACTACAAACAATTTTAACAGACTTTTTTTTAACTAAAATATTTATGAAATTCATTATACTTGGATGTGGAAGTTCAATGGGCGTACCTAGACCAGATGGTTTTTTTGGTAATTGTGATCCTAAAAATAAAAAAAATTATAGAACAAGATGCTCTGCTTTAATTAAAACATCGGAAGAAAATATATTAATTGATACCTCTCCTGATTTGCGTCAACAATTATTAAGACTTAAAATTAAAAAAATTAATAGAGTTCTCTATTCACACATGCATGGCGACCAAACACATGGTATAAACGATTTAAGATCTTTTTATATAAATAGTAAACAACAAATTAACGTCTATGCTGACCTACATACTTCTAAATATTTAAAAAATTCTTTCTCGTATATTTTTAATAGTTATTCAAAAGAATATCCAGCTACTTTAAAATTGAATAAGTTACAAAAAAATATATTTGCAAAAAATAATAATAAAAAAATCAAGATAAAGTCTATAATTGTCGAACATGGAAAAGTTAAGTCCAATTGTTTTATTATTGACAAAAAGTTAGCTTATATCAGTGATGCAAGTAAAATATATAACAAAGACTTTAAAGATTTTAAAAATCTTAATTATTTAGTAATTGACTGTCTGTGGTATAATTACCATCCATCACATTTTAATTTAGAAACTTCTTTAGCGCTAATAAAAAAGTTTAAACCTAAAAAAGCTATTTTGACAAATCTATCACCTGTTTTAGATTACAAGATATTAAAAAAACTTTTACCTAAAAATGTTATTCCCGCTCATGATGGATTAACTATAAAATTATAAAAGTTTCTCTATTTTATTTATTATTTTTTTAGACATTGGTTTAGTAAATGACGTAAAGGTATCAATAATTTTACCGTCTTTGTTGATTAATAATTTATGAAAATTCCACTTTGGAACAGCAGATTTACCATGATTATCTTTTGCCCATTTAAATAACTCATGAGCATTTGATCCCTTAACTTCTGTTATACTGGTTAAAGGAAAATTAATATTAAAATTTATCTCACAAAACTCTTTAACATCAGCATTATTTTTCTTTTCTTGATTAAATGAATTTGATGGGACCCCAAGTACAATTAATCCTTTAGTTTTATATAAATCCCACAATTCTTGTAACTCATCGTATTGTTTGGTAAAACCGCAATAACTTGCAGTATTAACAACTAAAACAACCTTATTTTTGTAATCTTTAAAATCTATTACTTCACCAGTAATACTTTCAATTTTAAAGTCATAAAAAAATTTTTCATATTTAGCACTTACAGAATTTTTAAAAAAAATCATAATTATAATTGATCCTATTATTTTTAGTTTATTAATTTTCAACTTATTTGTTTGGTGTAAGAAGTATTAAGAAATAACCAAATAAAGTAGATAGCAAAGTACCTGTTAACACACCAATTTTGACACCATTCATATAATGCATGTTTTCTACGAAAGCTAAGTTACCCACAAAAAGACTCATAGTAAAACCAATACCTGTTAACACTCCAACGCCATAAAAATTAAACCAATTAGAATTATTTGGCATTTGAGCAACTTTTAATTTTATAGAGATATAAGAAAATATAAAAACACCTAATTGTTTTCCCACAAAAAGACCTAATAAAATTCCTAACGGCACTTTGTCTAATAATGAACTTAAAGACAATCCTTCTAAAGATACACCAGCGTTAGCAAAAGCAAATAAAGGCATGATTCCAAAAGCTACATAAGGGCTGATTGCATGTTCAATTTTAATTAATAAAGAGAAATCTTTTTCTTTTTTTCTATGTGGTATTGTCATTGCTAATAAAACACCGGCTATAGTTGCATGGATCCCTGAGTTGTGAGTAAAATCCCAAAGAAACAGGCCTATAACTAAATAAGGTAAGAATTTTTTAATATTAAATTTGTTAATTACTAATAAAGCAATAAAAGAAAGCAACATAAGACTTAAGTACTTAATGCTTAAATCACCAGAATAGAAAAGTGCTATAATTACAATAGCTCCTAAGTCATCGATGATTGCAAGAGCAGTTAAAAATACTTTTAAGGACAAAGGAACTCTTTTACCAAGCAATGATAGAACACCTAAAGAAAACGCTATATCAGTTGCAGAGGGTATTGCCCAACCATTTAAAGTCTCACTGTCTCCTAGATTTATATATATATAAATTAATGCTGGAACCAACATTCCACCTACAGCAGCAATAATTGGAAGTAATGCTTGTTTAATATTTGAAAGTTCCCCTTGTAAAAATTCTCTTTTAATTTCTAAAGTTACAAAGAAAAAGAATATAGCCATCAAGGCATCATTTATCCAATGTATAACAGATAATTTTAATCCAAAATTATTTATACCAATAAATAAATATTTATTTAAAGTTGAAAAATATATCTCTGATAATTCAGAGTTACTAATAATTAGAGCAACAACAGCAGAAAATAATAAAACTAAACCACTGGCAGCTTCTAGTTTAAAAAACCATTTAAAAGTTTTAGATAAATAGTTAATCATAAAAATTTAAGATAGGTCTATAATAAATAGTTTTATATCTTTCAATGTTTCAAATAAGTTAAATAATATGATTTCTACATCTGGAAAAACGTTAATAATTGGGGTTTTTAACGTATCAAGAAAGATTATTAATGCTACAAAAGAGATAATTAAAACTATTAAATAAGAGAAAAATTTGCCACCCGTATTTTCTTTCTTTATCTCAGTTTTTTCATTGTCTGAAATTGTTTTAATTTTCTTTTCTTTATTTTTAGGTTTTTCCTCGATTATTGATTTTTTATTTTTGATTGTCTTTTCAATATTTTTTTTTGGAAAATTATCTTCAATTTCTTTATCAGCAAAATCTTCATTTAAAGTTAATGGCGAAGAGTTTTCTTTTTCAGCTTTGTAAAACCAAACATTTTGACATGAACCACATTGCAAATCTCGTCCTTCAACAGGAATCAGAGTAAGGTCCATTTGGAATTTTTTCTTACAATTAGGACACGTAATAATCATACTTCGTTATATATCAGATTTTTATTAAATTTCTTTTATTTTTGATGTCTTTATACTTTGAAATTATCAATAACTACTGTATTAGTACCTGGAACGGAGTGTAGCGCAGCCTGGTAGCGCATCTGGTTTGGGACCAGAGGGTCGCAGGTTCGAATCCTGCCACTCCGACCATCATTATGAGTAAAGCAATAATTTATATACCAAACAAAAATCCAATGCAGTCTGGTACTGCAAAAAACAATAAATGGACTTTAGAATTTATAACTAAAGATCCTACTAAAAACCCTTTAATGGGCTGGGAAAGTTCCTCTGACACAATGTCTGAATTAAAATTGGAATTTTCTTCAAAAGAATTAGCTATTAACTATGCTCAAAAGAAAAATATTGATTTTGATTTAATTGAACCAAAAAAAAGAAAAACTGTAAAAAAATCATATGCAGATAACTTTTTAAAATCATAGATGTTTAGATTTTTCAAATTAAAAAAATGGATTATGTGGTCTTGGCTAGGTTCATTTATCATTTTATGTTCTTTATGGGTTCAAGTTAAAATTGATGTCAAAATAAATGAATGGTTTGGTCAATTCTATGACATGATTCAAAAAGCTCTGGGTGAACCAAATGCTATTACTATTGAAGAATATTGGTCTAGTTTATTGTCATTTATTACTTTAGCTGCCATCTATGTAGGTGTAGCTGTTATTGTTAGTTTTTTTACTTCTCATTATTTGTTTAGATGGAGAACTTCAATGGTTGAATGGTATCATAGTGTTTATGATAGAGCTCGAAAAATTGAAGGAGCTTCTCAAAGAGTTCAAGAAGATACAATAAAATTTTCAAGAATAATGGAAACTTTAGGAACAAGTTTAATAGAAGCTTTAATGATTTTAGTTGAGTTTATGCCAATTTTATTTGGTTTAAGCATTAGTATACCAATTTTCTTTTTTGGAGATTGGGATTATGGTTTAATAGTAGGTGCTTTGATCTGGTCAGTTGGAGGTACTATTTTTTTAATAATATTAGGGTTAATTTTAAGACTAGTTGGTGTTGAATATGATCTTCAAAAAAAAGAGGCAGCATATAGAAAGATTCTTGTAGTAGCTGAAGACGATGGAACGGTCAGACCTAAAACAATTGAGGAACTTTTTAATGGTGTTAGAGAAATTCATTTTTTAAGTTACATTAGATATTTATATTTTAATGTAGGTAGAATAGCTTACCTTCAAGCAAATGTGCTTTCCGCTTATGTCTTTCTAGCTCCAGCAATTGTGGCTGGAGCAGTTACTTTAGGTGTGATGCAGCAAATAATAAGAGCTTTTGGAAGAGTTGAAGGATCAATGCAATATATACTAAAAGCTTGGCCTACAATTATTGAATTAGCAAGTGTTTACAAACGTTTGAGAGAATTTGAGTCAAAAATAAATCAAGAAGAATTTATTGATGAAAAAATTTAATGGCAATTGATAAAAAGTTTATTGACCAATTTAAAGAAGTTTCTTCAAAAGCAGCTCTAGCTGCATCATACTTAGTTGGTAAAAAAGATAAAATTGCAGCTGACCAAGCCGCTGTGGATTCTATGAGATCTGAATTAAACAAAATTGATATGAATGGAAAAGTTGTAATAGGTGAAGGTGCTTTGGATGAAGCTCCATTACTCTATACAGGTGAATTATTAGGTTCAAAAAATGGACCACACTTTGATATTGCTGTTGATCCTGTTGAAGGAACAAATTTTGTAGCAAATAATTTACCTGGTGGTATTGCTGTATTGGCTATAGGGGAAAAAGGAAATTTATTTAATGCTCCAGAAACCTATATGAATAAAATAGCAACTAGTAAAATTGATCATGGTTTAATCGATTTGGATTACTCTTTAGAAAAAAATATTAAAAATTTATCAGAATTTAAAAATAAAAATATCACATCTATAACTGTTTGTATTTTAGATAGACCTAGACATAAACTTATAATTGATAAGCTTAAAGATTTAGGAGCGAATATTAAACTTATTACAGATGGAGATGTTCTTGGTGCATTATATGTTTCGGACCCGAAGTACAATGTTGACATGTTTATAGGTATTGGTGGTGGACCAGAAGGAGTTCTAGCTGCATGTGCACTTGATGCATATGATTGCCATTTTCAAGGAAGATTTATTTTTGATAATGAAAAAAATATTCATGAAGCTAGATTGATGGGGATTACTGATTTGAATAAAAAATATGAAATAAATGAAATTGTTAAAGGCGACTCTATTTTTTGTGCATCGGGGATTACAAACAGTGATGTTTTGAAAGGTATTTTTCTTGAAAAAGATAAATTCATAAGCGAGACTTTAGTTACACACAAAAGTAGTAATTTTAAGGAAATAGTTAAAACTATTAATTCAATAAATGAATGATTTCTGTTTCTAAAAAAAAATGGGAAAAACAAAAAGTTAATAAAAATTTAGTTGAAAAAGTTAAACAAGATCACGGGTTTGGAAATATTTTATCTCATTTAATCATCTCACGAAATTATGATTCTTCAGAAATATACGGTATTAATAATAATCAAGAAATAACAAATATATTTAAAGATGACTATGATTTTCAAAAAGCTTCTTTAATTCTTTTAGACACAATTAAAAATAATGAAAAAGTATGTATTTTAGGGGATTATGATGTTGATGGTTCGTGCGCAACATCTTTGTTTGTTAGGTACTTCAATCATATAAATCAACAACACTTCTTTTATATACCAGATAGAATAAGTGATGGTTATGGTGCTAGTAAAAAACTTTTTCAAAAATTAATTATAAAAAAACCTAAATTAATAATAATGGTAGATTGTGGATCAACCTCATATGAGGCAATTGAATATTTAAATCAACAAAATATTAAATCAATAATTATTGATCATCATGAAATTAATAAACCTTACCCTAAATCTGACGCTGTTATAAATCCCAAAAAAAAAAATACTAATAAAGAACAAACTTTTTTATGTGCAACTACTTTAACATATTTTTTTATAGATATTTTGATTAAAAAATCCAAATCAAGTTTTAAATTATATGATTTTTTGATTTACGTGTTGTTAGCAACAATATGTGATGTAATGCCATTAAGAAAAATTAATAAAATTATAGCACGTAATGCTATTAATGATTTTAACTTCAAAAATAATACAGCATTAAGTCAAATTTTTGATCAATTTAAATTAAAAAAGAAAATTACAATAGATGATCTGGGCTTTTTAATTGGACCAATAATAAATGCTGGCGGTAGACTTAATCATTCAAATTATGGTGTTGAGTTATTATCTTCAGATAATCAGAAAATTATTAAAGATAAATCAATTAAATTAATTGACCTTAATAATAAAAGAAAAAAAATAGAACAAAATATTTTAGATGAAATAAATTTTGAGAAAATTAAAAATGAAAACAATAATGTTATAATTTATTATAAAAGTAATCTAAATGAAGGATTAATTGGTATTATTGCTTCAAGATTAAAAGATTATTTTAACAAACCTTCAATTGTTATTACAAAATCTAATAATATACTCAAAGCTTCAGCTAGATCTACTTCATCGTATAATATTGGTAATTTGATAAAATCATTAATTGATAATAATATTATTGAAAATGGCGGTGGTCATAATATGGCTGCCGGTTTTACAATTAAAAAAAGTAATATCAGACTTTTAGATAACTTTATTCAAAACGATTATTCAAAAAAAAATTTTAACACACAAAATTCATACAAATATGACATGGAACTATCTATGTCTGCCATTAACACAAAATTCATGAAAGAAATAAATAAATTGGGACCATTTGGTCATTACAATTATTCACCAACATTTTTAATTAAAAATGTTAAAATTATAAAATTTGATATAATTCATAATAAACATATATCAGCCATAGTTAAACCTGAGATAGGTTCTTCAATTAAAACTATATGCTTTAACAGTTTAAATAGTAAAATTGGTGAATATTTATTTTACTATAAAAAAAAGATTAATATTATTGCTCAAATACATGAAAATATTTGGAATAATAAAAAAACAATTCAATTAAATATTAGAGATTTAATTCTTTAGTTTATTAAGTCTTGAATTATATCAGCTTTTAAAATAAAAGACCCCTCAACGGTCCCTTCGTCTATCGGTTAGGACAGCTGGTTTTCATCCTGCAAAGGGGGGTTCGATTCCCCCAGGGACCGCCATTTATGAATTTTTTTGTCTATATGATTTTAACAAAAATCAACAATAGATTTATTACGTACGTAGGATATACAAATAATCTATCAAAGAGACTGGCGTTGCATAATAATTCAAAAGGTGCAAAATTTACAAAAGGTAAAAAATGGACATTAATTTATTCAAAAAAATTTTCATCTAAAAGCTTAGCTATGAAATATGAGTATATGCTTAAAAATAATAAAAAAAAAAGATCTTTAATTAAGATGAAAAAAATATCAAAATGAAAATTTCAATTCTATTACCTTATAAAGAAAATTATTCACCTGCATATGCTGGTGCAGTATCTTTATTTGTTAATTCTACATCAAAAATAAGTAAATATAAAAAAAATATTACAGTTTATGGATCAACTGATTATTCTAAAAAATTATCAAATAATTATAAAAATATTGATTTACCAAAAAGGTTTCTAGTTAGTCAATCTAAGGTATATGTTAATAAATTTTTAGAAATCCAAAAACAAATTAAACCTAATATAATAGAGGTACATAATAGACCTATATATATTAATGATTTAATTGAATTAAAATCTGATATAGTTTTATACTTTCATAATGATCCTATAACTATGGTTGGTTCTAAATCAGTTAAGGAAAGAGTCTCTCTACTAAAAACATGTTCAAAAATTATTTTTAATAGTATGTGGTCAAAAAAAAAATTTTTAACTAGCTTAGATAAATTTTATCATAAATCAGAAAAACTTGAAGTTATTCATCAGTCTATAAATAAGACAAAAGTTAATTTTAAAGATAAAAAAAAGATAATTACTTTTGTTGGAAAATTAAACTCAGCAAAAGGATATGATATTTTTTGTAGAGCAATTATTAAAATTTTAAATAAGTACTCTGATTGGTCAGCTAATGTTGTTGGGGATGAACCGAGAGAAAAAATAAACGTTACTCATAAAAATTTAATTAATTTCGGTTTTCAAAAACATAGCAAAGTTTTAAAAATATTTAAAAAAACCAGCATTGCTGTTGCCTGTTCTCGGTGGCAGGAACCTTTTGGCAGAACAAGTTTAGAAGCTTCTAGTAGAGGCTGCGCAGTTATTATTTCTAATAGTGGAGGATTACCCGAAACAATTACTAATGGTATTATCCTAAGAAAACTAAATTCGAATGAATTATTTAACTCTATAGAAAAATTAATACTAAACAAAAAAAAATTAATTTATTTACAACAAAGATCTTTTAAAAATTTTTATCTAACAGATAAATTTATATCAAATAAAATTGATGATTATCGAAAAATAATTTTTACAAAATTTAAATTTAATTTAAATATTACTAAATCTTTATTTAATAAAAAAATTCTACATATTACAAATTTTAATGAAAGACATGATGGTAGATTATTTTATAATACTGGAAGACGAATAAATAATGGTTTTATAAGATTAAATCATAGTGTTCTTGAATTTAGTGATCGAGACATTGTCAGTTACTATAGGAGTTTAAAAGATTTAAATGGTTCAAAAAAACTAAATAAAAAGTTATTAGAAGTAATATCAAATTATTTGCCAGATATAATTGTCTTTGGTCACGCTGATTTAATTAAAATCGAGACTTTAGAATTTATAAAAAAAAATTATCCTAATATTAAATTAGTACAATGGTTTTTAGATAGAATGGATAGTGAATGGATAAACAACAAAAAAAGATTTCTTGATAAGATTAATTTAATGGACGTTAGTTTTTGTACAACAGACCCAAAAACATTAAATATCAAAAAAAATCATGAAATATATTATATGCCAAATCCTGTTGATACTTCATTCGAAACCTTAAATAATTTTAATAATACTTCATTCAATAGTGATGTTTTTTTTGCGATGAGTCATGGAGTTCATAGAGGTGTATTAAAGAAAGGAAAAATTGATAAAAGAGAAATATTTATTAATAAACTAATAAAAAAAACACCCGATATTAGATTTGATCTTTATGGAATGAATAATGTGCAGCCAATTTGGGCAGATGATTACAGATTAGCTATTTCCCAATCAAAAATTGGATTAAATATAAGCCAAGGTAAACCTGTAAAGTATTATAGTAGTGATAGATTTTCTCAATTAATAGGTAATGGCCTTTTAGTAATGATAGATGAAAAAACTAAAATAGGTAATTTTTTCAATAAAGACGAAATTGTTATTTATAATAATATATCCGATTTATCTGAAAAAATAATTAAATACAGTAATGATAATAAGTTAAGAAATAAAATAGCATTAAAAGGTAAAAAAAAATATTTTAAATATTTTAATTCAACGGTAGTTGCTGATTTCATAATCAATAAAACATTTGGTATTAATAAAAATTTTTTTTGGGAAAATATTAAGTAAATGTTTTCAATATTAATACCAACATTTAATAATCTTAGTTATTTAAAGTTGTGCATAAATAGTATTAAAAAAAATTCTAAACATAAACATGAAATTATTCCTCATGTTAATATTGGTGATGATGGTACAGTTGATTTTCTTAAAAATGAAAAAATAAATTTTTCACTTACTAAATACAACTCTGGAATATGCGAGGGAATAAATAAAGCAGCAAAATTAGCAAAATTTGATTACTTGTTATATGCTCACGATGATTTCTACTTTTGTCCTAATTGGGATGAAATACTTCAAAATGAAGTAAACAAAATTGGTCATAATAACTTTTATTTATCTGGCACTATGATGAACGAAGGTCAAATTAAATTCGATTGTGGCGATACTCCTGATGATTTCAATGAAGATAAATTTTTGAATGATTATAAAAATTACAATTATTATGACTTTCAAGGATCAACTTGGGCTCCTTCATTGGTTCATCGTGATATTTGGAATAAAGTAGGGGGGCTTAGCGAAGAATATTTTCCTGGCAGTGGATCAGATCCGGACTTTAATATTAAGCTGTGGAATATTGGTATAAGAATTTTTAAAGGAATAAACAACCTTAAAGTATATCATTTTGGATCAATCGTTTTAAGAAAAAAAATAAACAAGATTAAAAAAAATAACAAATATGGAAGTAAGGGAGCAAAAATATTTTTATTAAAATGGGGATTTTCCATAAAGTTTTTTAAAAAATTTTATCTTAAATCTAACAATATTTATGATGGTCCGTTAGAAGATCCCAAAAAAAACTTTTTCTATTTGTTTGAGTTTTTGAAATGCAAGATACAATTATTTTATTTAAAGATGATTAATTTTAAATAAGTTTAATTATATTAAAATTATGAAAGTTTTATTATTAGGTTCAACTGGATTATTAGGCCATATACTATTAAATTTTTTAAGTACTAAAAAAATAGATTTGATTCTTCCTAAACTTAAAGATAATAAAAAAAAATTTTATTTAAAAAGTAAAAAGGATTTTCAATTTTTAAAAAAAATAATTTTAGAAAAAAAACCAAATTACATTATTAACTGTATAGCAATCAAAAATAAAAATTTAAAAAAAAAAATATATATTAACTTTGATTTAATTAATACTAAATTACCAATATTTCTCTCAAAATTATGCTTAAAGAACAAAATTTATTTTATTCATATTAGTACAGATAGTGTATTCTCAGGTTCAAAAGGAAATTTTGTTGAAAACGATATTAAAATTCCAACAGATATTTATAGTTTATCAAAAAAAAATGGTGAAGTTAAAAATAAATTTACGACTACACTAAGAACATCTTTTGTAGGACCTGAAAAAAAAACAAAAAAAGACTTGTTTAATTGGTATTTAAGCAGACGAAGGCAAGTTAATGGGTTTGCAAATTTTTATTTTACCGGATTAACTTCTTTGGAGTTTTGTGAAATTATATACAATCATTTCATTAAAAAAAATAATCTATTTAATAAAGTTATAAATATTGGTGGTAAAAAAATATCAAAATATGATTTATTTTGTATAATTTCAAAAATTTTTAAAAAAAAAATTATAATCAAAAAAGAATATTATCCTCAGATAGATAGAAGTTTAAATAACAATAAATTTATTAAATTATCAAATTATAAAGTAAAAAATTGGGTGACGATGTTAAAAAATTTAAAGGTATTTATGGATACAAATAATTACAAATACTAATTATTTATGTAGTTTTTTTATTGTTTTTTTTTAATAATTTGTTTTTAAAAGAATCTTTTAAGGTCTATTTGATATTAAAATAAATTTTTTTGAAATTAATGATATATTATCATTTAATAATTTTCTAATTTTTTCTTTTTTCATTTCATATTCATGACTATAAATCGTAATTGATTTTCTTTTTTTAAAAAATTGGCTGAATTCTATTTGATTCAATTTTAAATTTTTTTTTAAATTTTCGACTCTAAAATCAGTTCTAATAAAATTCATATTTTTATAATTTGTGTTACCTTTATTAATTAATTCTTTTTTGTTTATTAAAGGTAAACGATGAGCCCCAACATCTTTATCAGTAGTGAATAATGTATTTACATTATATTTTTTAAATAAATTAGCTAACTCATAACATTCTGAATATTCATGTAATCTTACTTTTCTTGTTAGATTTTTTGATCCTGCAAAACGATCAATTTGATGATAAATATTTTGTATTTGCATTTTTTGATGTTTTACTGAGAATTTATGAGGAGGACTATTAAAATCTAAAGCATGTGGGCCAAAATAAATCCATTTTTCCTTAAGTTCATTTTTTAAATTTTTAACTTCTGACAGATAGCGTATTTTTCCATTTACTTTTCCTTTATAAAATAGATACAAGCCAGTTCTAATCTTATAATTTATCCATAAATTATAAATCTGTGAAAAAAACCAATGTTTTTTAAGTGGAATATTCTTATCAGTAACTTCTATCAAAGAGTTAAAAACATCATCTACTGAAAAATGAATATAAATTTTATTTTTCATAATATTAATATATAAAAAGTATATCTTTAAAAATATCATACAATATTTTTTTTATAATGAATAAAAATTTTAGATTAGTTAATAAAAGATCCAATTGTAGAATTTGTGGAAATAAAAAAATTAAAAAGATAATAGATTTAGGAATAATGCCTTTAGCCGGTAATTTTATTGAAAAGAAAAACATAAAAAAAAAAGAATTTAAATTACCTTTAGATTTATATTATTGTTCAAAATGTAATCTTGTTCAAATAAAAGACACTGTTAAATCAGAGGTATTGTTTAAAAAATACAATTATTCATCATCTACGATACCTGTTCTAAATGATCACTTTTTAAATTATTCTAAAGAAATAATTAAAAATTATAAAAATAAAAAAAAATTTAAATTATTAGAATTCGGATGTAATGACGGAATACTACTAAGCAAACTAGTTAAAAAAAAAAAATTTTTCTGTTTAGGTGTTGACCCATCTAAAAATATATCAAATTTAGCTAAAAAAAAATCAATTAATATAGTTAATAATTACTTTAATGTTTCCACTGCTAATTTAATTTTAAAGAAATTTAACAAATTTGATTATATTACAGCTAGTAATGTATTTGCACACATTGATGATATTCATTCCGTAATAGAAGCGTCTAAAATTTTATTAAAAGATAATGGATATTTAGTTGTAGAAGTTCATTATTTAATGCATCTTTTAAATTTAAATCAATATGATTTTTTTTATCACGAACACGTAAACTATTATTCAGTTTATTCTTTAAAATTTCTTTTTGAAAAACACAACTTTACCATAAAAAAGATTAAACAAACAAAAATGCATGGGGGTAGTCTAAGAGTTTATCTGCAAAAGAAAAAAAATTTTTTAATAAAGAAACAATCAAGTATTACAAAATTAATGGAATCTGAAAAAAAAATAAACATTCCCTTTTTCAAAAAATTCAATAAAAAAATATATGAGCAAAAAAAAGAAATTAATAAAATTTTATTAAATCTTATAAAAAGAAAAAAAAATATCATTGGATTTGGTGCATCAGGTAGGGGGACTACATTTCTAAATTATTGCAACATAGATAAGAAAATCTTAAATGTTATATTAGACAGTTCACCGTTGAGAGCTGGAAAATTTATGCCTGGTGTAAAAATTCCTATAAAAACATTAGATTATTTAAAAAAAAATTCAAATAAAGTTGATTACGTTTTAATCATTGCTTGGAATTACCAAGTATCAATAATGAAACAAGTAAAAGAAATAAACAAAAATATTAAATTTATAATTCCATTCCCAAAACCTAAAATATTATAACTAATGAGTTTAAAAAAAAAAAAAATTAATATTGTATCTTTAATTTCTAGAGATTGGAGTTTTGAAATAACAAATAAGTTAGTTTCAAAATTTAAAAATGTTAACTTTCATTTATTTGTAAAAAAAAATGTTAAAAACATATCTAAAAATAATAAGAAAATATTTGTAATTAACAAACTATCTAAAAAATATATTAAAAAAATAAGATTAATTTCTCCTGATCTAATTTTAACTTATGGCTGGAGCGACTACTTATCAAAAGAAATTAGAAATATTGCACCTTGCTTAATTTTACACCCATCAAAACTACCCAAATACAGAGGTGGCTCTCCTATACAAAATCAATTAATTAATGGAGTTAATGATAGCGCTGTTACAATTTTATATGCCGATGACAAATTAGATACCGGTAATATTTTATATCAAAAGAATATTACTTTAGACGGATATTTAAATGAAATATTAGATAGAATAACTCTTAAAGGCTATGAAGGATCTATTAAAATAATAAATGCATATAAAAATAATTCCTTAAAATCAAAATTTCAAAATGATAAACAAGCTACATTTTATTTTAGGCGAAAACCATCCCAAAGTCACATTAACTTAAATGACTTTAAAAATTATGAAGCAAAATATTTTTACAATATCGTTCGTGGTCTTCAAGAGCCATATCCTACTGCTTATATAACATGCAAAAATAATACTAAACTATATTTAAATAGAGTTTCAATAAAAAAAAAATAAAAAAACTTTACTTATCATATATAGATCTTTTAAAGGATTTAATCCCGATCATTGAAACAATCAATCCTTCAATTTTAAAGTAATAAAATTTTGCTTTATTAAAATTTATTAGAATATTTATCATAAGTTTAACAATATTAGAAATTAGACTAGGGGTACATTTTATTATACTATTTAAGTATCCCTTATGTTTCTTATAAAAATAAAATTTTGACCATTGTCCATGCCAACCACTTAACAAATATGAATAAAATTTTTCCTTTTGATTTTCCATTATAGAAGATGTTGATTTTAATGAAGTATGAAAATGATGTGAATTTTGAGCAATATATAATTTAATGTTTAATTTACGACATCGTAAAAAAAAATCATTTTCTTCGTAATATAAAAAAATATTTTTATCAAAACCGTCAATTTTTTTAAAAATTTTAGTATCAAATAACATTGCGGCACCATATAAATTTTTAGTCTCGACAACTTTATTTCTATCTATGTTAATCTTATTATTATGTTTCATTGGTGATATACCACCAAATACTTTTAATTTTAAAGCAGTCTTAACTAAATTGTTGATACTATTAGTTGAAATTTTTGTGTCAGGATTTATCGCCAAAAAATATTTGGTTTTAACAAATTTTGCTCCTAGATTTATTGCTCTACCAAAACCAATATTATTTTTCAAAATTATTTTTGTATTTTTATATTTTTTTTTAATTAATTCTTTTAATTTCTTATCTTGTGAATTTTCAATAATAATAATTTTGTTATTATTTGATAATAAATCCAATTGATTAATTATTAATGTTCTTGATTTATACGATGGTATTACAATTGTTAAATCTTTCATTTTATTTCAGAGTTTAATTCGATTTAATGCATTATTTTTAAATAAATTTGCTTCTTTGATGTATCTTCGTACCATTTCTGGTGATTTGTGACCTGTCATAGCCATTATGTTTCGTTCTTCAACACCTGATTCTGCAGCTGAGGTAGCAAATCCAGACCTTAAACTATGACCTGAATAATTTTTATTATCAATACCTGCTAATTGTAAATATTTTTTTATTAATAATGCTACAGTTTGATCGGTTAATCGCTTTTCTGATAAGCTTGATCCTTTATTAAATCTTCTAAATAAAGGACCTGATTTAATCTTTGATACTTTAATCCAATTTTTAAGTGACATTACCGGGCAATATTGAGAATTTTCAAAGTAGGGGAGTCCTTTTAACATCCCATCACCAAATTGATCTGTTTTTGATCTTCTTAAGGTAATTTTAAGCCCTTCATTAACAAATTCTAAATCATCGTAATTCAATGAAACTATTTCATTTCTTCTGAATCCTCCTGAAAAACCAATTAAGATTATAGATCTATCTCGAAGTTTTTTAATTTCTGACTTATTTTCCTTATCTATAACATTAATTAATTGTTTTAAACTATTGATTAATAATGGTTTTTTACCTATTTGAATTGTTCCTTTCCTACGTTTAATTCCCATAATATTTTCAATTATTGAGGGATGTTTTGTATCTAGATAATGCCCTTTTAATTTATGGATCACTCCTATAGATACCAATCTACGTTTTAAAGTACTCATTTTAACGTTTTTTGTTGATAAAAAAGTTATGTATAAAGAAACTACTTTAGGCTCTGAAGGAAGAGATTTAAATCCATTTTTAGCACAAAATAACCCAAAATCATTAAAATCTGACTTATATGCTCTAATAGTATTCATTGCCTTAGAGCTTTTTAGGTTTATTAAAGTTTCCTCCTGTAAAGCTTTTATATCTGTTATTATATCATTCATATTTTTTACTATTGATAACCATTAATTATCGATAGTAATAATATAACGCATTCTATTAGTCAAGTAAATAAATTAAAAATAATTATAATGCCAAAATACATAATTCTAGGTTTAGGAGTTCCGGTAATCATATTATTTTCTATGTATTTATGGTCCAAAATATCTGAAAAAACTAAAAATCAAATTTTAATGTTGATATTTGGATTTTTTATTATTAGCATATTAATATTGCTCTACATTTTGATGAATAAATAAATAATATACAGAATTTAATTTAATGAACTTAAATGGAACTAAGTTTCAGCAAAAAGTATGGAATTATCTTAAAACCATACCAAAGGGCAAGGTAAAAACCTATAAACAGGTTGCTATTGGCATAAAAAGTCCTAATTCAGCTCGTGCAGTAGCTAATGCTTGTGCTAAAAACCCATATGCCCCTAAAATACCCTGTCATAGAGTAATTCGGTCTGATGGAGGGCTTGGTGGATACTCTGGAAGAGGTGGAATCAAGAAAAAGCTGCTATTACTAAGATCTGAAAATGTTGATATTTAAGAACTTTTTAGACCTTTTTTAGCTTCAAAAAACCAATAAAATCAACGATTTTTGTTAATTTTCCCAATTTTTAGCATAAATAGTATTATGCATCCTTTAGTTGTACTATATATCGAAATATATTAAAATAAAGCACCTCTATGGGCTTTTAAATCATATATTCTAATTCTGCATTGCTCTAGTTTTTAATATTATCAATGCTAATTTCAAAGCCTAAATTTCTTGAATTTTACTTAATATTTTCTTCCCCCTACCCATCTATTTGATAAAAACTTTATTTTTCAGTTTAACTATGATGAAAAATGATTGATATTAAACACTTTTAGCTATTATTAATTATTTTTTAATAAAAGCTTGTTAAATGTGATTTTATTGATATTTAGATTTGAGCAAATAATCGTTAATTTTCATTATTTTAATTGATCTTTTAGTATATTTGAATCTTTGATCACAAAAATATACTAAATTTATAATAAGTAAAAATTCAATAATTACAATATTTTAAATCACTTCATTAAAGCAATACATTATATATTAGTATCTATATGTTTACTATAAATTAGAGCGAATAAGCAAATATTCTCTTCTAGAGATATATAGACCACTAAGAACTATAATAAAAAGACCTAAATAAGTCCAATTATCAGGTAATTCATGGAAGAAATAATAGCTAATCAATATGTTGGTTATTATTTCTGTATAGCCTAAAGGAGCCAATTTAGAAGCATCTGCATATTTGAGTGATAAAATTAAGAAAAGGTGCGCTACAGAGGCTATAAGGCCGATTATAGCCATCATAATCCATTGATTAGGTGTTGGATTAATCCAAACAGATGGCATAAATAGGCTTAATATTAGGGCCCCTACTGTTCCTGTAAATAATAATGTTAAAAGTGGATTATCTGAAGTACTGAGTTTACGTGTAAGTATAAGATAAAAACCATAACAAATTCCATTACCTAGAGCAGCAAAAGTCGCTAAATTAAACTCTATAAACCCAGGTCTTATAACTATTAATGTACCTATAAAACCAATGGATACCGCAGTCCATCTTCTAATACCAACTTTCTCTTTAAGAAAAAAAGGAGATAAAGCTGTTACAATTAAAGGCGCAACAAAAGCCAAGGTTAAAGCTTTTGGTAACGAGATAAAGGATATCGAGTAAAAGAAAAGATAAGTTGAAAAAACTAAAATAAGGCCTCTAATTAATTGTAACAAAGGTTTTTTACTCCAGACTAATGATTGTCTATAAAAGATAAGCATTAATGAAAGTGTAAAAACTACTGTAAAGAAGTATCTAGCCCAAGTTATCTGCAATACATCCATTGATGAACTTAAAAATTTTGCATAAGCATCCATTACAGGAACAATCATCCATGCTGAAGCATTTAAAATTATGGCCTTCATAAAAGAAGAATACCTTTTAATAGAAGTATTTTAAAGCAAAGAATAATGTAATTGGTATCGTGATAAGAGACATGATTGTAGATACTACAATAGTGCTAGAAATATTATCAACAATTTCTTTTGGTGAATACATTGAAGCAACTAGATAACACAATATAGCACTAGGCATTGACGATTGAATTAAAACTACACCAGCGGATACACCTGATAGACCAAATAATTGAATTACACCAAAACCAATAAGAGGACCTATTATAACCCTACCCGTAGAAGTTATAATTGCATCTTTAAAAGAAAATACTTTCATTTGAGTAAGTGCAATACCTAAAGACATTAATATCATAACAATCATTCCATAGGCTAACAACATTACAGTGTTCATCACAAATTGAGGTACTGGTTGTTCAAAATATAAAAATAGAACTGTTACTATAATTGCGTAAAAAGCAGGACTCTTAAAAATTGTTTGAAAATCAAAAGCTCTTTTAGCTAAAAATATGTTAAGAGTAAAATGTAGCAAAACTACAAGTGAAGAAATTGCAGCGGCAATACCCATCCCCAATTCACCATAAGCAAATAAACAAATAGGTATACCCATGTTGCCAGTATTAGGTAAAATAAAAGTAGGTAATTCTCTTATATAATCTTTTTTCATCAAAATTAAAAAAATTAAACCCACAATTCCAAAAGAAGTTAAAAGAATAAATGAGTATAGAAAGAATTCTTTAAAAACATCGAAAGTTACACCGCCAGCTGTGAGTGCAAATATTACTAAAGCGGGAGTGCCAAAATTACCTGAATAAGTTGTAATAAATGAAGTGTCAAAATTAGGGTTCTTTTTACCTAAAAAGATACCAATAACTACTATAAAAAAAACAGGAAACAAAACTTCAAAAAGTTTTAAATATATATCCATTAACCAAGTAATCTTATTAAAGTAGGATTTTTAAGTACATTTCTATTTTTCTTAAATAAAGATAAGCAATTAATACAATTAAGTTCAGAAGTTTTATGTGTAATAATTACTATGGTAGCTTTGTTGTTCTTTTTATCAGGAGTTTGAATTATTCTTTTAATTGAGATTTTAAATTTAGCTAACCTATTAGTAATTTGAGATAAAACACCAGGTTTATCTTTAACCTCAAATCTCAGATAAAGTGAATTTGTATAATTATTAACGTTATAATTTTTTAAAGTTTTTAGTTTTGAAACAGAAACGCCAAGTGGTTTTTTTATATTACCCCTTAAAATTGATAATAAATCGGATAGTAGAGCTGATGAAGTTGGTCCAGGACCAGCTCCTTCACCTTGAAGGATGCTTTCACCAACTGGTTTACCTTCGAGAATAACAACATTCATGACACCTGTGACATTTCCAATATATGATTTTTTACTCACTAAGCATGGATGAACAGTTTCAAATAAATGATTATTTTTTAACTCAGATATACCCAAAAGTTTAATTCTTAAATCTAGCTGACACGCAATTTTGATGTCTTTTAATTCTATCTTTTCAATTCCTTCCATTAAACATTTGTGTTTTGAAATTTTACTATTAAAGGCTAATGCAGATAAAATTCTTACTTTAGCAAAAGCATCAAAACCATTTAAATCTAGTTTTGGATTGACAGGTTCTGCATAACCAAGTTTTTGAGCTTTTTTTAAAACATATGAAAAACTTTGGTTGGAATTTTCCATTTCCGAAAGAATATAATTAGATGTGCCGTTTAAAATTCCATAAACCTTTGAGATTTTATTTGTAGCCAAACCTTCTTTAATTGATCTTAGTATTGGAATACCACCAGCAACTGATGCTTCAAATTCTAGATTTACTTCATTTAACTCAGCAATCTTTGCCAATTCGTTTCCATGTTTGGAAATTAGTGCTTTATTAGGAGTAATAACATGTATTTTTTTTTTTAATGCTGTTTCAACAACTTTTTTCGAAATGCCATCGGATTGACCTATAGCTTCAAATAAAATATCTACTTTAACTTTTTTAAAAATTTCTAAAGGATTTTTAAAAAATATATTCTTATTAATTTTAAATTGTCTTTTTTTATTAACGTTTCTTGCTGATATAGCCACAATGTTAATTTTCTTGCCTGTTTTAAGCTCAATATCTTTTTTTTTAGAGTTTAATTCATTAAGTAAATAAATGCCTACTTGCCCTAATCCGACTACTGCAATATTTATTATTTTTTTCATTGATTGATGTCTGGATATTTACTTTTTTTTGTATAGTCATCTATATAAATCTTATATTCTTCATAGCTCATAGTTGTTATATCTTCTGACTTTTTTAATATATTTGATAATTTTTTTTGATCTTTTTGATTCTTAGCAACATCTTCTGTCCAATATTTAGAATCTTTATTTAATGAACAATTACTCATTAAAAAAACCATAAATATGAATAAAACAATTTTCATTTTAAAGCAGTTTTAATAGGGAAATTAAATTTCATATTTAAATTCTGTACAGCTTGACCTGCACCACCTTTAATTAAATTATCTATTGCTGAAAGTATGATAATTTTACCTTTATATTTTGATTTACAAACAGATATGTAACAATTATTTGAATTAATTACATCATTTGTACTTATTAAACTATCTGCGTTTAAAATTTTAACAAAGGCTTCTTTTTTATAAAAATCTTTAAGAATTTTAATTACTTTTGATTGAGTTACATTATTTTCTAAATCTATATAAATTGTACTTAAAATTCCACGAAACATTGGTGTCAAATGTGGTGTAAAATTAAAACTCAACTTTTTGTTAGTAAATTTTTTTAAAACTTGATCAATCTCTGAGTTGTGACGATGAAAACCAACACCGTAAGCACTCAATGACTCATATAGATTTTTATCTTTATACTTTTTATGTACACCTCTCCCAGCCCCTGAATAACCAGATTTAGAGTCCATTATAATATTTTTTACTTTTACTAAGTTTTTTTTGAAAAGTGGAATTAAAGGTAATAATATTGATGTAGGATAACAACCGGGGCACGAGATAATTTGATATTTGCTAAGATTATGTCCGTTAATTTCTGGAAGTGCATATAAACTCTTTTTAATTAAATTTACTGCTCTATGTTTTTGTTTATACCATTTCAGATATTCAGATCCTTTTTCTAATCTAAAATCTGCTGCTAAATCTATTAAAGTAATATTTGTTGTTAAATGTTTTGATATATCTTGAGCTTCACCATTTGGTAAAGCAGTAAAAACTATATCTACATCTTTTAAAAGTTTTTTATCAAATTTAATAATTGTTGGTAAATTTTTTTTAGATAGAGTTTTATCATAATTAGAAATTTTTTTACCAACAGATGTATTTCCACATAAATATTTGATATTAATATATTTGTGTTTAACTAATATTTTAATTAATTGAACTCCAATATATCCAGTTGATCCAGCAACTAATGCATTAAGATTAGGCATAATTTATTATAACAGTTTAAATTTAAAAAAAAATTATCTTTTAGAGAATTGGAAGCTTCTTCTAGCTTTTCTTCTACCAGGTTTTTTTCTCTCAACAGCTCTAGAGTCTCTGGTTGTAAGTTTTTCAGTTTTTAATGTAGATTTTAAATTTTCATCAAACATAACTAAAGCTTTAGAAATACCATGAACTAAAGCTCCTGCTTGACCAGTAGGTCCTCCTCCACTGACGCTACATCTTACATCATAATCTGTAGACTGATTGATTATATCAAAAGGTCTTGTTATTTGAAGATGATGAAATTCACTTGAAAAATATTCGTTAAATAATTTTCCATTAACATAAATTTTACCAGAACCTTTTTTTAACCAAACTTTTGCAATTGATGTTTTTCTTCTACCTGTTGCGTATTTACTATCTTTAAAGTCTAATTTTAATTTAGGTGTTTTTGATGCTGTCTGAGTATTTTCCATATTAATTTCTAGCTAAGTTTTTACTGTTTAATTTACCTAACTCAATTACTTGAGGATTTTGTGCTGTATGTGGATGATCACTTCCAGAATAAATTTTTAATTTAGTTAGTTGTTTTCTACCTAATACTCCACCTGGAAGCATTCTTTTTACAGCTAGCATTAAAGTTTCACCTGGTTTTTTTTCATGTAATTTTTCAGGTGTTGTTTCCTTAATTCCACCTGGATGTCCTGTATGTCTATAATAAGTTTTTTCTTGGAATTTTTTTCCAGTAAACTTAGCTTGTTCAATATTTTTAACTACAACAAAATCACCATGATCCATATGAGGTGTGTAAGTAGTTTTATTTTTTCCTCTAATAATTTTAGAAATTACTGTTGCTAATCTTCCAACTACAGCATTAGTAGCATCTATTTCGTACCATGATGAAGTTACTTGGTCTTTTTTTACGAATTTTGTCATTGTGCCAGGATTAATACTATTATTAATTGCAAAGTCAATTTGATATTTGGCTTGTAATATAAGACATATCTGTTAAAAAGATGGTGCCGATTTGATCCTATTGCGGGCATATAACTGCTAAACAGGAATTTTACTTTACATTATCGGTAGGCATTTGAACTATATTGTGCGCCTTACATTAAGTTGAAGCACTAAAAAAGGAGTAATATGAGTACAAAAAGAAATAATCCAGAAACAATAGCAATTCATGGTGGTGACTATAGAAGTGACCCTTCAACTAACGCAGTAGCTGTTCCTATCTATAGAACTACGTCATATCAATTTGATAGTACCGAACATGCAGCAAATCTCTTTGCGCTAAAAGAATTTGGAAACATTTATACAAGAATCATGAATCCAACAAATGATGTCCTTGAAAAAAGAGTTGCCGCTCTTGATGGTGGTTTAGCTTGTTTGGCAGTTTCTTCAGGACAAACTGCTTCTACTTTTTCAATTTTAAACGTAGCTCAAGCAGGTGATAACATTGTAAGTTCAACAGATCTTTATGGGGGAACTGTATCATTGTTTACGCATACATTAAGTAAACTTGGTATTAAAGTTAGGTACGCGGATCCTTCTGATCCAAAAAACTTTGAAAAAGCTATTGATGAAAAAACAAGAGCTTTTTATGGTGAAACTTTACCAAATCCATATTTGAGAGTTTTTCCAATTAAAGAAGTGGCTGATATTGGTAAGAAATACAATATACCATTAATTGTTGATAACACAGCGGCACCAGTTATTTGTAAGCCACTTGAACATGGGGCAGCTATAGTTGTTTATTCACTTACAAAGTATATAGCTGGACATGGAACAGTTGTTGGTGGAGCTTTAGTTGATGGTGGTAATTTTGATTGGACAATTGATCCAAAAAGGCAGCCGCTATTTAATGAACCAGATGCAAGTTATGGTGGTGTAGTTTGGGGAAAAGCAGTACCTGAATTAACAGGTGCTAATGTTTCTTTTGCAGTAAGAGCTAGAGTAACTTTATTAAGAGATTTAGGATCTGCTTTATCACCTGATAATGCCTTTGCTGTAATTCAAGGCTTAGAAACTGTTGCTTTAAGAATGAAACAACATTGTGAAAATGCTACAAAAGTTGTTGATTATCTGAAAAAACATAAAGCTATATCTAAAGTAATCTATGCAACTGAACATAATGAGGAAATTTCTAGTAGAGCTAAGAAATATCTCAAAAATGGTAATGGTGCTTTAGTTGGTATTGAATTGGCTGGCGGTATAGAAGCTGGTAAAAAATTTATCGAGTCATTAAAGATGTTTTATCATGTGGCTAATATAGGTGATACAAGAAGCTTAGCAATTCATCCAGCAACTACTACACATAGTCAATTGACAGAAGACGAACTTGCAGCAGCTGGTGTAACACCTGGGTATGTTAGACTTTGTATCGGTTTAGAACATATAGATGATATAATTGATGACTTGGATCAAGCTCTAGATAATTCATCAAAAGAAAACTTAAAAGCTGTAAGTTAACTATAGTATTTATATGTCAACTATTAGAGACTAATTAATTTTTCTATATTTTGTTAAATATAGAAAATATAAAGTTGAGAGAATAATTAAGATAGAATTTATCTGGTGTAAAGATGCATAAAAAATTTTTACTCCAGATAAAAGAGTCAATATTCCCAACACAACCTGTAAAAATAAACTAACTCCTATAATCAATAAAGGTTTTCTAAATATTTCATTGCGACCTTTAATTACAAAAAAAAGAATATAAATATAAATACCCATAATTAAGTAGGCTAAATTTCTGTGGGTAAATTGAACTAATGAAGGATTATCAAAAAGTTTTACGTTTAAAAATTCAATAAATTGACTATCGTCAGGAAAGTAAGATGCTCCCATCAAAGGCCAAGTATTATAAATTTTACCAGCATCCATACCCGACACAAAAGCACCTATAATTAATTGTAAAAACAATAAAAAAAGGAAAAACTTTATTAAATTAATATTAATTGAAACATAATAAGTTTGAATTTTGGTTAATTTAAGAAATTTCCAAAATACAACGGACAAAATTATAAAAGCTGTTACTAAATGTAATGAAAGTCTATAATGGCTAACATCTACCCTATCTATTAACCCGCTAGATACCATATACCATCCAATAAAGCCTTGAAAACAAATTAATAAAAAAATTGATCCATATTTTTTTAAAATCCACAATCCATTTTGAATAGAAAAAAAAATTAGTGGCAACAATACAGATAATCCAATTAATCTGCCCAATTGACGATGAGCCCATTCCCACCAAAAAATTACCTTAAATTCATTTAGAGTCATATTATAATTTTGTTCACTAAACTCTGGGATGGTTTTATAAAGATTAAAGTAATCAATCCATTTATCATTTGTTAGTGGTGGAATAAAACCTGCAAATAATTCCCAAGTTGTTATAGATAATCCAGAGTCAGTTAGTCTAGTTAAGCCACCAACTAAAATTATAAGAATTATCAGTCCAATTAGAGAAAGCAACCAAACTTTTAGCTGGAAATTTAAATGACTATTCTGACTGTACATATATAGATAAATATAATAATTATTAATTAATCCAATAAATAAATGTTGCCAAAAAATAAAAAAAAACTAGAAGTAATTCGTACAAAACTAGATAGGTTAGACAATAAACTTCTAGCTTTAATTAAGTATCGTACTTTTCTAGTCAAAGAAGTTCTCAAGTTAAAAGAATTTAAAAAAGAGATAGTAGATCAAAAAAGAATTAATTTTATTCTTAATAAAATTAGAAGAAAATCTAAAAAATTTAAAATAGATCCAAAAATTACTTATCGTATATGGAAAAATATGATTTGGTCCTATATTGATTACGAAAGACGAAATTTCAAAAAGAAATAATTATTTACTGTGAGGTGGAAGTTTCTTTTCCACAAAAGTCTCATGTTTTCTTGTAGATGGGTTGTATTTTTTAGCAGAAAGTTTAATTTTTGCTTTTTCTCCACCTGCTGGTTTTTTAACATAGTAAAAAAAAGGGCTATCAGGTTTTGCCTCTGGTACTAGTCTTACTTTTACGTGTGTTTTTTTTGCCATTTTATTTAAAACTTTTTAAATTTTTTACAATTTTAGAAATTTTAACTAGTTTATTTTTTAAATTATTAGCTTTTATAGAATTATTTGCCATTTCGTCAAGTTCTAAAGATTGGTCACCATTAAGTATCTTTTTAACACCATTAATCGTCATACCTTGCTCTTTAAGAAGAAATTTAACTTTTTTAAGAACATTAATGCAATTTTCGTCATAATATCTTCTATTTGAATTCAAGATTTTTGGCTTGATTTGTTTAAACTGAGTTTCCCAAAATCTAATTATATGAGTTGGAAGTTCTCCCTTCTTGTTAGATTTAAAATTTAATATTTTAGCGACCTCACCTATTGTTTTATAAGCTTTATCAGATTTATCCATTAGCCTTTAAATTTATAAATTCTTTAAATTCTTTTGAGGGTTTAAACAAAACAACATTTCTACCAGAAATCATTTTTGTTTCTTTAGTTTTTGGATTTCTTCCTATTCGTGATTTTTTTTGTCGTATTGAAAAAGTTCCAAATTTGGATAATTTTAATTTTTTTTCTGTTTTAATATTTGAGATAATTGTTAACAAAAAATCTTCAATAAGGTTTTCAGAAATTTGTTTTGAAAAACCTAGTTGCATATAAATTAAATTAACTAAGTCTTTTTTAGTTAAGTTTATTCTCATTAATTTAAATATTTTGTTTAATTTTTTCTATCAAATTACCTTTTACAATTCTATGGCAAACATCTAAAGAATTTGCAAAACCAATATAATCTGTACCACCATGACTTTTAACAACAGGTGTATCAAGACCAATAAATATAGCTCCATTGTAAAGTCTAGGATCTAAACGCTTTTTAAACTTTTTTAAATTTGAAATATTTAATAATGACGATATTTTTCCAATTATTGAATCTGTCATAACTTTTTTAAGTTCACTAGTAATGAAATTAGCTGTACCTTCAGCAGTTTTTAATGCTACGTTTCCGGTAAAACCATCTGAAACTATTACATTAACATTACCATCCATTAAATGATTTCCCTCTATATAACCATAAAAATCATAATTTTCAGATTTTTTATCATTTAAAACTTGATAAGTTTCTTTTATAGTTTCATTTCCTTTAAGTTCTTCTGATCCTATATTTAACAAACCTATATTTGGTTTATCTCCTGGATATAGTGAAGTGTAAAGGGATGCTCCCATTATAGAAAAATCTAATAAATTTTTAGAACTGCATTCAATATTAGCTCCTAAATCTAATACAACACTCATACCTTTTTTATTTGGCCACAATGCTGATAATGCTGGTTTATCAATATTTTCTATCATCTTAAGATTAAGTTTTGAAATAACTAATAGAGCACCTGTATTTCCAGCTGATACTACGATATCTGTTTCTTTATTTTTAACACTTTCTATTGCAAGCCACATACTTGTATTTTTACCTCTTTTTGCACCTTCAAGAGGACTATCAGTGCTTTTGACTACATCTGAAGTATGAATGATTTCAAAAAAATCTTTATCAATTTTATTAGCAATGAGATCCTTAATCTTATTTTCATCACCAAAAATTTTATAAAATATACTTTTATTTGATTTGTGATTAAGTATAATGCCGTCTATAATCTTATTAGGTGAGTTATCACCTCCCATTGCATCAACTGCAATTTTAATCAGATGTGTCATTTTAGATTTTTATATTACTCTTTTGGGTCTAAAACTTGTCTTCCCTTATACATTCCAGTTTTTAAATCTAAATGATGAGATAATCTATATTCACCTGATTTTTTATCCTCAACAATGTTTTTTGTTGAGTATTTCATAGTTTGAGCCCTTCTCATACCAGTTCTGGATGGGGTTTGTTTGCGTTTTGGTACAGCCATAATTATGGGTTACTTACACTTTTTAAATAAGAATTCAAAGTTTTTTTTGATAAATTTTCATCAAATAACTCAAAATAATCAAGCAAATGATCAATTTTGTTAAAATCAGTTAAAAAAATTGAAAACTTTTCAAGTTTTTGTGTTTTTGTTAAATTATTCCAAAAATGTATTTCGGAAACCATAGAATGAAATAAATTTATATAATCTTTCATTTTTTTATTAATTGATTGATCACCATATCCAATTTCTCTGATGCTAAGTTCAAGTTGTTTAAAAATGAAATCATAAATTTCTTGTAGTATGATCTTATTATCTACATTTTTAAAATTTTTTAAAAAAAAAGCAAAATGTAATAAAAACAAGGTCAAACGATCTGAAAAATTGTCCTCACGGTTCAAAGATTTGTACAAATCTTTATTTCTAGTGAAATTAATCAAATTGTTATAGATATAAAGATAATTTTTATACATGATGAAAATATTATATATAATTTTTCTCTCATTAATAGTTGCAAATTGTTCTTTTAAAAAAGTTGTTAAACATCATGGGGTACCTTTTTTAGAAAAAAAACAATCATCACTAATTGTTAATAAAACTAACAAAAATGATATAATAGAAATTTTAGGAAATCCATCTACTAAAAGTAAATTTGATAATGATATTTGGATTTATATTGAGAGAAAACAAACACAATCTAAATTAACTAAGTTAGGAAAAATGAAAATATATAAAAATGATGTGTTAGTTTTAGAAATAGATAATTATGGAATACTTAAGAAAAAAGAATTTTATAATAAAGATGATATGAAAAATTTAAAAATTGTTAAATCTACTACAGAATCTGGTTTTAAAAGAAACTACTTTGTATACAATTTTATGTCAAGTATGAGACAAAAAATTAACGACCCTCTAAACAAGAGGGCCGAAAAACAAAAAGAAATTAGCCAGCGATAACAGCTAACAATAATAAAGCTACAATATTTGTAATTTTAATCATTGGGTTAACGGCAGGCCCTGCAGTATCTTTATAAGGATCTCCAACAGTATCTCCTGTTACAGCAGCTTTGTGAGCTTCAGAACCTTTTCCACCATGATTTCCATCTTCAATATACTTTTTAGCATTATCCCAAGCACCACCACCAGCAGTCATTGAAACAGCAACGAATAATCCTGTAATTATAACTCCTAATAACATAGCACCTACAGCTGCTAAAGCTGCTACTTGACCACCAATTGATAGAATTATAAAATATAAAACTATTGGAGATAAAACAGGTAATAGAGATGGAATAATCATTTCTTTAATTGCTGCTACAGTTAAAAGATCAACTAATTTAGCATAATCTGGTTTTTGTTTTTTCTTCATGATACCAGGGAATTTTTTAAATTGTCTTCTAACTTCAACTACAACAGCGCCACCCGCTCTACCAACTGCTTGCATTCCCATAGAACCAAATAAGTAAGGCAACATTCCACCAATTAATAATCCGACAACTACGTAAGGGTTTGATAAATCAAACGTTACAACAATACCTTCTAATTTAGAACCAGAAACATTAGAGAAATGTTTAATATCCTCAACATATGCTGCAAATAAAACTAAAGCTCCTAAACCTGCAGATCCAATAGCATAACCTTTAGTAACAGCTTTTGTAGTATTACCAACTGCATCAAGTGCATCTGTAGTTTTTCTTACTTTTTTATCTAAGTTAGACATTTCCGCAATTCCACCAGCATTATCTGTAACTGGGCCATAAGCATCAAGTGCAACAACCATACCAGCTAAAGCTAGCATAGTAGTTACAGCAATTGCTATACCAAAAAGTCCAGCGATTGCATTTGTGGATAATATTCCTGCAACAATAATTAATGCGGGAACAGCAGTTGCTTCCATAGAAACAGCTAAACCTTGAATAACATTAGTACCATGTCCTGTTGTTGATGAAGCGGCAACTGATTTTACTGGTCTATAATTTGTACCTGTATAATATTCAGTGATCCAAATTAATAAACCTGTAATCACTAAACCAATTATTCCACAGTAATATAAACTCATTCCATTAAAGTTTTTACCATTAACATCATATTCAGTTGCAAAACCTATGACATGATCTGTTACAGGGTATAAAATAACTATTGATGCAATGGCTGATACAACAAACCCCTTATATAAAGCATTCATTACATTTTTGTCTTTTCCAAGTTTAACAAAAAAAGTTCCTAGAATTGATGTTAGAATACAAGCTCCACCAATTGTTAGAGGATAAATCATCATACTCATATCGCCTTGAAAGAAAATAGATGACAAAACCATAGTTGCTACAATTGTAACAGCATAAGTTTCAAATAAATCAGCAGCCATCCCAGCACAATCACCAACGTTATCACCAACGTTATCAGCAATAACAGCTGGATTTCTTGGATCGTCTTCTGGAATACCGGCTTCAACTTTACCTACCAAATCAGCACCAACATCAGCACCTTTTGTAAATATACCACCACCTAATCTTGCAAAAATAGAAATTAGAGAAGCGCCAAAACCTAAAGCAACAAGTGCATTAACTATTTCTCTTTCATTAATATTAAATTTTAATAAATAATAGTAATAAACGGCTATAGCTAATAACGCTAAACCAGCAACCAACATACCAGTTACAGCACCCGACTTAAATGCAACAGATAATCCTTGTGCAAGACCTTTTCTAGAAGCTTCCGCTGTTCTAACGTTAGCTTCAACAGAAACTAACATTCCAACATAACCTGCTATACCAGATAATGCAGCACCAACTAAATATCCTAAACCAACTAAAGGACTAAATGCGATACTTACAATTACTAAAACAACTACACCAACAATAGCTATTGTTTTGTATTGTCTTGCCAGATACGCTTTAGCACCAATTTGGATTGCAGACGCAATATCTTGCATTTTTGCATTCCCAGCACTTTGATTTAAAATATTTTTTCCAGTAAAAAATCCATAAACTATGGATAATAAACCGGCTCCGATTGTGTATAATAAAATAGTTTCTATTGTTTCGCTCATATAAACCTTAAGGTTGTTGGTTGTTAAATTTTAAGCCCGGACAATACAAAAAAAGCTAAAAAAGACAATAATTAACTTTTAAAATAGATGTTTATAACCAGAAGTTTTGAGTAGTAAATACTCACCTTTTTTATTAACTAAGGCTGATTTTTCGTTATTTGGTCTTATTTTACCAATTTTAGATATTTTGATACCTAATTTCTTAGAGATACTTTGAATGATTCTAGATTTACCAACGCTAGCTGTAAATAAAATCTGATAGTCATCACCATTAGATATAAAATTTAATTTTTTAAGATTATTCTTTTTTAAATAAGTGAACAAATTTTTAGATATTGGAATTTTTTCCTCCCAAATATTATAAGATAATTTTTGTTTATTAATCATTTTTTCAAGATCATCAATTAAACCATCTGATATATCTATTGATGTGTTAGCAAATTTTAATAATTCTTTTGTTAACTTAATTTTAAGTTCTGGTTCAAAATATTTTTTTACAAAATAACTTTTAAGTTTTTTAGTTGTTTTAAACTTATTTTGTAAAATTTTTAATCCAAAAAAACTATCACCAAGGTTTCCAGTTACATATATATCATCATTAATTTTTGCTTTATTTCTATATACAATATTTTTTGAATAACCAACTGATGTAATTGAAAAACTTAATTGATTTGAAAAAGTAGTGTCTCCACCACATAAAAAAATTTCATATTTTTTCTGTTCTTGTTTTAATGAATTTGAAATTTTAGATATGTTTTTTTTTGAAAATGTTTTTTTATTACCACTACCTGATATGAAATAGTATTTCGGCAATACACCTTTACAAATTAAGTCTGATATAGAAGATCTTAAAATTTTCTTAATTACTAATTCAGGATTTTTAAAATTAAGAAAATGAACACCTTCATTATATGTATCAATTGAAATTACTAAAGATTTTTTTTTATCAAAAAAAACATCGTCATTTAAATCTAATGAAGATTTATTCAACTTAGATAATTTTAAATAATAATTTCTAATTAAATCAAATTCATGCATTTGATGTTCTTAATTTTTTCCCAACATTATCTAGTAAGGCATTTAAATATTTGGTTTGGGAATCTTCCAAGAAAAAATTAGATGAATTTAGGTATTCTTTAATTATGATGTTAATAGATATGTTCGGTTTATATAGAAATTCATAAGTTGCTGCTTTTAATATAGTTTGAAAAACTTTATCTAAATTGTCTAAAACAAACTCATCACCAAGTCTATTATTTAATTCATCCAATATTAGATCGTTACGCTCAATAGTGCCAAAAACAATATCTTTAATAAATTTTTTAAATCTATGCTTAGGAAATTCTATAACATTGTCTTCATTATAAAATTTACCATATAACTTTTGAATTATAATGACTCTTGGATTATTTTTTGGATTAAAATGAGTTTTCATTTTTGGTATAAAAATGAATTTACCGCATTAGCTGCTTCTGCACCTTTTTTTCTTCGTAATTTAGCCTGGCTCATATTTAGGCAAGTTATAATACCATTTCCAATAGGTTTTTTATTAAGAACAGATAAATGCATTATCGCATTTGTTGATGCTTGTGATATGAAATCAAAATGTGGTGTTTGACCTTTGATAACACAGCCTAGAGCTAAAAAAGCATCATATTTTTTTATATTTTTTGATATTGTTACTGGTATTTCAAAAACACCAGGTACTCTAATAATTTTAATTAAGCTTGATTTGGGGATTAGTTTTAAAGCACTATCAAGTAGACCTTTGGCTATATCTTTATAATAATCAGCTAAAACTATTAAGTATTTTTTTTTCATTAGATAATTTCTTGTTTTGTAATTCTTATACCATAACCATCCAATCCTATAACTTTTTTGGGGGATTTTGTAATTAAGGTCATATTTTTAATTTTCAAATCTTTAATTATTTGAGCACCAATACCATAATTTCTGATTAACTTATCTTTCCCTTTTTTATAAAAGGCTTTATTTTTATAGTCTTTCAGAGTTTGGGTAACAGACTTAAGATTTGTGTCTTTAATGAAAACAAGTACGCAGTTATTAAATTTTTTGAAGTAATTAAGTGTTTTATTGAAAGAATTGGGTAACTGCTGATTCATTAAATAATTTTGTACCACATTAGATGAGATTACTCTAACACGAGGTGTTACCCCTTTTTTTATAGTTCCTTTGATTAAAGCAAAGTGTTCAGATCCATCTAGAAGATTTTCATAAATTCTTATTTTATATTTTTGATTTTTAACTTTAATAAAACTTTGTTTCTTTAATTTTATTAATTTTTCTTTTTTTAATCTGTAAGCAATTAGATCCTCTATCTTACCAATTTTTAATTTATGATTCTTTGAAAAATTAAATAAGTCTTGACCTTTAGCCATTGTTCCATCTTCATTCATAATTTCACAAATTACTGCAGAATTATTTTTTTTTGCTAACTTGGATATATCTACAGAAGCCTCTGTATGACCAGCTCTAACCAAAACTCCACCATCTTTAGCAATTATTGGAAATACATGTCCTGGTGATACAATATCAGTTTTCTTAACATTTTTTTTTGATGCTATGTTAATTGTTTTAGCTCTATCTTTTGCAGAAATTCCTGTAGTAATCCCCTTTTTTGCTTCAATAGAAACTGTAAAAGCAGTTTTATTTCTTGATTGATTATTTGATGACATCAAAGATAAATTCAATCTTTTTGCCTGATTAGAATCTAAAGCTAAACAAATTAAACCACGACCATACTTAGCCATAAAATTTATATTTTTTGCATTGGAATTTGATGTTGAAATAACCAGATCTCCCTCATTCTCTCTTTTTTCATCATCAACAAGAATATACATACCTCCCTTTTTGGCAATATTGATGATACTTTCGATAGACGCAAAATTATTTTTTGACATTAAAATAATTCCTAACGTATTTGGATAAGATATCTATCTCTATATTAACAAGATCATTTTTTTTAATATAGGACAAGTTTGTTTCATTATAAGTGTGAGGTATAATCCAAATTTCAAAGCTTTTTTTTGAAACTTTTGATATTGTAAGAGATATGCCATTTATACATATTGATGCTTTTTCGATTAAGTTTTTTTGCTCTTTAATTGGAACTTTAAATTCAAATAGATAAGATTTATCAACTTTCTTGATTTTTATTACCCTAGCAATTGTATCAACATGGCCTTGGCAGATATGTCCTGAAATTTTTGTTCCATATTTTAAAGGTAGTTCTAAATTCATGATATCTTTAACCTTTAAAAACTTAAATTTTGAACGAACAATAGTTTCTTTTGATAGATAAAACTCCATTGTTTTTGATTTATAAGAAATTAATGTTAAACAAACACCATCACAAGCTACTGATAGCCCCATATCTTTCTTTGATACTTTAAGATCACTTTTTATAAATATATTTAGACCTTTTTGTCTTTTAACGATTTTTATAACTTTACCTTGATTATATATAATTCCATTAAACATATTAGTTTGTATATAATGTTATTTTATCTTTCCCTAAACTTAGGTTTAAATTTATTTTATTTTTATAATTTTTCTTTAATACATCTAAACTATTAAATTTCAAATATTCACTTACTTTAGGTAGTTTTTTGGGGCTTTTATATAAATAAAACTTATTAAAAATTTTATTTTTTAAAAGATAATTAGTTAGTGTATCACCACTCTCTACTAATATATTTCTACAATCAATTTTATATAATTTTTTTAATATAGTTTTAATATCAAATCTACCTTGTTTGTTTATTTTCGATCTAATTAATTTAATTTTTTTTTTTTTTAAATTTAAAATTTTATATTTGTCAGCCTGATTATAAAAAATTATAGTATTATTTTTATTAGCTGTTTTTATTACATAGCTATTAATTTTAGTTTTAAGTTTATTGTCTAGAATAATTTTCTTTGGTGAATATTTGTTAAATCCTTTTAATCTACAATTCAGTTTAGGATTATCTGTATTTAACGTTTTGTAAGAAACCATCAAAGAATCATTTTTGTATCTTAATAAGTGAGTAAATTTATCAGAATAAATATTAGTAATTTTTTTATTTAATTTACTATAAATAAGATTATTTTTTGAAACAGCGATTTTTCCAGTGACAAAAGGTAATTTATTTTTTCTATTAAAAAAATAAGTTGAATAAAAATTATTAATTTTATCTCTAAGAAGTCCTTTTCTAACATTAATATTATTTAACTTTAAAATTTTAAAACTTTTATTTCTAACTCTTTTATCTATGTCAGCTACTGAATATATAACTTCTGAAATTTTAGATTTAATTATTAAGTTAGTACATGGTGGTGTTAAACCATGATGACAACAAGGTTCTAAAGTAACGTACATTTTTGAACCACTTAAATTTTCTGTGGAGTTTTTTATTGCATTAGTTTCAGCATGGGGTCTACCATTGAATGAGGTTTGGCCTATAGAAATTATTTTATCTTTTTTGACAATCACACATCCAACAGAAGGATTTGGGCCAGTAAGTCCATGACGAGATCTTGCCAAGTTTAAGGCAATCCCCATATATAATTTCTCTTTTGATGAAAATTTATCTTTTTTTGTAGACATCAAGTTTGTCCACGAATTGTACAAAGTCTTTTTCTTCTCTAAAATTTCTATAAACAGATGCAAAACGGACATATGCTACAGGGTCTAGTTCTTTGAGACCTTCCATTACCATTGTTCCAATTGTATTAGTTGAAATTTCACTTTGCCCTAGCTCTTCTAGAGCTCTTGTAATTTTACTTATAAATTTTTCTGCTGTTTCAGTATCTATAGGTCTTTTTTTAAGAGCGATATAAATTGATTTAGATAATTTATCTCTATCAAAGGATGATTTTCTTCCATTCTTTTTCACAACCATTATCTCTCTAAATTGAACTCTTTCAAATGTTGTAAAACGAGCACCACAAACACAAAGTCTTCTTCTTCTAATAGCAGTACCATCTTCGGTTGGCCGAGAATCAACAACTGAGGTTTCCCCTTTTTTACAAATTGAACAAATCATTTTTTAGAGGTTCTTATATATTGGAAATGATGAAGTTAAAGAAATAACCTCATTTTTTACCTCATTTTCTACTTTAGCATTATCAGTTGGATTTTCAGATAATCCTTTTAAAGTTTTAGTGATTAATTCACCTACAGTTTTAAATTCATTTAAACCAAAACCTCTAGTGGTAGCTGCTTGTGTACCTAATCTAATTCCTGACGTAATCATTGGTTTTTCTGTGTCAAAAGGAATTCCGTTTTTATTACACGTTATATTTGCTCTAGATAAACTCTCTGCAGCTAAATTTCCTTTAATGTTATAAGGTCTTAAATCTACAAGCATTAAATGTGTGTCGGTACCATCAGAATATATTTTAAAGCCATTATTTTTTAAAGTTTCAGCTAACATTTTTGCATTTGCCAAAACAGATTTAATATAATCTTTAAACTCAGGTTGTAATGCTTCTTGGAATCCAGCAGCTTTAGCAGCTATGATATGCATCAAAGGTCCGCCTTGATAACCTGGAAATACAGCAGTATTTAATTTCTTAGAAAGTTCTTCGTGATTAGTAAGAATAATTCCACCTCTAGCACTTCTAAATACTTTGTGTGTTGTAGAAGTAACTACATGAGCATGATCGCAAGGATTAGGGTATCCTTGACCAGCAACCAGACCTGAAAAATGAGCCATATCAACCATCAAGTATGCATCTACCTTATCAGCAATTTCTCTAAATCTTTTAAAATCAATCATTCTTGAATAAGCACTACCACCAGCTATTATTAGTTTTGGCTTATGCTCCAAAGCTAATCTTTCAACATTATCGTAATCAATAAGTTCAGATTCTTTGTCTACATCATAACCTATAGCATTAAACCATTTACCTGACATTGAAATTTTTAATCCATGAGTTATGTGACCACCAGAATTTAAACTCATTCCCATGAATGTATCTCCTGGATTTAATAAAGCTAAAAATACAGCTCCATTTGCTTGTGCCCCAGAATGAGGTTGAGCGTTTGCAAATTTACAATTAAATAATTTTTTTAATCTTTCAATTGCTAAGCTTTCAGCAACATCAACATGTTCGCATCCATTATAATATCTTTTACCTGGATAACCTTCTGCATATTTATTTGTTAATACAGAGCCTTGGGCTTCTAATACTGCTTGAGACACTATATTTTCTGAAGCTATTAATTCAATATGTTGTTGTTGTCTGATTAGTTCGTTTCTAATAGCATTATGAAGCTCAGGATCTTTTTTTGACAAACTATCTTCAAAAAAACTTTTGTAACTATCATTTAAATAATTTTTTTCACTAGACATTATTAATTATATTTTTTTTATTCTTTTTGAGTGTCTTCCACCTTCAAATTCAGTATCTAAAAATGCAGTAACACATATTAAAGCAATTTTTGTAGACAATAATCTAGAACCTAATGTAATGATATTTGCATCATTATGCAATCTTGATAATTTTGTTGATTTTAAATTAAAACATTGTGCTGCACGAATATTTTTATGTTTATTTGCCGCAATATTCATTCCCATACCTGAGCCACACACTAAAATACCAACATTATTTTTGCTAATCTTAACTCTTTTGGCTAATTTATGTGCGTAATCAGGATAATCAACTCTATCATCGCTATAAGGACCCATATCTTTAAAAGATAATTTTTTTTTTAATAAGTGAGATTTTATTAATTCTTTTAATTTATATCCAGCGTGATCTGATGAAATAAATATTTTTTTCAAACTAATTAAACTTATGACTTAACACACAAGCTACTAAATGAATTCGATTTTCTTCACCACCATTAAACGCGTTATGATATTTAGTATTATTTGTAATCCAAACAGATCCATCAGCTGGCAAATGTTTAGCTATATTATCTATAACCATATGACATCCAGGATTTGTGATTATTGGAATGTGTAAACGAGGTTCTGGGTCTCTGTGCCAACTTAATGTTGATCTTGGTTGTTTTAATAAAATTCTAATCCTTCCTAATTTATATTTCGATGATAATACATCAAAAACTTCTTTAAAATATGTATTTTTATAATCTTCAATAAATTCTGAATAAGCAGCTTCATTAATTTTTTCATCTCTTATTTCTTCTTTGCCTGAAGAATTTGGGTAAGTCCAAAAAACACCTCTTGATTTATGTCCTTTGATAGATTCAGGGTCACCTGGAATTTGAGTTAGAGAAATAGCTCCAAAGTTAGTAATGCCCTCTGGTCCATCAAAGTTTTTGATCTTAATAATCTTTTTGTATGCTTTTTGTAATTCTTTGATGTCGAATTTAATATCTTGTTTTTGAAAATCTTGAAAATTTAGCGTCATTATGTATATTTTTTTACCCTTAATAATTTAATACCCTTTTTAAGTTATATTTGTATATTACATTTGTCGCACATTTAAAGAAAATTAAAACATGATTATAGGTAAATACCCTAGTTTGAGACTTAGACGCAATAGAAAGTATTCTTGGTCAAGAAAATTAATCCAAGAAAATACTCTTAGTCCAAGTGACTTTATTTTACCTATATTTTTAATCGATGGATCTAACAAAAAAGAATCGATTAACTCTATGCCAGGTGTATATAGATATACAATTAATAGGTTGTCTCAAATAATAGATAAAGCAATAAGAAATCAAATACCAATGGTGGCTCTTTTCCCTAAAACTAAAAATAGTTTAAAAAATGAAATAGGTTCAGAGTCTCTCAACGAAAAAAACTTAGTATGTAGAGCAATAATTGAAATTAAAAAAAAATATAAAAATCAAATAGGTATTATGTGTGACGTAGCATTAGACCCTTATACCTCTCATGGTCATGATGGCTTAATAAGATCAAATCAAATTATAAATGATGAAACAATAGAAATTTTAATAAATCAATCTTTATTACAGGCAGAAATGGGTTGTGATGTATTAGCACCATCTGACATGATGGATGGGAGAATAGGAAAAATAAGAAAAGCTTTAGATAAATCAAATTATCAAAATGTTCAAATCCTATCCTATGCAGCAAAATATGCTTCAAGTTTTTATGGTCCATTTAGAGATGCGGTGGGATCTAAAGGATCATTAAAAGGTGACAAAAAAACATACCAGATGGATTTTAGAAATAGTGATGAAGCTTTAAGAGAGGTTGCTTTAGATATTAAGGAAGGTGCAGATATGGTGATGGTAAAACCAGCAATGCTCTATTTAGATATTATCAAATCAGTAAAAGAAAAATTTAAGATACCTGTATTTGCTTATCAAGTTTCAGGTGAATACAGTTTAATTTCTAATGCTATACAAAAAAAGTTAGTCAATAATGATGCTGTTGTTGAAAGCTTAATGGCATTTAAAAGAGCTGGTGCTAGTGCTATTGTTAGCTACTATGCAGATAGAATTGATAAAATCTTGAAATAATTATTTCAAAGAATTTATAAATAATAGTCTACTATTAGGATAGTTCAAATTATTTGGCTTTAATATTGTTTTATCTAGATAGTCACCAACTAATTTTAATCCATTCAATAAAGTTTTTAGGTCACTTACTTCTATATTTTTATCAATTAAAAAATTAGGAACATATTTTTTTTCAGTTGATGAGCTAGCAAAATATACAGTTTTGTTTTCAATGGTGTCTTTTTCAACTAAATTTTCAAGCTCAAGGTCATAACCAAGAACCTTTAGTAAATCTAATTCCCAGAAAATATATTTTTTTAACCAATCTTTATCATTTAAAATTAAAAAGAGATTTTCAATTATTTCAAAAACTTTAGTATTTGATTGTGAATCTACAGTAAGAATTTTAATCAAATTAACTGCTGAAGTTATACAAGACAGTTTTTGTTTATGATCGAAATATAAAGGGCTATATGCTTTTAAAATTTCTACCTTAAAATAACCAATTCTATTATCACTTTTAGAACTATAATTTACATGTAACCTATTACCAATTTGCAAATAATTTTTTATTTTTTTAGAAGTGCCTCCAAAAATTATACCAGAAATCTTTCCTCGATCTTTAGTATATATTTCAGCTATTAAAGAATTTTCGCTATATCTATTTTTACTAATTAAAAAACCTTCATCAATCCAGTTCATACAGTTATTATTTTATACTTTTTAGACATCGAATTGCAGCATTTTGTTCAGCATCTTTTTTTGATTTGCCCAAACCAAAAAAATATTTTGTATTTGGAAGTTTAACTCCAACTCTAAATGAAGGTTTATGACGAGGTCCGGTATTAGAGATGAGTTTATAGATTGGTAGTTTTTTAAAATTTTTTAATGTTAATTCTTGTAATTTTGTTTTTGCATCAATCTGGGTAATGACACTCTTCTTTATTTCATTTTTCCATAAATCTAAGATTACTTTTTCAGTTACAGTCAGGCCTTTATCAAGATATATTGCACCAATTAATGCTTCACAACTATCAGATATAATTTTGTCTTCGATTCTTATTTTTTTATTATTTGGATTAAAAGTTAAAATATATTTTTCTAAATTAATTTTTTTTGCAATTTCTAGACAAGTTTTTTTATTAACAAGTGAAGCAAATTTTTTATCAAGTATTCCCTCTTTTTCATCTGGATATATTTCTAAAAGTTTTTTGGCTATAATTAATCCGAGCACTCTATCACCTAAAAATTCAATTTTTTCGTTATTTTTTTTTGTATCAAAACTTTTATGAGTAAGTGATTGAATTAATAAATCTAAATTTTTGAACTTAACTTTAATTATTTTTTGTAAATCTTGATAGTTAATTTTCATTAATTAATTCGATCAAAAGTTCTATTAAATCTAATTGATTTATGCCATTTCCAAAAAGCAAAGATGCTACCTATCGTTTTATTATGTGAAAAAAAAATAAATTGTGCTTTACCGACAAGATTATCTTTATGTACATATCCAACACTTGATAAAAATCTGCTATCCTTAGAACAATCTCTGTTGTCACCTAAAAAAAAATAATGATCCTCTGGAACTATAAATGCATCTGAGTTTTGATATGTGATGTCTTTTGAATAAACTGTGTGAAATTTTTTTCCATTAGATAGTTTTTCTTCAAATCTGTAGACGTCTATTGATCTACTTCCACAGTAAATTTTTGTTTTATTTTTAATTTTTGATTTAAATATTTCACTGTTATTCAAATATAAATTAGCATCTATAAACTGAACTCTATCGCCAGGAACTCCTATTAATCTCTTGATATAATCTGTTCTGTTGTCTACAGGGGTTTTAAAAACTACTACATCGCCTCTACTTGGGTTATTAAAAAAAACTCTTTGTTTTAAAATTGGCGGACTAAAAGGAAAAGAGTGTTTGCTATAACCATAAGAATACTTTGTTACAAAAAGTCTATCTCCTACAAGCAAAGTAGGCTCCATTGACGAAGATGGGATATAAAATGGTTGTACGAATAAAGATCTAATTATAACAGCAATAATTAAAGCATAGAAAAGAGTTTTTATATTTTCTGTAAAAAAATTTTTGTCTAATTTCATATTGACTGAATTATAGTAAAAGCTGTTGAATATTCTTTTTCATCAGAAATTGATAAAAAACAATTAAAATTTGTAACTTTAAATTTTTTTTTAACTATTTGATTGATTTTATTAGTCTTAGCATAATATGGTTTACCGAGTTTATCATTCATTACTTCTATATCTTTAAAGTTTAAATTATTTCTAAACCCAGTACCCAAAGCTTTCACAAAAGCTTCTTTTGCAGCAAACCTTTTAGAAAAATATCTAATTTTGTTTTTTGAAGAAGATGATAATTTAAGTTCTTTAGAACTATAAATTCTATTTTTAAATTTATGGTTTTTGATTGAATTTTTAATTCTTTTATTTTCGATTATATCAACTCCAATACCTAAGATTTTCATAATTTAATTTTTAATAATTTTTTTAAATTTTTTAATTACATTTGATAAACCAATAAATATTGACTCACCAATTATAAAATGACCAATATTATATTCTTCAATTTCATTAATTTTATTTAATATTTTAGTTGTTTTATAATCAAGTCCATGACCTGCATGAACTTCGATTTTAAGTTTTTTTGCTAATGTGGAGCATTTTTTAATTCTATTAAATTCGGCAGCATATTTTTTTTTCAACTTAACTAAATTTGATAATTTACCGGTATGAATTTCAATTGAATCGACCTGCAACTCCTTGGATAATTTAATATCTTTTAAAGACGGATTTATGAATAGACTAGTTCGAATTTTTTTTTTTTTAAATTTTTTTATTATTTCGTTCAATTTTTTTTTATTCTTAATTATGTTCAACCCACCCTCTGTAGTTACCTCTTTACGATTTTCAGGTACAATACAAACGTAATTAGGTTTAATTTTCAGAGCATTATTAACAATTTTATTATTCATTGAAATTTCAAGATTAACTAAAACTTTATTTAATTTACAAATTTTTTTTGCATCTAGATCATTAATATGTCTTCTATCTTCTCTTAAATGAATGGTTACTGAGTCAGCTCCCATTTTAGCAACTTGTAAAGCAGCATAATATGGATCAGGATGACTTTCACCCCTGGCATTTCTTACAGTGGCTACATGATCAATATTTACTCCTAATCTTTTCACTTAATAAATCTACTTCCAGGTGTAGTTACAGATATTGATTTCAAATCTTGTGGCAATTGTTTTGCGGTAAATGTTGGAACATCAATTTTTAGATGTGATATAATTCCAGTTTTAATTTTAAGTGATTTTTTAGTTGATCTATCTATTATGGAAGCAAAACCTAAAAGTTTTGCATTTGATTTTTTTATTAACTTAACACATTCTAAACTTGATTTCCCAGTTGTTATAACGTCTTCAATAATTAAGACCTTTGCATCTTTCTTAATATTAAATCCTCTTCTTAATTTAAATTTTCCATTCACACGTTCACAAAATATTGTTTCTTTTTTTAAAAGCTTACCAATTTCATAACCAATAATTATACCTCCAATAGCTGGTGCAAGGATCAAATCAATATTCTTATATTTCTTTTTAATTTTACGAGCTAATGATTTACAAATTTGATCAGCTAAGTAAGGGAAGCTCAGAAGTTTAGCGCATTGTATGTATTTTGAAGAATGTAAGCCTGAAGATAATATAAAATGTCCTTCTAAAAGAGCGTTAGTCTTTTTTAAAATATTTAAGGATTTTTTGTGTGAAAGCATTTCTTTTATCTTCGTGTCTAATTATCTTAAATTTTATACCTTTTTGTTTAAGCTCTGCAATAAAATTTGTGAAGTTTTTTAGGTTCGTTATTATTAATTTAAATTTAAAGTTAATATATTTTGGATTTTTACCAACCATCTCAACATTTGAAATATTGAGCTTATGGCTACCTATTAAAGAACTTATATCACCTAACTGGCCAGGCTGATCGGGTAATGAAATCCACAAAGTAGTATTATATTTCTTTATTTTCTCCTCTTTTTGTTCTCCTTTATCATGCCAATATCTTCTAATGGCAGCTCTTGCTTTTCCTGTTTTTGTAGTTGGTATCCAGTGTAATGATGGTGATTGATTTTTAGATGTAATTATATTTACCCTGTCTCCATTTCTTAATAATTCCTGTAATTCAGATTTATTTCCATTAATTTCACATCCTATTGCTGTGTTACCTATTTTTGTATGCACCGCATAAGCGAAATCTATTGGTGTTGCGTCTTTTGGCAATTTTATAACAGATCCTTTTGGAGTAAAACAAAATACATTTTCTTGGAACATTTGAAGTTTTGTATACTCATAGGAATGTTCAGGGTTTTCGTTTTTTTCAATAATTTCAACTAAATCTTTTAACCAATCATATTCTTTCCAACTTAAAGAATTAAAATTTTCTGAAGATTTATACTTCCAGTGAGAAGCAACTCCCCTTTCAGCAAATTCATGCATTTCATGCGTTCTAATTTGAATTTCAATCGGTTTTTTATTAGAGCCAATTACAGAAGTATGTAGTGATTTATAGCCATTAATTTTAGGTGAAGATATATAGTCTTTAAACTTACCAGGAATACAGTTCCATTTTTTATGAAATATACCAAGAGTTTTATAGCATTCATCTACTGATGAAAGTGTAATTCTAAATCCAACTATATCAGTGATTTGCTCTAGTGAAATTCTTTTTTTTTGAACTTTGCGCCAAATGGAAAAAGGAGTTTTTTCACGACCATGTATTTCAGCATTGATATGATTATCGTTTAAAATTTCACTTAATTCAAAAGAAAGTGACTCAAAAAGATCTTTTTTGTCTGATTTAATTTCATCTAATTTATTTTTGATTAATTCTCTAGCTTCGTTATTTAAAATTTCAAAAGATAAATCTTCAAGTTCATCTCTAATTCTATGCATTCCCATTCTATCTGATAAGGGTGCATAAATTTCCATAGTTTCTTGTGCTATTCTTTGTCTTTTTTCTTTATTAGAAATAGCTTTAATGGTTCTCATGTTGTGAAGACGATCAGCAATTTTTACCAATAAAACTCTAATATCTTTTGATGTAGCTAAAATTAATTTTCTAAAATTTTCTACTTTAGAATTTAATCCTGCTGTGTTTTCAAATACAGAAATTTTTGTAACACCATCAACTAATTCAGCAACTTCATCACCAAATTCACTTTTAATGGTTTCGTAAGTAGCAAATGTATCTTCTATTGTATCATGGAGTAAACCAGTGGTTATTGTCGCACTATCAAGTTTAAGTTCAGTTAGAATATTAGCCACCTCTATAGGATGAACAGAATAAGGATCACCTGATGCTCTCTTCTGATTTTGATGTGCTCTAACAGCAAAATTAAAAGCTTTATTTAATCTTTCTGGATTAAGAAACTTGTTATAAACTTTGACCTTATTTATTAATTCACTGGAATTAAGCATTTTTTATTATAACATTAATTCAAATTTGTTTAATAGATCTAATATCTTTATTTGATAAGGATAAAATTAACTTTTTTATATTTGCTTTTTTTATGGGATGAAACCAATCCTTTTTAATCTCAAAAAGAGGAAATAATACGAAATTTCTTTTATGCATTCTAGTATGAGGCAGTTTTATTTTATTATTTAAAACTAAGCCATCAAAGTCAATTAAATCAATGTCACAAACTCTTGGTGAATTTTTGGGGGATTTTATTCTTCCTAACTTGGTTTCTATAATTTTACATAAATTTAACAATTCTAAAGGTTTGTATTTACAGGTAACTTTTAAAACAATATTAAAGAATTTTGGTTTTTTGGGATCCGGCCACGAAAGAGTCTCATAATAATTTGATACAGAAATAAAATTTATGCCGTTTTCCAATAAATGTGATTTTGCTTTTTCAATATTTATTATCCTATTTCCTAAATTTGAACCAATTCCTAGGTAAATATTCTTAACTTGATTTTCTGATATATCTTGCTTTATCACGGTTCCAATCTCTATTTTTTTTAGTAGCTCTTTTATCGAATTGTTTTTTTCCTTTGGCAACTGCCAATTCAACTTTAGCTTTTCCTTTTTTAAAATACATTTTGGTGGGAACGATAGTAAATCCATCTCTTTGCATTTTGCCAATTAATTTGTTTATTTCTTTTTTGTTTAGCAAAAGTTTTCTATCATCAGTTGGATTGTGATTTGAATAACTTGCTTGTTTATAGGCAGATATATGTGAGTTAATCAAAATCAATTCACCTTTTTTTTCAACGGCATAAGAGTCAGCTATATTAACTTTGCCATCTCTTATTGATTTTATTTCTGATCCTTTTAAAACAATTCCAGCTTCCAAAAGATCTTCAAAAAAATAATTAAAACTTGCTTTTTTATTTAAACAAATAATCTTTAAACCAGGATTGGTTTTTTTGTTCATTAAATCAATTTTGCTGACTCTAAAGCTTTTTGAATAATGGGCTTAGCGTAGTCAGAAGTTCTGACTAAAGGTAATCTTACATCATCATCACATAACTTTAAAAGTTTAGCTGCATATTTGACTGGACTAGGATTACTTTCAACAAACATTGCACTATGAACTGGTTCTAATATTTTATCTAATTTCTCAGCCTCATTGATATCATTTTGGCTATTTGAAACTGAAAGTTTTTGAAATTCTGAACAAAGTTTAGGAGCGATATTTGCTGTTACACTAATGGTTCCAACACCACCTCTTTTGTTGAATTCAAAAGCATTATCATCATTACCTGTTAATTGAATAAATTCATTTCCCATTTTAGATAATTGCTGATTAACCCTATCGAGGTCTCCTGTAGCGTCTTTAACACCTACAATATTTTTTAATTCAAAAAGTCTTGCCATAGTATCAACTGACATATCAATTACTGATCTACCTGGAATGTTGTAAATTAAAATTGGAATTCCGCATTTATCATTAATAGCCTTATAATGTTGATAAAGACCCTCTTGAGTAGGTTTGTTGTAGTAAGGTGTAACAATTAAAGCACCATTAGCACCTGCCTTTTCAGCATGAGAAGTTAGTGAAATTGCTTCATCTGTTGAGTTTGAACCGGTTCCAGCAATAACAGGTATTTTTCCATTACTTTCTTTTATACATAAATCTATAACTCTTTGATGTTCTTTATGACTTAGTGTTGGTGACTCGCCTGTTGTACCAGCAGGTACTAGGCCACTAGTACCGTTATCCATATGGAAATGAATTAACTTTATGTAAGCTTCTTCATCAAGACTATTATTTTTAAATGGTGTAATTAAAGCAACATTTGATCCTTTGAACATAAATACTTATAACATAGTTTATAGATTCATATACTAAAACATTATGCTTAAAAAATTATTAATTCTTGGTTTGTTGATATCATTCTCAATAAATTTTAATTATGTTTCAGCCGAAACAGCTTTAATAATTCCTGTAAAAAAGCCGTCACTTACTGATAAAGAAATAAAAGACAAAGTATCTAAGAACATTTTAAGACCACTAAAAAAACCAAAAAAAGTTGAAAATATTAAAATTGAAGAAAAGAAAATTGTAGAAATTAAAAAGACAAATAAAGAAGAAAAATTATCTTTTAAAATTCCTAAAAAAAAACCTTCTATTGCTGGTTTAACTAAGTCAAGAAGTGTTAAAATATCTAAGTACTATAGCAAAAAAGATTTTAATATTGCTAGAAGAGCAATTTCTGAGATGCAAAAAAATAGATGGTCTTCATCATTAAAAATTGCAAAAAAAGCAAAAGATAAATCAATATATAATTTTATCCAATGGAGGCATCTATCAACACCAGGAAATCAAGCTTCTTTTTATAACTATAAAGTTTTTATAGATCAAAATAGTAAATATCCTCAAATTGATAAATTAAGATTTATGGCTGAACACAAGCTATCAACAGCAAATATATCACCAAAAAAAATAATTAACTGGTTCAATAAAAAAGAACCTCAAAGTGGTTATGGAAAAATGATTCTTGGTGAAAGTTTGGTTTTAATTGGAGATAAAACAAAAGGCATAAAACTAATTAAAGAAGGATGGGTTACTGCAAAAATATCTAAGAATGAATTAAAGTTTTTTAGAAAGAAATTCAAAAAATATTTAAATGCTGAAGATTACATTAAAAGAGCTGATTATCTCGCTTGGAATGATAAATACTGGGATCTTAAAAGATTAACAAGATATCTGCCTAAAGATTATGAACTTCTATATACAGCGAGACAAATATTAATTAGCAAAGATTACGGAGTTGATCAGGCAATAAAAAATGTGCCTCAAAAATTTAAAAATGATGCTGGATTGAATTATGATCGTTTAAAATGGAGAAGAAAAAAAGGACGAATAGACTCATCTACAGAAATTTTACTAAAAATTAAAAACGACAAAGATTATTTAGTAATGCCTTACAAATGGTGGAAAGAGCGTGAAATAATTTCACGAGCACTTATTTATAAAAAAAAATATGAGATTGCTTATAAAATATCAAGTAATCATGGAATGACTGAAGGACCTGACTTTGCTGCAGCAGAATGGATGAGTGGTTGGATTTCTCTAAGTTTTTTAAATGACCCCTTAACAGCAAAGGGCCATTTTCAAAATTTTTACAACAACGTAAGTTATCCTATTAGCACATCAAGAGGTGCTTATTGGCTTGCAAGATCATACGAAAAATTAAGAGATCGAGAACAATCTAATAAGTGGTATCAAGAAGCATCAAAATATTTAACTACATATTATGGTCAATTAGCTTTTTTAAAATTGAATCCAAATGGAAAATTTGAACTTAAAAATGATATGGAAGTTGATAGCAAGTATCGTTATTTATTTTTTAACAAAGAACTAGTAAAAATTGTTTATCTCTTGGATGAATTAAAAAAAGATAAATATACTAAATTTATTCTAAGACATCTCGCGAATGACAATATAAATAAAGGTAGCGAAGTTTTGGCAGCTGAACTTGCTACTAGTATAGAAAGATATGATTTTGCTATACAGATATCTAAAATAGCTTCTTACGAAAAAAGATTTCATAATAAATTTAATTATCCAATAATTAGCACCCCTAAAACTATCAACGGTAGAAAAATTCCAGAAAGTGCTTTTATCCTCTCTATTATAAGACAAGAAAGTGAATTTGATTTAAGTGCAAATAGTCATGCAGGAGCAAAAGGGTTAATGCAACTAATGCCTTACACAGCAAAACTAGTTTCTAAACAAGCTAAGCTTCCTTATTCAAAATCAAGATTAACTAAGGATCCTGAATATAATATAAATCTAGGCTCTCATTATATTGCTAGCTTAATTTTACAATATGATGGTGTCTATCCTTTTGCTGTAGCCGCTTATAATGCCGGGCCTAATAGAGTTAAATATTGGAAAAAATTAAATAAGAACCCACAAAAAAAACAAATAAATTATGTTGATTGGGTTGAATTGATAAAATTTAGAGAAACAAGAAATTATGTTCAGCGTGTCTTGGAAAACTATAATGTCTATCGATATATATTGGAAAAAAAACCAATACTAATGAAAGACTTTTTTAAGCAACAACCTCTATTTTAATGGCGGAAGAGGAGGGATTCGAACCCTCGGTACAAGTTTCCTCGCACGGTCATTTAGCAAACGACTGGTTTCAGCCTCTCACCCACTCTTCCGTATGACAAAGTGTATTAAGTGATTGTATTGAAAATTCAATATTTATAAAGTAATTATTCGATAATTATGAAAAATAAGTACTCTGTATTTTCGTTAATAAAAAATGCGTTCTCATATCATGAGAATTGGCAACGAGCATGGAAAGATCCCACGCCTAAAAAAGAATATGATGCAGTTATAGTTGGTGGTGGTGGTCATGGATTAGCGACTGCTTATTATTTAGCAAAAAAACACAACATGAAAAATATAGCTGTTGTTGAAAAAGGTTGGATTGGTGGAGGAAATACTGGAAGAAATACTACAATAATTAGATCGAACTATTTATGGGATGCAAGTGCGGGTCTCTATGATCATGCATTAAAAATTTGGGAAGGTTTATCTCAAGAACTTAACTATAACGTTATGTTTAGTCAAAGAGGAGTTATGAATCTTGCTCACAATCTTCAAGATGTTAGAGATTTAAAAAGAAGAACTCACGCTAATAGATTAAATAATATAGATGCAGTTTATTTGAATACTGCAGAAATTAAAAAATTTTGTCCAATTATTAATACTTCTCCTGATATTAGATATCCAGTTTTAGGTGGAACTCTTCAACAAAGAGCCGGTACAGCAAGACATGATGCGGTTGCTTGGGGTTATGCTAGAGGAGCAGATGAAATGGGCGTAGATATAATTCAAAATTGTGAAGTAAAAGGAATAAAAAGAATTGGAAACAGTGTCGAAGGTATTGAAACAACAAAAGGTTTTATTAAAACAAAAAAAGTTGGTGTTGTTGCTGCTGGTCACTCAAGTGTTATTGCAAACATGGCAGGCTTAAAATTGCCACTTGAAAGTAAACCATTACAAGCTTTAGTTTCAGAACCTGTTAAGCCAATAATTGACACAGTCGTAATGTCAAATGCTGTTCATGCTTATGTGAGCCAATCAGATAAAGGTGAATTAGTCATAGGCGCAGGAACAGATGACTACGTTTCTTATTCTCAAAAAGGAAGCCACCAAATAGTAGAAGGAACATTGAATGCAATTTTAGAACTTTATCCAATTTTTAGTAGAATGAGAATGTTGAGACAGTGGGGAGGTATTGTAGATATTTGTCCAGATGCTAGTCCAATATTGAGTAAAACTTCTATAAAAGGTTTATATTTTAATTGTGGTTGGGGAACTGGTGGGTTCAAAGCAACACCAGGATCAGGAGATTTGTTTGCACACACTATTGCAAATGATGAACCTCACAAACTTAATGTTGCATTTAATTTAAATAGATTCGTAAGTGGTGACCTTGTTGACGAACATGGTGCTGCAGCGGTTGCTCATTAATGTTTATTATAAATTGTCCATATTGTGGTGAGAGAGATCAACAAGAATTCAAAGCTGGTGGTGAAGCTCATATAGAAAGACCAAAACAACCAACAGAGTTAAGTGATGATGAATGGGCTGGGTACTTGTTTATGAGAAAAAATATTAAAGGTGTACAATTTGAAAGATGGAACCATGCTCATGGATGTAGAAAATGGTTTAATATGGTTAGAGATACATCAAATGATGAAATTAAATTAATTTATAAAATGGGTGAGAAACCCCCTTCAGAATAATATGTCCACAAATTTAAGAGTTAAATCGAGTGAGTTTATTGATGAAACTATTAGAATTTCTTTTAAATTTAATGGAAAAACTTACCAAGGGTTTAAAGGTGACACTCTAGCTTCGGCCCTTCTCGCTAATAATATACATTTAGTTGGAAGAAGCTTTAAATATCATAGACCAAGAGGAATAATGACCGCTGGTTCAGAAGAACCAAACGCAATTGTTCAATTAAATGACAAAACAAACAGAACAGAGCCAAATGTAAGAGCTACAGAAGTAGAAATTTATGAGGGACTAGAAGCTAGCAGTCAAAACTGTTGGCCTAATGTTAATTTTGACATAGGAGGGATTAATAATGCTATATCTGCATTTTTACCAGCTGGATTTTATTACAAAACTTTTATGTGGCCTGCAAGCTTCTGGGAAAAATATGAATACTTTATTAGACAATCAGCAGGATTAGGTAAATCTCCATCAGATAATGATCCAGATATATACGATCACAGAAATATACATTGCGATGTATTGGTGGTTGGCGCTGGCATATCAGGAATACTTGCTGCAAAAAATGCTGCTAAAAATAATTTAAAAACTTTACTTGTTGATGAAAAAAATGAATTAGGTGGTGCAACCATTTATCAAAACAGTGAGTTTAACAAAATTGATAATCAAAGTTCTTCTAATTGGATTAAAAAAGAAATTCAAGAATTAAAGAATATAAAAAATCTTGAAATTAAAACAAGAACTAGCGTGGCTGCATTTCATGGCTACAATTATTTACTAGCAAGAGAAAATTTAACTGATCATCTTGAAAAAAAAAACAAACAAGGTAAAATTAGACAAAGACTTTTAAAGATCAGAGCTAAAAAAGTTATACTAGCTACTGGAGCTTTAGAGAGACCGCTTATCTTTAATAATAATGATAGACCTGGAATCATGCTTTCTTCAGCTGTTAAAAAATATGCTGATTTTTATGGAGTAATTTCAGGTAAAAAAAATGTTTTTTTTACCAACAATGATAGTGCTTACGAAAGTGTCCTATGCCTGCACAATAAAGGAATTAAAGTTGAGGCAATTATTGATATTAGAGAAAATTCTGACTCAAAAATTGTAAAAGCTGTTAAAGATGCAGGTATTACAATTCATTGGTCTCATACAATTGTAGATACTAAAGGCTATAAAAAATTAAGCTCTATATCAGCTATGAAATTGTCAAATGATGGATTATCAGTGACAGGCAAAAACATAAATATTTCATGTGATTGTCTGGGTGTCACTGGTGGTTGGACTCCAGCTGTTCATTTATTTACACAATCAGGTGGGAAATTGGTATTCGATGAAAACAATAAAGTATTTTTACCAAATGAATATCCATCAGAACAATTAAGTGTTGGTTCTTGTAATGGTGATTTTAAAATAAAAGAAATTATTAACAATTTATCAATTAATTTAAAACAATTTTTAAAAATTAAGAAAACAGATTTCGATGATATAACTGTAGAGAGCGAAGAAGAAAATTCAAAAAGAAATATTTGGTTACTACCATCAGATAAACCAATAGGAAAAACTAAACCATTTGTAGATTATCAAAACGATGCAACTGCAAAAGATATTAAATTAGCTTTAAGAGAAGGTTTTAGATCAATAGAACATGTAAAAAGATACACAACAACAGGTATGGGAACTGACCAAGGTAAACTTGGTAATATGCACGCACTAGGAATAATTGCAGATACAGCAGGTGTTAAGATGGGTGAACTTGGAACCACAACCTTTAGACCACCTTACACACCATTAACATTTGGAACAATCGTTGGACGAAATGTTGGAGAATATTTTGATATATTTAGAAGAACTCCAATGAACGATTGGCATATAGAAAATAAAGCTAAATTTGAAAATGTGGGTCAATGGAAAAGAGCTTGGTACTACCCTATTAATGATGAAAATATGCATAAAGCTGTTCAAAGAGAAAGTTTAGCTGCAAGAGAAAGTGCCGGCATATTAGATGCTTCAACACTAGGTAAAATAGATATTCAAGGTAGTGATGCTTCAGAATTTTTAAATAGAGTTTATACAAACGCTTGGTCAAAACTTGGTATAGGTAAATGTAGATACGGTTTAATGCTCAATGAAGATGGAATGGTTTATGACGATGGTGTAACAACAAGACTTGGAGAAAATCATTATATAATGACCACAACAACTGGTGGTGCTGCTAATGTTTTAGGCAAACTTGAAGATTATCTGCAAACTGAATGGCCAGAGCTAGATGTTTATCTAACTTCTGTTACTGATCATTATGCAACGGCTAGCATTTGTGGTCCAAACAGTAAGAAAATATTAAATAAAATAATTCCTGATCTAGATTTATCTGAAGAAAATTTTCCTCATATGTCATTTAAAAATGCTCAAATTGGAAACATCAAATGTAGATTAATGAGAATTAGTTTTACTGGAGAGCATAGTTATGAAATCAATGTTCAGGCTAATTATGGTAAAGCTATTTGGGAAAAATGTATGGAAGCTGGTAAAGAATTTAATATCACACCATATGGAACTGAAACTATGCACTTATTACGAGCTGAAAAAGGATTTATTATTGTAGGTCAAGATACCGATGGAACTATGACTCCTATAGATCTTCAAATGAATTGGATAGTAAGTAAAAAGAAATATGATTTTATTGGGAAACGATCACTTTATAGATCTGATACAATGAAAGAAGAACGAAAGCAATTAGTTGGTCTTTTAACAGATGATCCAAATATAGTTTTAGAAGAAGGAGCTCAAATAGTTTCTGAATTAAATCAATCTCCTGTTAATATGCTTGGGCATGTAACTTCAAGTTACTATAGTCCTAATTTAAAAAAATCTATTGCTCTAGCAGTTGTAAGAAGTGGAAAAAATATGATGGGTAAAAAATTATTCATTCCTATGGTGGATAAAAATATTAATGTAACGGTAGCTAATCCAATTTTTTTTGATACAGAAAATAAGAGGTTAAATGCTTAATTATCATAGCGTATCAAAAGATGAGATAAATTATAACGGTTTATCTGTTAGAGAAATTTCACCAGTAATGAAACTTAATTTAAGAGGTAAAAAAAGAGAATTCTTTACCTCTGTTGGCAAACATTTAGATATGATTTTACCAACAGAAGCAAATACATCTATATCTAGTTCTAAACTTACATCAATATGGCTAAGCCCTGATGAATGGATGGTTGTATCAAATGAAATAATTAAAAAAGATACAAACAAATATGTTCTTGAAGAAAGTTTGTATAATAGTATTTCAAAAACAAATTTAGGTGCTGTAGTTGATGTAACTGATCAATTTGTAATGTTAGAATTAGAAGGAACAAAGATATATGATTTATTTTCTTCTGGTAGTCCGTTTAATTTTAATGAATTTAAAGAAAAAAAAGGGTCTACAACACAGACATTACTAAATAATATTGATGTTATAGTTCTTCATAAAGATAAAAATTTAGTTAATTTATTTGTTAGACGTTCATTTTCTGAGCATTTATACTCTTGGATAAATGATAGTGCGTCAAGGTTATAATGTTATTAATATTATTTTATAGGTAAAAGAAGTTATGAAAAAAATTATCTTACTTGTACTTATAGTACTACTACCTCTATCAGTTAGCGCAGAATCAAAACTAGATCAAATATTGACAACTGGTGAATTAAAAGTTGGTACTACTGGAGATTGGGATCCAATGACAATGAAAGATCCTGCTACTAATAAATATAAAGGTTTTGATATTGATGTTATGAATGAATTGGCTAAAGACATGGGTGTAAAGATTATCTTTGTACCAACTGAATGGAAGACAATAGTTTCTGGTATTACTTCAGGTAGATATGATATTTCAACAAGTGTTACCAAAACCGTTAAAAGAGCAGAAGTAGCTGGTTTTACATCTACTTATTATAAGTATGGTACAGTTCCACTTGTTCTTAAAAAGAATTTAAAAAAATTTTCAACTTGGGATTCTTTAAATAAAAATGGTGTTAAAATAGCAACTACACTAGGAACTTCTCAAGAACAAAAGGCAAAAGAATTTTTTCCAAATTCAACTTTAAAATCTGTTGAAGCACCAGCTAGAGATTTTCAAGAAGTTCTGGCTGGTAGAGCTGATGGAAATATAACAAGCTCAACAGAAGCTAATAAACTGGTTATCAAATACCCGCAATTAGCAATAGTTCAAGATGGTGAGAAAAATCCAGCTTTTCTAGCTATGATGGTTCCTAAAACAGATACTGTTTGGAATAATTATGTCAGTAGGTGGATTGAAAAGAAAAAAAATTCAGGTTTCTTTGAAAAGTTATTAGCTAAATATAATCTTAAAAGTTTATAATCAATTAGATATTAATATTTAATTATCTATAACTTTAAGAGTGAAAAATATATTTTTTTTATTTTTATTTATTCCACTCGCTTCTTGTACAGATCAAGAACTAAGCTGGTTTATTATTTCTCCAAATAATATTGAAGGATTAACTAATCTAAAATTTTTATTGAGCGGTTTAACAACTACTATTTATATTTCTGTAGTATCAATAATTATATCAATGCTATTAGGTTTAATAGTTGCTATTCCCTCTTTAGCTAAGAATAAATTTTTAACTTATATTAATATAGGTTATGTTGAAATTGTAAGAGCGGTTCCGCTATTAGTTTTAATCTTATGGATTTATTATGGATTACCAATAATGACAGGTATTAGTTTTAGTCCATTTGTTTCTGGAATAATTGCATTGGCAATAAGTGAAAGTGCTTTTCAAGCTGAAATTTTTAGAGCAGGTATTAATTCAATTAAAAAAGCACAATGGGAAGCTGGTAGCTCATTAGGTCTAAATTTTTTTAAAAGATTAAGGTTAGTGATATTACCTCAAGCAATAAAAAATATTTTACCTGCTATAGGAAATCAATTTGTTTATGTGTTAAAAATGTCATCTTTAGTATCAATAATTGGTATTGGCGATTTAACTAGAAAAGCTAACGAATTAGTTGTTACAACTTATAGACCTTTAGAAATATATACTTTTTTAATATTAGAATATTTAGTGCTGATATTAATTGTTTCTTTTTTTGTAAGAAAATTAGAAAAAAATTTGAAAAAAGATTAGTTATTAATTTTTTCTTCTCCAATCCCAAGGATAATCAAATTTCATTGACCACATTCCAAGTTTATTAAATTTAGCATAATCTTCATCTATAATAAATTTTTTAGAATATCTTCTATAAGCAAATGCATAACCACTTCTTACCAAATAACTTGATAAACTCTCATCATTTACAAAACATTCGGCTAATGTTCTATTATACTGATCTTTACCTTCACTAACACAGATAACTTTGTTATCTCCAATCTTGTCTACAAGAATTTGTTTTGCTGTTATCCCGCAAGTATTACTCTCACCTTTTTTAATACAGGTTTGTTTTAATTCTGGTGTATCAATGCCACTAAATCTGATTTTCTCTCCATTAATTTTGATCGTATCACCATCAGTTATCTCAATATCTTGTGATTTGATGTTTGTATAAATGAAAAAAAAAACTATTACCGAAACACTAATAACTAAAATGGCTTTTTTTTTGCTTAAATACATTATTTAAGAAATATCCAATGAAGATGATTAGAGCAATACCCATAACCCAATTAGTTGTCATTATTGTATAAAATATATCATTATAATCACCACCTCTAATGTTAATTACATACCATAAAGACAAAAATGGAAATGCAGTTAATCTTAGAATACTTAAATACAGACTATAAATTGGTTTTTTAAGAGCTTGAAATACTGCTGTTGTAATAAAGAATACTGGATAAATAGGACCTATCAAAGCTGCAACTTTGAGATATATAGCACCATGGATGATAGCTTCATTATTATCAGTAAATTGTGAAACAAAAAACTCAGCACCAAAAAATAATATTATGCCTGCAACAACCATAAAAGATGAGCCAAATAAAAGAGCTTTAGTATACAATTCTCTTATACGATTATATTTTTTTGCTCCAAAGTTTTGTCCTCCAATCGAAAGTACTGCTGTATTTAGGCCAATAACTGGTAATAAAAAAACTTGTTCTATCCTTAAAGCTGCGCCATAACCAGCTGTAGCTAATTCGCCAAATTGACCAATAAAATACAAAATATTAAATATTCCAACACCTATAAACAGCATACTAAACATTATTGGTAACGCTTGAGAAAATAGTTCTCTCAACATGTCTAGTTTAGGAATAAAACACTGTATGTGTAAGTATTTTCGTAATTTACATGAATTAATCTTATAAGCTAAATAAAAAGTACCTATAGTTTGTGAAATAACAGTAGCTATAGCTAAACCAGAAATTCCAAAAGCAGGGATAAATCCATATCCCCAAATAAACAATGGATTTAAAAATATATTTAAGAAAAAACTAAAAATTAATACGTTTCTATAACTCTTTGTATCGCCTTGTGCATTTAAGGCTCCGTTTAAAGAAATTTGTATCATCACAATAAACGTACCGTAAAAAATGATATCCAAATATTCTCTAGTTAAAGCTATACCAGTAGCATCAGATCCCATTATCCCTAAAAGAAAATTGGAAGCATTTAAACCAAACAGAGTGACAATAACTGAAGTTACAATTGCAAATATTACAGATTGAGCAATGAATAATGAAGCTTTATTAATTTTTTTCTCACCTAATAAATTTCCAATACAAGCATTCGTAGCAGCACCAATTCCTACACCTACAGCAATGATTACAAAATATATAGGAAAAGATTTGGCTATAGCTCCAATAGCTTCTGCAGAAATTCTACCAGCAAACCAAGTATCTACTAAATTATAAAATGTTTGAAATAACGAACCTACACTAGCTGGTATAGTTACTTTTCTTAATAGATCCCAAATAGGATCTTTTGTTAAATTTATTTGTTTAGACAATATATTTTCTATTTAAATTCTTTCTGGAATATATGCTTTGATCCACTCTTTTTAGCAAGATTTATTTGTTTCTGTCTCATTCTAAATCTAGTCTTTTGTGTATCAGTTAATTTATCGTGACAATTTGGGCAAGAAACACCTTCTTCGTATTTTTTTGATTTTTTATCTTTTATAGAAATTGGCTTTCTGCATCCACTACACATGAAATAACATCCAACTTTTAAGCCGTGTTTAAGACTGATTCTGTTATCAAAAACAAAGCATTCCCCTTTCCACATGCTATCTTTCTCCTTTGTCTTTTTAAGATAATTTAAAATACCTCCATTTAATTGATAGATATTTTTAAATCCTTTCTTCTTTAAATAAACTGAAGTCTTTTCACATCTAATGCCACCAGTACAAAACATGGCTACCGGCTTATTTTTTTTTAATTTATTTAAATATTTTGGAAAATCTCTAAAATTATTAACATCTGGGTTAACTGATTTTTTAAACGTACCAACGTCATACTCAAATGGTTTTCGAGTATCTATTATATATGTATCTTTTTTTTTTATTAACTCATTCCATTCTTTAGGATCTAAATGAGTTTTCATTTCTCTATCTTTAATATTTAAAGTTAAATTCATTGGAACTACTTCCTTTTTAATTTTTACTTTAGCTCTATGAAATGGTTGAAATTTAGACTTGGAATTATTGCTATTATCAAAATTCTTAAATGAAAATAGAAATTTCATCTTATTAATTGTTTTTTTAATATCTTTAAGTTGACCAGAAATAGTTCCATTCATTCCTTCTTTTGCTAGAATGATAGTTCCTCTTATATTGTTTTTTATTAGAAAATTTTGCATAAAATCTTTATTTTTCTTTAAAGATTTAATTTTGATAAATTTATAAAACCCTAAAACTTCGAACATTATAAAATTCTACAAACGGTCATTCCATCACCTAAAGGAACAATAATTTGCTCTACTCTTTTATCATTTGCAATATAGGTATTAAATTCTCTGATGTTTACTGTATATTTGTCTAAATTTTCTTTATCTACAACTTCTCCATGCCATAAAACATTATCAACTATTATTAAGCCACCTTTGTCGGTTAATCTCAATGATTTTTCATAATATTCTTTATAGTTCATTTTATCTGCATCAATAAAAACCATATCAAATTTATTATTTTTAAGTTCTTCTAAACTTTCAAGAGCTGGTTTTATTATTGTTTTAATCTTGTGATTTTGGTTGGCTTTTTTAAAAAAATTTAATGCTACTTTGTTAGTTTCTTCATTTTTATCAAGCGCTATTAATTTACCATCTTCAGGTAAAGCTAGTGAAATTGAAAGAGCACTTAACCCTGTGAAGGTTCCAATTTCTAGTACATTTTTAATATTTGAAATTTTTATGATTAAATGTAGAAAATAACATTGAGAAGGATCAATTTGCATCCTTTTGATATCACCTAATGTATTATTGTAATTAATTATTTCTTGCTGAACTGGATTTAACTTTAATCCAAAATCATTTATGTAATTTTGTAATTTTTCAGTAATTTCAAGTGCTTTACCCATATTCAAATCCTTTATATCAATTAATTTTTTTAATTTTAGGATATTGATTTATTTATTATGTTTTCTAATAGTTTTGATACATTATTATCAAAATTATTCCAAGGTAGACTTCCACAAAAAGTAATAGATCCTGTTGAAAACACCGACCCACCACCAGGAACTGTAAAATAAACCATGTCTGCTTGTAAAATTTCTTCTTCTGGTAAATGCTTGATATTTGATAGATGAGTTAATTGTGACTCTGGTACTAGTATAAAATTCTCTTTAGGATCTTTTGAAGCCTTAGATTGAGCTAATAATATTATTTCTTTATTGGAAGTGAGATCTGAATCAATATGATCTAACTCGAAGCCAGCAGCACCATTTCCACTAAAACCAAAGTCACCAATTTTGTTATCTTTTATACCCTCAAAAATCCAATCAAACTTTGAGTCAAAACATTTACGTTCATATGGATGACCATAGAAGTTACCTTGTGCAGTAAATCCAATTCCAACAAGTTCTTGTGGTGCTCTACCACTTCTTCTCCATAGGCCTCCATACGTTCCATCAAAAGCGTTATATGATTCACCTGGTTCAGAAGCCCAAGCACGTATACCTCCTTCGGGTCTTCTAATTTCTAATATATT
>QBXA01000008.1 GCA_003283905.1 Pelagibacteraceae bacterium AG-319-F18 | reverse complement strand
ATCAAAAATTTACGAAGAATTCATAAGAACAAACGTTGATGATTTGGAAAAATTTAATAAGGAGCTAAAAGGAGAGCTAACAATAGTAATTTCTGAAAAAAAATTTGAAAAAAATTACTCACTAGAATTAGATGAATCAGATATGAATATAATTCATAAAATGATTAATAAATTAACTATAAAAGAGATAACTGAAATTATTAGCCAAAATAAAGATATTCCAAAAAAAAAAATTTATAACTATTGTTTGAAATTGAAAAATGAAATTTAAATATATTCTAGTTATTTTATTGGGTATTATTTTGTCTAGTTGTGTTGGAGTTTCGTCAAAAGGTATTTTTGGTTCGGGGGTTAGTATTGCTTTTGATCCACGAACTGTTGGTACTCAAATGGATGACTCGATCATGCAAAAAAATTTAGCTGCACGTATTCTTATTAAAGATAAAAAATATTTAATATCAGTAAAATCCAAGGTGTTAGATGGAAGAATTTTTTTAACTGGAAAAGTTGATAGTCCTGAGGAAAAATTACAATTAACTAAATTAGCTTGGGAGACAAAAGGTGCCAGGTCTGTTCGTAATGATATTAAAATAAAAGAAGAATTTAACTTTAAAAGATCTGCAAAAGATATTTTAATAACGTCTCAACTTCGAACAGCCATTATTTTAAATAAAAATATTAAGGCAACCAATTATCAAATAGACACTTATAAGAAAAAAATCTATGTTTATGGAATTGCATTAACTTCTGAAGAAAAAGATCTAGTAATCAGTGAGGCTAAAGAGATATTGGATGTAGAGGATGTTATTGCAAGCATTATCCTTGTTGAAGATCTTAGAATTCAAAAAGAGTAATTATTTTTTGTAATCAATTACGTCTGCAGAATAAGCGGCTATAGAAGCTAAATTAATTAGTTCTGATGTAGAAGATCTCAAAGGAGCAATTTCTATTGGTAACCCAATTCCAATTAGTAAAGGTCCAATAACCTTTGTATCCCCAATAGTTTTCATTAATTTGTATGATATGGCTGCACTATGTTGACCTGGCATAATCAAAATATTTGCCTTACCAACAATTTTTGAAAAAGGATATAGCTCTTCATATTCAGGATTTAAAGCAACATCTGGCTGCATATCTCCATCAAATTCAAAATCAACTTTTTTATCCTTTAATATTTCAACAGCACTTCGAATATGTTTTGTTCTACTAGTAAGAGGTTGTCCAAAAGTAGAATGAGATATAAAAGCAACTTTAGGATCAAATCCAAACAATCGTACAACTCTAGCTGAAGATATTGCTATTTCAGCCATTTGTTCTGATGTGGGATATTCATGAACGCTAGTATCACCTATAAAAATAGTTTTACCTTTATGGACTATCATGTTTAGTCCAAACATAATTTCCCCCTTTCTAACATCCACAACTTGTTTAATTTTTTCTAAAGAAGCCCCAAATCGCCTAGTATTTCCTGTAACAGCACCATCTGCATCACCACAGGCAACCATACTTGTAGCCCAGACAACCCTATCATTTCTGATCATTCTATCACAGTCTCGCTCTAATAATCCTTGTTCTCTTTGTAACTTTTCAAATAAATGTTTTACATATCTTTTTCTTTTTTCATCATCTTTTGAATTAACAATTTCAATGTCAAAATTATCACTGTATCCAATATTTTTTATCTGCTCTTTAATTTTACTTTCTTTACCAACTAAAATTGGAATTCCTAATTTAGAATTTTTAAATGCTATTGCTGCTTTTAAAGTATTTTCATCCTCACCATCAGCAAATACAATTCTTTTTTGATTTTTTTTGATAAATGAATTTATACCTTGCATTATAGTTACAGTTGGGTCTAATCTTTGTTTAAGTTGATCCTTATAAACTTCAAAATCATCAATATTTTTTCGAGCAACACCACTTTCCATAGCAGCTTTTGCTACAGCAGTAGGAATCACGCTTATTAACCTTGGGTCAAATGTAGATGGAATTATGTAATCTTTTCCATAATGAGGTCTTTCTCCGCCCATAGCTGCAACAACTTCATCAGGCACATCTTCTCTTGCTAGTTTAGCTATTGCATTAGCTGCTGCAACTTTCATTTCTTCATTTATTGTCTTTGATCTAACATCCAAAGCTCCTCTAAAGATATATGGAAATCCAATTAAATTATTAACTTGATTTGGATAATCAGATCTTCCTGTTGCTATTATTGCATCATTTCTTACTTCATTAATTTCTTCTGGAGTGATTTCTGGATCAGGATTTGCGCAAGCAAATATTATTGGATTTTTTGCCATTGATTTAACCATCTCTTTATTTAAAACACCTTTAGCAGACAATCCTAAAAAAACATCCGCACCTTTTAAAGCATCTTTAAGACTTCTAAGTTTAGTCTTAACGGCATATCTAGATTTCCATTGGTCTATTCCTTCAGTTCTACCTTCATAAATCACGCCTTTTCTATCTAGCATGATTATATTTTCAGATTTTACTCCCGAGTTTTTAAATAATTCAGTGCATGCTTGTGCTGACGCACCAGCACCATTAACTACAACTTTAATTTTTTTTATTGATTTACCACAAATATCTAATGCATTTATTAATGCTGCTGCTGTTATGATTGCAGTCCCATGTTGATCATCATGGAAAACTGGAATATCTAAAATCTCTTTTAATTTTTGTTCTATTATAAAACAATCTGGAGCGGCTATATCTTCTAAATTAATTCCACCAAAACTTGGTGCAAAATTTTTTATAGAATTAATAATTTCATTAGAATCTTTACAATCTATTTCTAGATCAATTGAGTCAATATCTGCAAATCTTTTAAATAATACAGCTTTTCCCTCCATCACAGGCTTTGATGCAAGGGCGCCTAAATTACCCATTCCTAAAATTGCTGAACCATTACTTATGACAGCAACTAAGTTTCCTTTACTTGTATAATCATAAACAGCTTCAGGGTTTTCACTGATCATTTTAACTGGAGCAGCTACACCTGGAGAATATGCTAAAGCGAGATCTCGCTTAGTTGTCATATTTTTAGAAGAAATTATCTCAATCTTGCCAGGTTTTTTGTCTTTATGAAAATCTAAAGCCTCTTTGTCAGTGTAATGATTAATCTTTGTTTTTTTCATTTTTGTTCAACTATCTCAAATTCAATTCTATTTGTATTCTTTTTAAAAATTTTATTATTTTAAATATTTGATCTATATATTCTTATAATAAGTGTACAATTAGGTAAAATTAAGACTAATATGATTTATGAACTTACTTAAGTCAACAGGCACATTCGGTTTTTATACGATCATTAGTAGGTTGCTTGGCTATTTAAGAGATATTTTGATAGCAATTTTTCTTGGAACAGGAATGTTAGCTGATGCTTTCTTTGTTGCATTTAGAATTCCAAATACTTTTAGAAGATTGTTTGCTGAAGGTACTTTTAATGCTGCATTTGTTCCAAGCTATTCTTCAGAAATGATTAAGGGTAAAAAACAATCAAATAAATTTGCGAACGATATTTTTACCCTCCTATTCTTGGGGTTATTATTTTTAATAATAATAATCGAGATTTTCATGCCAGTATTTGTTTCAATTATTGCTCCAGGGTTTGTTGGTGATTTTGAAAAAATGGAGGTCGCAATAAATTTAACAAGGATAACTTTTCCTTTTTTGTTTTTTATTTGTTTAGTATCTTTTTTTTCTGCTATTCTTAATTCTCATAATAAATTTGCAGCTGCGGCTGCTGCCCCAATAATTTTAAATATCGTTCTGATATTAGTATTACTTTTTTCTAAATCTTTGGGTGATCAACTTGTTTATTATTTGTCTTATGGTGTTTCTTTAGCTGGTTTTTTGCAATTAATATTTTTATATAAATATGTATCAAAGTATTACTCGCTTGAGTTTATTTTCAAATTAAAAGTAAGTAATAAAGTAAAGTTTTTTTTCAAAAAACTTTTACCAAGTATTTTTTCATCTGGAGTTACTCAAATTAATATTTTAATTGGAACCATAATTGCATCTTTTCAAGCAAGTGCGGTCTCTTATTTATATTATGCAGATAGAATTTATCAAATTAACCTGGCAATAGCTGGTATTGCAATTGGAGTTGTTATACTTCCACAGTTGTCAAAATATATTCAATCTAGAAAAAAGGATAAGATTTTACTTATTCAAAACAAAGCTCTTGAATTAAGCTTATTTTTAAGTTTACCAGCTACTATTGCTTTAATTATTGGATCAGAACAAATTATTTCGGCTTTATTTGGCTACGGATCTTTTAATCAAACTTCAGTAAGCAATTCTAGTTTAGCTTTATATTATTTTGCACTTGGTTTACCTGCTTTTGCTTTGATAAAAGTTTTTTCAAGTTTTTTCTTTGCTAATCAAGATACTAAAACACCATTTTATATTTCATTAATTTCAGTAATAATAAATATTTTTATTAGTATTTACTATTTTAGTGAAATAGGATTTATTATAATTCCAATAGCAACAACTATTTCATCATGGTTTAATTCAATATTGTTATTTCTATTTTTAAAAAATCGTAAATTATTTTATTTTAATCAAATATTTTTTGTGAAGTTTATTAAAATAGTTATTGCGTCAGTTCTCTTAGGTTTATTTTTTAACTTTTTATTAAATTTTTTTCAAAACGAACTAGCATTTAATAATGTAATTAAATCTTTATATTTGATTCTAAGTGTTATATTGGGGTTATTGTTTTATTTATTTGTCTGTTATTTGATCAAAGCTTTTAAAATGAGTGATATTAATTTAAAGTATTAATTTTATGAGTAAAAAAATTTTTTCAGGTGTACAACCAACAGGAAATCTTCATTTAGGGAATTACCTAGGAGCTATTAAAAACTTTGTCGACCTAAATAATGATAATGATAATAAATGCATTTTTTGTGTTGTCGATTTACATGCTATTACTGTGAAGCAAGATCCGAAAGAATTAAAAAATAATATTAGAGAAACTGTAGCAACGTTTGTTGCAAGCGGCATAGATCCAAAAAAAAGTATAATTTTTAATCAATCTAGAGTACCCGCTCATGCGGAAGGAGCATGGATTTTAAGCTGTGTTGCTAGAATGGGATGGCTAAACAGAATGACTCAATTTAAAGAAAAAGCTGGAAAAGATAAAGAAAAAGCAAGTATCGGTCTTTATTCTTACCCTGTATTGATGGCAGCCGATATTCTTTTGTACGATGCCACACATGTTCCTGTAGGAGATGATCAAAAACAGCATTTAGAATTATGTAGAGATATTGCTCAAAAATTTAATAATGATTTTGAGATAGAAAATTTTCTTCAAGTCCCTGAACCCCTTATTCAAAAAGAATTTTCAAGAATTATGAGTTTAAAGGATGGAGCAAATAAAATGAGCAAATCTGAACTATCTGATTTGAGTAGAATTAATCTAACAGACGATAGAGATCAAATAATAAATAAAATTAAAAAAGCAAAAACCGATCCTTTGCCAATGCCAAATGAAATAAAAGAACTAGATGAAAGATTGGAAGCAAAAAATTTGTTAGGAATATATTCAAGTCTGACTAATTCTTCTTTACAAAATTCAGTCCAACTTTTTGCAGGTAAAAATTTTTCTGAATTTAAAGAAATGTTAGCAGTAGAATTAGTTGATAAAATTGAACCTATTTCTAAAGAGATAAAAAAACTTTTAGATGATAAAAAATTTCTTGATAAGATTCTTCTAGATGGAGTTGAAAAAGCCAATTTAATTGCGTCAAAAAAGATTGAAAGAATTAAAGAAATAGTGGGTTTTTAGATAAAATTTATTATCAAGTTTTAATTTTTTAAATATTCACTATATATAATTTATGTTCGTTCAAACAGAAGTAACGCCAAACTCTAATTCACTTAAGTTCCTACCCGGGAAAAAAGTCTCTAATTGTGGTCCGTACGAAATTACCAACAAAGATGACACTAAAAATACACTTGTAAGAAATTTATTATCTATCAAAGGAGTTGAGGGAATTTTTTTGGGAGAGGATTTTATCTCCATTAATAAAAAAGAGATAATTAAATGGGATGATATAAAGCATATTGTAATTTCATTTATTAATGATTTTTATTCTGAAGGAAAAGAATTTGTCATTGATGAGAGTTTGGATGAACAAAATTCAAATTTAAATGAACTTGAACAAAAAATAGTAAAAATTTTAGATCAAAAAATAAGACCTGCAGTAGCAAGGGATGGTGGTGATATTAAATTTAAAGAGTTTAAAGATGGTGTTGTAAAAGTTCAACTACAAGGAAGCTGCTCAGGATGTCCAAGTTCTACAATGACATTAAAGCAAGGAGTTCAAAATCTTTTATGTCATTATTTACCAGAAGTTAAAGAAGTAGTTGCAATTTAAAAATATGAAAAATAAACAAGATTTATTTGATCAAAAAAGTAAAAATGCTCTATTGAGAATTTTTCTAAGTAGTTTTTTAATTATTTCTTTTTTTTATATTGTTCCAATATATATTAATTTTGCTGATAAAAATTTTTATACAAAAGAGTATACAAATAATTCTAAAAAGATTTTGGCATATACTCTTAATAAAGAAGATAAAAATAAAAAAGAAATTGAAACTTTAAATGAAGAAGAAGTGCTAATTGATATTTATACCTTAAATAATAGTCAGGCTGAGTCTGTTTATTTAAATGCAGCAATAATAAATAAATTATTTAAAGAAACTGATTATAATCTTAATGACGTTAGAAAAAAGAAATTAGTTAAGCCTGTTGCATTAACTTTGTTGCCTAACGAATTAAAAAAGATTAAGAATACAAAGAAAAGGAAAGAATTTTTTATACAAATTGTTTTGCCTTTAATCATAAAAGAAAACAATATTATTAAAAAAGATAGAAGGACACTTTTTGATATTATTAACAAAAGTAATAACACAACCTTAGAAATAAGTTGGCTTGAAAAAAAATACAAACAATATGGTATAAAATCTAAAGATTTATCAACATTAAAAATAAGAATGGATGAAATACCAGTATCTCTTGCAATTGCTCAAGCAGCAAAAGAAACAGGCTGGGGAACTTCTAGATTTGCTCAAGAAGGTAACGCTTTATTTGGACAATGGACTTGGTCAGGAGAAGGTTTAAAACCAAAAGAGGCAAAAGAAGGAAAGCACCATAAAGTTATGAAATTTAATATCCTTCAAGCATCAGTTAGAGCCTACCAAAGAAATTTAAACACCCATTCTACTTATAAAGATTTTAGAAAAGCTAGAGCAGAATTTAGAGATTCTAACAAATCTTTAGACAGCATAGAACTTTCCAAATATCTAAATAAATATGCAGAAACAGGCAATCAATATGTTGAAGTATTACAGAAAATAATTTTACAAAATAAGTTACAAGATTTTGATGATGCTAAATTACTACCTTCAAGTGTTGATCTAGAAAGTCTTATTTAGTTTTCTTTAATAGGAAATTGAATACCAAACCATCGCCATTTTCCTTTGTCATTAAGAGAGCAGTTTATTCTACCTCTTCTCGGTTTAAATGGACCTCTAAATTTAATGGTTAATAAATTATTGTTAAAAATAGTATTTGACCTTTCCCATTTATCTAATTCATTAGAGTAACAATTAATGTTTTTAATGCTATCTTGTTCATTAAAAAATTTAACTTGAAAATCAGGGGGATTTTTCTCTTTTGATAATTTTTTTTCTAAGGGAAACAATTGATCATATTCAAGTGGAAATGAATTTATAATAGAATTAAATCTTTTTAATTCTCCGTAATCTTCATTAATTGGAAATCTAGGTAGTTCAAATTTATCTTTATTTAAATCAATTACACCAGAATGTTGACCAAAAGCAAAATCAAAATTTTCAGAGATATAATCTCTCATGAATTTTGAATACTCACCAAAAGGATAAGAAAATAAATTTGGTATATACCCTAATTTTTCTAAAAATATCTTATTTCCTTTTTCTATATCTAAAATAAATGAATCATTATCACTATCAATAAGATATCCATGAGAATGTGAATGGTGCCCTATCATTGCAAATTTTTCTGCTTCAACTTCCTTAATCTGCTCCCAAGTCATATACCCTTTTTTTTCAACAGGTTCTGTTGAGACGAATAAAATAAAAGGGATTTTATTTTTTTTTAAATATGGCCACGCCTCAAGGTAGAAAGAGAGAAAGGCATCATCAATTGTTATAAGAATTTCTTTATTTGTTTTTGGTGTATTAAAATTTTCTTCAAATTGTTCTGGATTAGAAAAAGTATAATTAGAGTTTTGTATTATTTCCATTTGTTCAGTAAAAACTTCCATTTGAATATTTGTAGAGGGATATTTATGTTCATTAAAACGGTGATACATTAATGACAAAATACCTTCGTCACCAGAATAGTATTTGATATTATTTTCATCTGAAATAGAATTTGTGCTTATAAATAGAATAAAAATGAACAAACTTATTATAGATGTTGCTAATGAAAAAATTTTTCTAATGATCATCACTAATACTAGTATTTATAATATTACACATGAGAATACTAAAATTAATTATGAAAAATTAACTATAATTATTAATGATTTTCTCTTATCAAAAAAACTTAAAATAACTGATATTAGCGCAATTTATATCAATAGAGGACCAGGAAGCTTTGCTAGTATAAGAAATTCCATGTCAGTTGTTAAAGCTTTTAATGTCGCAAAAAAAATTGACTATTATTGTTATAATTTAGATGATTTTAAAGATGACCATGATTTAAGTTATGAAAATATCCCTTATTTATGTAAAAAATATAAAATTAAAAAAAATTTGATTAATCCTATTTATATAAGTTAAAATTAAATATGTCAGAAACTATTGAAGAAAAATGTTTGTCAAAGGGTGTAAAGTTAACCGATCAACGTAAAGTAATTGCGCAAGTAATGTCCCAATCGTCGGATCATCCTGATGTAGATGAATTATATAACAGAGTTTCTAAAATTGACCCAAAGATAAGTATTGCAACTGTTTACAGAACTGTAAAATTATTTGAAGAATCAGGAATATTAGCTAAGCATGAATTCAAAGGTGGAAAAGCAAGATACGAAGAATTAAATGAAGGACACCATGATCATTTAATAGATGTGAAATCAGGTGAAATTATTGAATTTGTGGACGAGGAAATTGAAAAACTTCAAAGAAAAGTAGCAGAAAAATATGGTTACAAATTAGTAGACCACAAACTTGAATTGTATGGGGTAAAGAAAAAATCCTAATTAATGAAACAAAAAATTTTTATCAAAACATTCGGTTGTCAAATGAATGAGTATGACTCGAATAGAATATATGACTCAGTAAAAAAAATTGGCTATGAAAAAACAGAAAATTACGAGGATGCAAATTGTTATTTGCTTAATACATGTCATATCCGAGATAAAGCAAAAGAAAAAGTTTATCATGAAATTGGGAGAGTAAAAAAAATTTTTAGATCAAAAAAAAAGCCATTAGTAATCATAGCTGGATGTGTTGCACAGGCAGAAAATCAGGAAATGCTTAAAAGAGAACCTTACATAGATCTTGTTATTGGACCACAAGCATATCATAAAATTAATGATACAATTTTAAATTATATAGAAAAAAACAAAAAAGTTGAAGAAATAGAATTTGATGCAATTTCAAAATTTGAATATTTTAATAAAATTAAAAATAATTCTGGAAAAATTTCTTCATTTTTAACAATCCAAGAAGGTTGTGATAAGTTCTGCCATTTTTGTGTAGTGCCGTACACAAGAGGGCCAGAATATTCTAGACCATTTAAACAAATTTTAGATGAGGCTAAATATTTGGCAGATTCAGGCACCCAAGAAATAATTTTACTTGGACAAAATGTAAATGCTTACAATGATGAAAAGTATAGATTATCAGATTTAATATTAAAGATCGAAAATTATTCTGACATCAAAAGGATTAGATATACAACATCCCATCCAAAAGATATGTCAGATGACTTAATTGAAGTTTACAAACATTCAAAAAAACTTATGCCACTGGTTCATTTGCCAGTTCAAAGTGGATCTAATAAAGTTTTAGATCTTATGAATAGAAAACATACTATTAGTGAATATTATAAAATATATGATCAATTAAAAGAAATTAACTTTAATATACAATTTTCTAGTGATTTTATAATAGGTTATCCAGGTGAAGAAGAACAAGATTTTAATGATACTTTTGAACTAATTCAAAAGATTAAGTTTATAAATTCCTATTCTTTTATTTTTAGTCCAAGACCAGGCACAGTTGCAGCAGATTTAAAGTTGATTGATAAAAAAATTTCTATGGAAAGATTAGAAAAAATTCAAAGCCAGTTATATGATAATCAGATGTATATGAATAAATCATTGGAGAATAAAACAATTAACGTTTTAGTTGAGAATTTAACAGATAATAAAACCCAAGTTTTTGGTCGATCTGAATATATGACATCAGTTATTTTTAATGGTAAAAAAGATGATATAGGAAAAATTGTGCCTGTAAAAATAAATAAAAGTAATCGAAGCACTTTGTTTGGTGAAAGAGATTTTAGCTCTAATCAAAAGGTAGCATAGAAATTGAGTAGTTTAACAAAAAAAAATAGTGATACTTCATTAAAGTTTGTTTACTCTGATAATAATTCTCTAAGTGTTATTTTCCACGATAACGAACTCTTGATTGGTGTAGTAGGTGAGTTTAATAAAAATTTAAAGGAATTAGAAAAAATTACTGAAACAAGTTTATACTCTAGAGGTAACTCTATTTTAATTAAGTCTAATCCTGAAAAAAATGAAATAGTTAAAAATGCTATAAAATTTCTAGCCAATCAATTTATTAATAATGGCAGTATTGAAAACAAGGACATAGTTTCTTCAGTAGATAATTTTATGATTAATGAAAAAGTTAAAAATAATAATGTTACGGATATAATTAAGACTCCAAAAAAATCAATTATCCCAAGATCAGAAAAACAAAAAGATTATGTAAGAGCTTTAAGACAAAGCGACATAATAATTTCAGCAGGTCCAGCAGGGACTGGTAAAACATTTTTAGCCGTAGCCGTAGGACTTACGATGTTGTTGGAAAAAAAAATTGAAAGAATAATTTTATCTAGACCTGCTGTTGAAGCAGGAGAAAGGTTAGGATTTTTACCTGGTGACATGAAGGAGAAAGTTGATCCTTATTTAAGGCCCTTATATGATTCTTTATATGATCTTTTTGATTTCGAAAAAATTCAAAGAATGATTGAAATAGGTGATATTGAAATAGCACCACTTGCTTTTATGAGAGGAAGAACTTTAAAAAATTCATTTGCAATCTTAGATGAATCCCAAAATGCAACTGATACTCAAATTAAAATGTTTTTAACTAGAATAGGAGAAAATTCTAAAATAGTTGTCAATGGAGATCCAACACAAATTGATTTGCCAAATAAAAATATGTCAGGGTTAGTTAGATCAAAAGAATTATTAGGTCATTTAAATGAAATATCCGTTGTTGATTTTGATCATTCGGACGTAGTTAGACACCCACTTGTCTCCAAAATAGTTAAAGCCTACTCAAAAAATGATTAGTGTTGAAGTTTTCTCAGAGGAGAAAGCTTGGTCAAAAAAACTAAGAAAAAAAGAACTTTTTTTCAAAGAAATTTGCAAGTTGTTTCCAAGAAAATATCAATTTCCTAATAAGAAAATAACCCTTACTTTACTTCTTTCAAATAATAGATGCATTGAAAAATTAAATAAAAACTTTAGAAATAAAAATAAGTCTACTGATATTTTGTCATTCCCTTTATCTAAAAAAACATTGATATCTAAAAAAACTTATATTGGAGATATTATTATTAGTTATAACATCATGGATAAACCCAGATCACAAAATATTAAAAATTTTAAGGAAAAAGTAATAAAAACTTTTATACATGGATTTCTTCATTTACTAGGTTTTGATCATATTAAAGATAAAGATTATAAAAGAATGCTCAGTGAAGAAGAAAAAATATATAAATCAGTAATTTCAAAGATTAACTAGATTGATTAAAAAAGATTACATTGAAATAGTTTTTTTAGTTACTTTGGGTGTAGCCTCATCTTTAAGTTTACCTCCCTACAATTACTTAATAATAAATTTTTTTACTTTTAGTGTTTTTTTTGTATTTCTATTTAAAAAATCTAAAATTCACCAAAGTAAAAAATATTTCTTTTTTTATGGGTGGTTATTTGGATTTGGTTATTTTTTATCAAGCTTATATTGGATATCAATATCTTTAACATTTGATCAAAATTTTAAATTTTTAATTCCTATAACTATTATTTTAATACCTTCATTTCTGGGAATTTTTTATGGACTGGCTACTTTCTGTTTTATAATTTTAAAATCTAAAAAAGTAGTAAGTTCTTTTTTTGTTTTTTCATTATTTCTTGGAGTTTTTGAATTCATAAGAGGTTCAATTTTAACTGGTTTTCCTTGGAATTTGATAGCCTATAGTTTTGTTAATCATTTAGAAATATTAAGTATTACCTCGTTAATAGGAACCTATGGATTTAATTTATTTTGTATTTCACTGTTTGCTAGTCCTGCAATTTTTATATTGAGAGAAACAAAAAAAGATATTGGAGTGTGTGTTATTTTTCTAATTTTACCATTTCTGTTTTATTTGTATGGATCATCCTATAAAGAAACATTTAATTCATCAGATGTTACAAACTATGATTATAAAGTAAGAGCTATAAGTTCAAATATTAGTCTCGATAGATTTTATTCAAATATTAATCCAGTCTCAGTAATAAATGAATTGATTGATATAAGTGAGCCGCGAAAAGATGATAAAACTATATTTGTTTGGCCTGAAGGAATTCTACCTGACGTCTCTCAAGAAGAATTAGTTGAATTTAAGTGGTTATTTGAAGAGACTTTCAGCAAAAATCATTTGTTATTTATTGGGATTAATAGCCAAAAAATGAAAAAAGAAAAAATTAATTATTTCAATTCCTTATCGATTTATGATCATAATTTAGAAATATTAAATTTTTATAATAAGATCAATCTAGTCCCATTTGGTGAGTTTTTACCTTTTGAAAATATTTTAAAAAAATTAGGTTTAAGAGTAATTACAAATAACTATCAATCATTTTCAAAAGGAAATGAAAGAAAAATCATAGAGATAAAAAAAGATGATTTTTCCTTAAAGATATTACCATTGATTTGTTATGAAATAATCTATTCAGGTAAAATATTTAAAAACCCAAGCTTTGATTTAATAGTTAATATTTCTGAAGATGGATGGTTTGGTAAATCAATAGGACCCAAACAACACTTTGCACATAGTATATTTAGAGCAGTTGAAAGTGGTAAATATTTATTGCGTTCAGCAAATAATGGTATCACTGCAATTGTTAATCCTTTAGGGATTGTTGAACAAAAGGTTAGCCTTGGTAAATCAGGTTATGTTGACTTTAAAAAGTCCAAAAAAATACCACCAACATTATTTTCTAAATACGGAAATAAAATTTTTATAACATTAATTTTATTATATATTTTTATGATATTTTCATTTAATAGATTTAAAAATGAGTAATTTAAAAAATTTTCTTTTCACAAGCGAGTCGGTATCTGAAGGTCACCCGGATAAAGTTTCAGATAGAATTTCAGATATGGTAGTTGATAGTTATCTTTCTGGAGATCCATTCTCAAGAGTTGCATGCGAAACACTTACAACAACCAATAAAGTAGTTTTAGCAGGGGAAGTTAGAGGTCCTGAAATAAAACAAGATGAATTAATTGAAAAAGTTAGAAATTGCATAAAAGATATTGGATATGATCAAGAAGGTTTTACTTGGAGAGAAGCAACAAAAATAGAAAGTCATCTTCATTCCCAATCTGCTGATATAGCAATGGGTGTAGACTCGTCTGGAAATAAAGATGAGGGAGCTGGAGATCAAGGTATTATGTTTGGATATGCTTGTAATGAAACTGATGTTTTAATGCCAGCACCTATTCATTACTCTCATAAAATTTTAAGATTAATGGCAGAAGACAGAAAGTCAGGAAAGTTAAAAAATATAGAACCAGACAGTAAGAGCCAAGTTACTTTTGAATATGTAGATGGAAAGCCTACTAAAGTAAAATCTGTAGTAATATCTTCTCAGCACTCAGCAGATGTTAATCAATCACAAGTTAGAGATTTATTGAGACCTTATATGCTACAGTCCATTCCATCAATTTTTCTTGAGGGTTTTAATGAAGATGAGTTTTATGTTAATCCAACTGGAAATTTTGTTATTGGTGGCCCAGATGGAGATTGTGGATTAACTGGAAGAAAAATTATAGTAGATACGTATGGCGGTGCTGCACCTCATGGTGGAGGAGCTTTTTCAGGAAAAGATCCTACGAAAGTAGATAGATCTGCAGCTTATGCAGCAAGATATATTGCAAAAAATGTTGTTGCTTCCAAAATTGCGGACAAGTGTTTAATTCAATTAGCTTATGTAATTGGTGTGTCTAAACCATTATCAATTTATGTTGATTTATTTAATAATGATCTAGATAAAAATAAATTTGTTGTAGATAAGATAAATGAAAATTTTGACTTAAGTCCTCGAGGAATTAGAGAGATGCTAAATTTAAATAAACCGATATATGAGAAAACAGCTGCTTATGGCCACTTTGGAAGAACACCAGATGATAACGGTTCATTTTCTTGGGAAAAAACTGATAAAACAAGCCATTTTTCTAAATAGTTTCTGTTGAATTAAAAAAAAACTTTACTATATTGCCCTTACATTATTGAATTTACAAAATGGGCATTAGCCCATTTTTTTTTGGAGCAAACAAAAACATGTTAAATAAAAGAGCAGATAAACTAGAATTATTAAGAATAGCTGAAGCAGTAGCTTTAGAAAAATCTATTGATAAAGAACTAATTATTAGTTCCATGGAAACAGGAATTGCGAAAGCGGCTAAGTCTAAATTTGGTCAGGAAAATGAAATAAAAGTTTTAATTAATAGAGATAATGGTGACATTGAAATCTTTAGAAAATTGATTGTAGCTGAAAATCCTGAAAATTCTAACACAGAAATTAAACTTGAAGACGCCATCAATCTAAATGAAACCAACAAAGGTAAAGCAGTTGGAGATGAGGTATTACAACCATTACCATCATTTGATTTTGGAAGAATTGCAGCTCAAACAGCTAAACAAGTAATTAGTTTTAACGTCAGAGAAGCTGAAAGAGAAAGACAATACAATGACTTTATTGATAAAAAAGATTCAATTTTAAGTGGTATTGTCAAAAGATTAGAATTTGGAAATGTAATTGCTGATCTTGGGCGTACTGAAGCAATTATTCAAAAAAATGAAATGATACCAAGAGAAAATATTAAAGCTGGAGATAGAATTAAAGCTTATTGTTATGACGTAAGAAGAGAGCCAAGAGGGCAACAAATTTTCTTATCAAGAGCGCACCCAAAATTTATGGAAAAGCTTTTTGTGCAAGAGGTTCCGGAAATCTATGATGGATTAATTGAAATTAAATCATCATCAAGAGATCCAGGTAGCAGAGCAAAAATTTGTGTTAAAGCAGTTGATACATCTCTTGATCCAGTAGGAGCTTGCGTAGGTATGAGAGGTTCTAGGGTTCAAGCTGTTGTAAATGAATTACAAGGTGAAAAAATTGACATTGTAAATTGGTCAGAAGATCCAGCAATTTTAGTTTCGAATGCTTTATCACCAGCTGAAGTTCAAAGAGTAAATGTGGATTCAGAAAGAAAAAAATTAGACGTAATTTTAACTGAAGAAAATTTGAGTAAAGCTATTGGAAGAAGAGGTCAGAACGTAAGACTTGCAACTAAGTTATTAAATTATGAAATTAATATAATGACTGATGCAGAGGACTCAGAAAGAAGACAGTCTGAATTTAAAGAAAAAACAGAAAACTTCGTAAAAAACTTAGAGTTAGATGAAACATTGGGTCAATTACTTGTTGCTGAAGGTTTTTCATCAATAGACGATATAAAAGATACTACAGCAGAAAGCTTGATGAAAATTGAGGGTATCGAAGAAGATACTGCAAAAGCTCTAATAGAAAGAGCAAAAGAATTTCATCAAAAAGACCAAGAAGATATTTCTGAGAGAATTAAAGAATTAGGTCTTCAAGATGCTTTAATAAAATTAAAAGAACTAACTCCTGGAATGCTAATGACTTTAGGTGAACAGAAAATTCTTACATTAGAAGATTTTGCTGATTTAGCATCGGATGAGCTAACAGGTGGATTTGATATAGTCAAAGGTGAAAGAGTAAAAATTCAAGGGTACCTTGAAGATTTTGCTTTATCAAAAGAAGAAGCGGATGAGTTGATTATGTCTGCGAGAAATATTGTCTACAAAGATTGAGTGATGAGCTATGGAAAAGAAAACAAAATTAAAAATATCTGGCACAGCCAAAAAATCGTTCAAAAATATTGAGATTGCGAAAACTCAAGGAAAAAACTCTGTAGTAATCGAAAAACAACGAAGCAAATTTCCAAGTAGAGGTGGATCATCTAGACCTGGAAGTTTTAAATCTAAAACTACCTCAACATTTAACAGGGGCACTCCCACAAAACCATCATTTGTACCTAAGTCATCGCCAATAACAAATGATTTTGAGAGAAGAAAGTTAGCTGAGCAAAGAGCAACAAAAAGATTAAAAGGGGATAATGACAGTAAAGATAAAAAAACTTTAAAAGCTGGAACTAAGAAAAGAGAATTAAAGCTAACGGTTTCAAGAGCTCTAAGTGATGAAATTGAAGCAAGAGAAAGAAGTTTGGCTTCCGTTAAAAGGGCGAGACAAAAGGAAAATAAAAACTTAACTAAAGAAGAAGCTCAAGAAAGTTTAAAACCAGTTAAACGAGATGTAAATATTCCAGAAGCTATTACGGTAAGAGAGCTTGCTAATAGAATGGCAGAACAATCAAGTAATGTTATTAAGTTTTTATTTGGAATGGGTGTTACTGTAACTATTAACCAAACATTAGCTGCTGATACTGCTGAGTACTTAGTAAAAGAGTTTGGACATAATCCAATAAGAGAAGAAAAAGCTGAAGAAATAATTCAAAAGATTAAAGCTACAAGAGTAGAAAATTTAAAAAATAGACCACCAATTATAACTGTTATGGGTCACGTTGATCATGGTAAAACTTCTGTCTTAGATGTTTTAAGAAGTGCGAATGTTGTTTCAGGTGAATTTGGCGGAATTACCCAACACATTGGAGCTTATCAAATAGAAAGCCAATCTAATAAACTAACTTTTATTGATACACCGGGTCACGCAGCTTTTACTGAAATGAGAGCAAGAGGATCAAAATTAACTGATGTGGTTGTTCTAGTTGTTGCGGCTGATGATGGTGTTAAACCTCAAACAGTGGAGTCTATTAAACATGCTAAAGCTGCAAATGTTCCAATTGTTGTAGCAATTAACAAATGTGATTTGCCAGATGCAGATCCACAAAAAATAAAAAACCAATTATTAGAACATGAACTAATTGCCGAAGATTTATCTGGAGATACTTTAATGGTTGAAATTTCAGCAACTACTAAAAAGAATTTAGATAAATTAGTTGAAGCAATCGTTTTACAAGCTGAAATATTAGATTTAAAAACTGATTTTGAATCAAAGGCTACAGGAATTGTATTAGAATCTAAAATTGATGTTGGAAGAGGACCTGTTGTAACAATCATAGTAACCACAGGAACATTAAAAAAAGGTGATTTTTTTGTAAGTGGTTTGAAATGGGGAAAAGTTAGAGCAATAGTTGATGATAAAGGAAAAAATATTAATGAAGCACCCCCGTCAGCACCAGTCGAGATTTTAGGTATTAACGGTGCAGCTAAATCTGGAGATGATTTTATTGTTGTTGATAATGAAAAAGAGGCAAAAACTTTAAGTGAAAATAGAGCACAAGAAAGTAAAGATGCTAAAAATCCACTAACATTTGCTACTCAAGACTCTGCTTTTTCAGATAATTCAGCAGAGGAATTAAATTTGATAATTAAATCAGATGTTCATGGATCTTCCGAGGCAATCAAAAATGCAATCAGTCAAATTAAACATGATGAAGTTAAACCAAAAATAATCTTAGCAGATATTGGAATGGTAACTGAAACAGATGTTACGTTAGCAAAAGCTTCAAATGCAGTTTTAATAGCGTTTAATGTTAAGCCAAGTAAGGAAGCTAAAAAATTAGCTGAAAATGAAAAAATAAAAATCTCATCATATAATATTATTTATGAAGTCTTAGATTATATAAAACAAAAGATGTCAGGTTTATTATCGCCTGATATTCAGGAAGAAGTTACAGGTACAGCTCAAATTTTAGAAATATTTAAAGTTTCAGGAGCTGGAAAAGTAGCAGGATCAAAAGTAATGGAGGGAGAAATCACCACTGCATCAGATGTTAGAATAATTAGAGACGGAGCAATAATTTATACTGGTAAAGTTGGAACTCTATTTAGAGAAAAAAACCAAGTAAAACAGGTTAGTAACGGCCAAGAGTGTGGAATTACAGTAAAAGATTACATGGATTTCCAAAAAAACGACACAATAGAGGCGTTTAGTGTAACATCTACAGAGAGAATGATTTAATGAACGATAGAATTGGAAAGCCAATATCTCAAAGACAGCTAAGAGTTGGAGAAATGATCAAGCAGTCTTTAAGCATGATTTTTATAAAAAATGAGGCTAAGGTCCCGAATTTAGAAACTAATACTATAACGGTTACTGAGGTTAGAATGAGTCAAGATTTGAAAATAGCTAAAGCATATGTTCTTCCATTAGGTGGCAAAAATGCAGAGCAAGTTATTGAAGTTTTAAAGAAATACTCATTTTTAATTAGAAAAAATTTATCACAAAAAGTGGTTATGAAATTTTTACCAAAATTACTCTTTAGAAAAGATGAATCTTTTGAGTATGCGGAAAAAATAGAAAACTTAATAAAACAAACAAATAAATAGGAAAAAAGAGGCATGAACAAAAAGGCACAAGAATTAGCAATGCACGAAAAAGATACTGGATCTTCAGAGGTACAGATTGCTTTGCTAACAGAGAAAATTGAAACTCTCTCTACACATATTAAGCAATTCAAAAAAGATAAACATTCATCTGTTGGATTGTTGAGAGCGGTAAATAGAAGAAAGAAATTGTTAGAATACCTAAAAAATACAAAAATAGATTCTTACAAAAATGTACTGTCGAAATTGGGATTAAGAAAATAAAGATCAAGATAGATAGAATGGAACGAAACGAACGAAACGAAATGGAAATGAAATGTTTAAAGTACACAAGAAAGAAATAGAAGTAGCAGGAAAGAAGATAAGTTTAGAAACAGGTAAAGTAGCAAGACAGGCAGACGGAGCAATCATCGCTTCATGTGGTGAAACAGTTATTTTAGCAACAGTGGTAGGAGCAAAAAAAGTTAATCCTGATATGGATTATTTTCCTTTATCTGTAAATTATCAAGAAAAGTATTATGCAGGTGGGAAAATTCCAGGTGGATTTTTTAAGAGAGAAGCAAGACCAACAGAAAGTGAACAATTAATATCAAGATTAATTGATAGACCTATCAGACCTTTGTTTCCTAGTGAATTTAAAAATGAGGTTCAGTTGTTACCAACAGTAATTTCATATGATAAGGAAAATCAACCAGACATCTTAGCAATCACTGCATCATCAGCAGCATTAGCTATCTCAGGTATGCCATTTATGGGCCCTGTAGGAGCGTCTAGAGTAGGTTATGTTGATGGTAAATATATTCTTAACCCTTCAAAAGCTGAATTAGAAAACTCTACTTTAGATTTAGTTGTAGCAGGTACTAAAGATGCTGTGCTAATGGTTGAGTCTGAAACATCAGGTTTAACCGAAGAAGTAATGTTAGATGCAGTTAAATTTGGTCATGAGGGATTTGTTCCAGTAATCGAAATGATTGAGGAACTTGCAAAAGAATGTAGAAAACCCGAGTGGACCGTTGAGAAAAAAGATTTATCCGAAGTTAAACAAAAACTTGAGAGTGAATTTACTAAAGATTTAACTAAAGCTTTTGGGACAATAGATAAGCAAGATAGATCAAATCAAATTTCAGAAATATCTGAAAAAGCCAAGCAGCTTTTTGCTGATAATGAAGATTACTCTGATTTTAATGTTAATGATGAGTTAAAAAATCTTGAAAAGAAAATTGTTAGAACTGATATTCTTAAAAACAAAAAAAGAATTGATGGCAGAGGTTTAGCTGATGTAAGAGCTATCGAGTGTGAAGTTGGTGTTTTACCAAGAACTCATGGTTCAGCATTATTTACTAGAGGGGAAACACAAGCGATTGTTGTTACTACTTTAGGTACTTCTGATGATGAGCAAAGAATTGAAAGTTTAGATGGACAGTCCAGAGAAAGATTTATGCTTCATTACAATTTTCCTCCTTTTTCAGTTGGTGAAACAGGAAGAATTGGAACTGGAAGACGTGAAGTTGGTCACGGAAAATTAGCATGGAGAGCAATCAATTCCTCACTTCCTTCAAAAGAAGCTTTTCCATACACTTTTAGAATAGTATCAGAGATTACAGAATCTAATGGTTCTTCTTCAATGGCTACTGTTTGTGGAGCATCTTTAGCATTGATGGATGCTGGTGTTCCAATAAAAGAACCGGTTGCAGGTATTGCAATGGGATTAATTAAAGAAGGCGATGATTTTAGTGTCCTATCGGATATTTTAGGTGATGAAGATCACTTAGGAGATATGGACTTTAAAGTTGCTGGAACTAAAGATGGAATTACTTCACTTCAAATGGATATCAAAATTACTGGTATTACTTTTGAAATCATGGAGCAGGCTTTAAAACAGGCTAAAGATGGAAGAATTCATATCTTAGGTGAAATGAATAAAGCTTTATCAGCTTCAAGAGATGAAGTTGGAAAACACACACCAAAAATGGAACAGATAACTGTTGATAAAAAAGACATTGCTGCTGTTATTGGAAAAGGTGGTGCAACGATCAGAGAAATTGTTGAAAAATCAGGTGCCAAAGTTGATGTAAATGATGAAGGCGTTGTAACAGTTGCTGCTCCAGATGAAGAGTCTAGAAATATTGCTATGCAAATCATTAAAGACATCACTGCAAAAGCTGAACTAAACAAAATATATTCAGGTAAAGTAATGAAGATTATGGAGTTTGGTGCATTTGTTAACTTCTTAGGAAAACAAGATGGACTGGTTCATATCTCAGAACTAGCAGATAAAAGAGTTGCTAAAGTTACTGATGTTGTCAAAGAAGGTGACGAAGTAAAAGTTAAAGTAATTGGTTTTGATAGAGGTAAAGTTAAACTTTCTATGAAACAAGCTGCTGAATAATACTTTAAATTAAAATTCTAAACCCCTGGAATGAAAGTTCTGGGGGTTTTTTTATGGGGTATTTATCAAAACCCTATGCACTTTTTTGTTTTGTGGGAAAATATTCTACTTCTGAAAATCGATCTGTTGGAAAAATCCAATAAAATTCTAACGTTTCTTTTCCATTATTTTTTAGGGCATGTTCTTCATTTCCAGCTATATAAACTACATCACCCTTTTTAATTGTCTCAAGTTCACCAGATTTATTTAATACTCCTGTACCATTAGTAACGACATATATTTCTGCAGGTGAGTGATAATGAAGTGTTAAATTTCCTCCAGGAGCAATTTCAGCAAAACCTAGTGACAAACCAGAACTACCATCAAAATCTGCATCAATTAAAAATTTCCATCTAACTCCAGGATATTTTTTAGTTGATGACCATTTTTGATTAGAGGCAGATGAGAGGTTTTTTACAAAAATCATACTAAATCTTATCGTATGAATAAATTTTTTTAACTAAATTTAACTATAATTAGGTAATATTCTTAGGATCTGGCATCCCAACCTTATTATATCCAGCATCTACGTAGTGAATTTCACCAGTAACACCGTTTGCAAGGTCACTTAATAGATATAATGCTGAATTTCCAACATCGTGGATATCTACGTTTCTTTTAAGTAAAGAATGGTCTTCATTCCACTTATATAAGAATTTTGCATCTCCAATAGCCGAAGCTGCTAGTGTTTTAATAGGCCCAGCACTAATTGCATTTACTCTCATGCCTTTTGCACCCAAATCTCTTGCTAAATATTTAACACTAGATTCAAGAGCAGCTTTACATACACCCATCACATTATAATTTGGAATAGCTTTATTGGCTTCATAACTTAATGTGATTAAACTTCCACCTTCTTTCATTACTTTAGATGCTTCTTTTGCAACTTCAGTAAATGAAAAACATGAAATTAGCATACTTCTTAAAAAGTTTTCTCTAGTTGTGTTTAAATATTCTCCAGATAATTCTGATTTATCTGAAAATGCAATTGCATGAACTACAAAATCAATTTCACCCCATTGAGACTTAACATCTTCAAATAATTTTATTACATCTTCTTTTTTTTCAACATCACAACTAAAGGTAACTTTTGAATTTAATTTTTCAGCTAAAGGAATAACTCTTTTTTTTAAAGCATCACCTAAATAAGTAAATGCAAGTTCAGCTCCAGCTTCAGAAAGTTTTTGTGAAATTCCCCAAGCTATAGATCTCTCATTGGCAACGCCCATGATTAATCCTTTTTTACCTTTCATCAAACTCATAATTAAACCTTTTCAAAAATTAAAGCAGCATTGGTTCCACCAAAACCAAAACTATTAGACATAACGGTATTTAAAGTTGCTCCAGTTTCTGTTTTAGTAACTATTGGAAATTCTTTAGCCTCATCATCCATATTAGTAATATTTGCAGATCCAGTAATAAAGTTGTTTTTCATCATAATTAAACTGTAGATTGCTTCATGAACTGAAGCTGCTCCTAGTGGATGGCCTGATAAAGATTTGGTTGAACTTATTTTTGGAATTTCATTTCCAAAAGTTTCTTTAATAGAATTTAATTCTGTAATATCACCAACTGGTGTAGATGTTCCGTGTGTGTTTATGTAATCAATTTTATTTTTAGTAGTTGCCATTGCCATTTTCATGCATCTCACTGCTCCTTCACCTGATGGAGCTACCATATCGTATCCATCTGATGTTGCTCCATAACCAGTTAATTCCGCGTATATTTTAGTTCCTCTAGCTTTGGCATGTTCATATTCTTCAAGCACTAATACTCCACCACCACCAGCAATTACAAAACCATCCCTAGTTTTGTCATAAGTCCTTGATGCTGTTTCAGGTGTATCATTATATTTTGATGATAAAGCTGTCATCGCATCAAACATCGCAGTCATTGCCCAGTGCAATTCTTCACTTCCTCCAGCAAATACAACATCTTGTTTACCCATTTGAATTAATTCCATAGAATTTCCAATACAGTGTCCGCTTGTTGCACAAGCAGAGCTCATTGTATAATTGGTTCCTTTAATCTTAAAAGGAACAGCAAGCGTTGCTGAAGCTGTACTTGCCATTGTTCTTGGAACAATAAAAGGTCCCATTAATTTTGGAGTTTTTGCTCTAGTTTTATCTGCTGCTAAAATTACATTTTCAATTGATGGACCTCCAGAGCCCATAATAATTCCAGTTTTAAAATTACTTACATCTTTTTCTTCTAATCCTGAATCTGCAATTGCTTCTTTCATTGCAATATAATTGTAAGCAGAACCTGAACCCATAAATCTAATTGTTTTTCTATCGATATGATCTTCAAGTTTTATATTTGGTTTACCGTGAATGTGACTTCTTAAATTATGCTCTTTATATTCTTCACTAAATGAAATTCCTGATTTTGAATTTAATAATGACTGATGAACCTCTTCTTGATTGTTTCCTAAACAAGATACAATTCCTAAACCTGTAACAACAACTCTTCTCACTATTTAAATAACCCCACTTTTAGACTTTCTGCTGAATATATTTTTTTATCATCTGCAAGAACTATTCCATTAGCAAGGCCAACGGTTGTTCCACCTGGAGACATAATTTTTTTCATATTAATTTCATACCTAACATTTTTAACATTTTGTAAAACTTCGCCTGTAAATTTTACCGTACCAACTCCAAGAGCTCTACCTTTTCCAGAATTACCAAGCCACCCTAGATAAAAACCAACTAACTGCCACATTGCATCTAAACCCAAACAACCAGGCATAACTGGATCTCCTTTAAAGTGACAATCAAAAAACCATAGATCGTCTTTAATGTCTAATTCAGCCTTTAAAGAGCCTTTATTAAAAGTCCCGTTATTATCGTTAATTTCAGTTATTCTATCAAACATAAGCATTGGAGGAAGTGGTAATTTGGCATTTCCTGGGCCAAAAAGCTCACCATTTCCACATGTTATGAGGTCATCATAGGTATATGAATTTTTTTTCATAAAATTTGAGTTCCCTTATTACTTGATTTAATGATAATATAATATAGTAAAACGTTATAATTTTATTATTACTTTAGAATTATTATAAACAAAAATGGGTAAAAACTTGGATTTTACTGAAAAATTAAGAGATGTTGGGTTAAGGCCGACCAGGCAAAGAGTTAAGATTTGTGAGGTATTGTTTAATCAAGAAAAAACATTTCATTTTACAATTAGCGATCTAGTTAAAAAAATTTCAGAGGAAAAAAAAGAAAAAATATCATTAGCAACAGTTTATAATACAGTCCATGCTTTTAAAAAAAGAGGATATTTACAAGAAATTTCGATTAACAGTGATAAAAGTTATTTTGATACAAACACATCTGCTCATCATCATTTTTATGATGAAGATACGCATAAATTAATAGATTGTAATAACGAAGAAATTGATCCTATAAACATTAAAAAAAATATTACTGGAAAAAAAATTAATTCTATAGAAGTTCTGATTAGAGTTGCGAGTGATAATCAATATCAAAAATAATCTAATTAAATCAATTATTTAAACCTTACATTATAATTATTCTAAACTATTGACAGTAAGAACATAACCATTATATGGTTAGAGATCATTAAATTAAGGAGAATATACAATGCCATTAAAAGGATCAAAAACTAAAGAAAATCTAGAAGCAGCATTTGCTGGTGAGAGCCAAGCAAATAGAAGATATCTTTATTTTGCTCAAAAAGCAGACATCGAAGGGTACAATGATGTTGCATCAGTATTTAGATCAACAGCAGAAGGTGAAACAGGTCACGCTCATGGTCACCTAGAGTATTTAGAAGAAGTAGGTGATCCAGCTACTGGTTTACCGATTGGTGAAACTAAAGCTAATTTAGCATCAGCAGTACAAGGTGAAACACATGAATACACTGACATGTATCCTGGTATGGCAAAGACAGCCAGAGAAGAAGGTTTTGATGAAATTGCTGATTGGTTTGAAACTTTAGCGAAAGCTGAAAAATCTCACGCTGGTAAATTCCAAAAAACTTTAGAGTCTATTGGTTAATAAATTTTTTTAGTGGGCATTAATTTGCCCACTAAATATCTAATAAAATTTCAATTAAAACTATGAGCAAAGAAGGTAGTTTAGACGCACCTATTCGACATCCAATAGATTTTGAGCATCCTGATTTTTTAAATCTTGAAAAATTAGATACTGAAATGAGAAGAGTATTTGATATTTGCCATGGTTGTAGAAGATGTTTTAATTTATGCAACTCATTTCCAAAATTATTTGACATGATTGATGAGTCTGAAAATGAAGATGTTGAAAGTTTAAAAAGTGAACAATTCGAGCTAGTTGTAGATGCGTGTACATTATGTGATATGTGTTTTATGACCAAATGCCCCTATGTACCTCCCCATGATTTTGATTTAGATTTTCCTCACTTAATGTTGAGATATAGAACGGCTCAAAAAAAATTAGGAAATTTGCAAGGTGTACCAAAACAATTAGCTCAAATAGATAGAAATGCGAAAATTGGTGTCATGTTTTCAAGATTAGTTAACTGGGTATCTAACGTTAAAAACAAATTTTTAAGAAAAATTTTAGAAATAGTTGCCGGAATTGATAAAAGAGTTCAGTTACCAAAATATAATTCAGAAACGTTTTCAAACTTTTTTAAAAAAAATAAAAATAAAATAAGTTTTGAAACTCAAAATAATGATAGAAAAGTTGTAATCTATACAACATGTTTTGTGAATTTTAATAAAAAAAATACAGGAGTTGCTACTTTAAAAGTTTTAAAGAAGAATGGAGTTGAAGTTCAAGAAGCTTACTCGGGATGTTGTGGTATGCCTTTTTTAGAACAAGCAGATCTCCCTAAAGTGGTTGAACAAGCAAAGAAAGTGTCTGAAGATTTATTAGAATGGGTAGATAAAGGTTATAAAGTAATAACTTTAACAGCTAGTTGTGGTTTAATGTTAAAATTTGAGTGGCCTCTTTTGTTGCCTAAGGATGAAAATATAAAAAGATTATCATCAAACGTTATGGATATTGATGAGTATGTTGTTGATATAGCAAATAACGAAGGTTTAGCTGAAGGATTGCAAGAAATAGATGGTGGTGTAACAGTTCATAATGCATGTCATGCACGAGCTCAAAATATGGGTATTAAATCAAGAGACATGCTGAAACTTATACCAAAAGTTAAGTTAGATGTTGTTGAAAGATGTGCTGGTCACGGTGGCACCTTTGGTGTGATGAAAGACACTCACGATTTAGCGAATAAAGTTGGAAGACCGACCGCTAGACAAATTAAAAATAAGAACAATAAATATATGGCTTCAGATTGTCCGCTTGCGGGTAAACACTTGAAACAATTAGAGGTCGATACAAATATTTCTAATGATGAGGCGTTACATCCTATCGAATTAATGGCAAAAAGTTATAGGTTATAATCATGCCAAGAGAACAAAGAGAAATTAAAAAAGAAGATATCATGCCTTTAGATGTCTACACAAAAAATAGAAAAGAGCTTAGAAAAAGTATTGTTAACTTTAAAAAAGATAGAAGAATAGCGCTTGGGCCATATGCTACTTTTTATTTTGAAAGTTATGAAACAATGTTAGCACAGGTTCAAGAGATGCTTTACATTGAAAAAGGTGGTGATGAACAATTAAAAGATGAATTGACAGCTTATAACCCTCTAATACCCAATGGAAAAGAACTTACAGCTACACTTATGTTTGAAATTGATAACCCAGTTTCAAGAGCAGCATTCTTAAGTAAAGTTGGAGGAATTGAAGAAAAAGTTTTTATTAAAATAGATGGTGAGTCAATTAAAGCAATTCCAGAAGAGGATGTTGATAGGACTTCTGCAGAGGGTAAAGCCTCTTCAGTTCAATTCATTCACTTTAAGTTTAATGATGAACAAATCCAAAAGTTCAAATCAAAAGGTGTTGAAGTTGAAATTGGGATAGATCACAAAGAATATTCTCATATGACAAAACTAAGTTCAGCAAATTTAAGTTCTTTATCAGCTGATTTTACTTAATTAAGCCCCATATATCATCAGTTTTAATCCATCCCTCATAATCACCAGATTTGATTCTGCACCACTTTTCCTGACACTTATCAACAATTAATAGTCTGCCCTTTTCTATCCGAGCTATAGGTTTTGCAAAAGAAGATGGCTTTTTAAATAAAACTTTATTTTGAATCGCAATAACAGAATTATTTTTTTTTAATTGTGAAATGTGTATCCAGCCACTGTTGTTTTTTAAATCAATTATTCTTCTAAAATTTTCTTTTTTATCTATTTGTTTCAAGGGAAGGTTAATTTTTTTGTAAACATATTTTATATCTGAGTCAAAACTAGGTCCATAACGAACATTTACCTTGCTTTTTTTTAATGAAACAAAAGTTTCTTCAGCGATAGAAGTTGAAATGAAAATTGTTAAACAAAATAGTGTGTAAATAATTTTATACATTAATTACATTTGCATTTTTTTCTTTTATTGAATTTTACTTTTCTAAAGTTTAAATTTAACAAATCTAGAATTAAAATATATCCATTTAAATCTTTTCCAGCATTTAAAATTTTTTTTAAAATTTCGTTAGCTTGCATAGTACCAATAATTCCAGTTATAGTGCCAAGTATTCCTTCATATTCACAGTTTAATATGTCGTCAGAAACAGTTTCTTCTTGATAAAAACATCTTAAACAAGGATTTTTTTTATTATTAAAATCAAAAGTAAATATATGGCCATCAAATTTACTTATAGCCCCAGTTACTAGAAATTTTTTATACTTTAAACTTATATCGTTAATTAAAAATTTTGTTTCAAAATTATCTGTACCATCAACAATATAATCATAATTTTTAATAATCTTTATAAATTTTCTTTTATCTAACTTAAAATTATAGATATTAATTTTAGTTTTAGAATTAATATTAGCTAATTTTTTTTTGGCTACTTTAACTTTTGATTTTCCTAAATCTTTTTCGTTATACAAAGTTTGACGATGAATATTTGAAAGACTAATTAAATCATGATCTGCAATTCCTAAAGATCCAACGCCTGATCTGGTTAAAAATTCAGCCACAGGGCAACCCAATCCCCCCATACCAATTATCAATACTCTTGAATTTAAAATTTTTTTTTGGCCTAAAACACCAATATTCTTTAAAATAATTTGTCTTGAATATTTCTCGAGTTGATTTTTACTTAATTTTAAACTCATTTTCCACTTGAGCCAAATCCACCTTCTCCTCTAACTGTTTCAGGCAAAGTATCTGTTTCTTCCAAATTTATTTTAATAACAGGAGTTAAAATCATTTGAGCTATTCGATCCTTATTATTTATTAAAAAATCAGTATTACCATGATTATAAAGAATAACTTTAATCTCACCTCTATAATCGCTGTCTATTGTTCCTGGAGTATTTAAAACACTAATATTGTTTTTAGCAGCTAAACCAGATCTTGGTCTAATTTGAATTTCAAATTCATTAGGAAATGCAACAGAAATACCAGTTGGAACCAAACAGGAATTTTGTGGTTTTAATGTTATTGGCTCATTTATAAAAGCCATCAAATCCATACCAGAGGCTCCGTTAGTTTTATATGCAGGCAACTCAACAGATGAGTCTAGTTTTTTTATAAGAACTTTTGTCATTAATTTAATTGATTAAGAATTCTATCAACTATTTCATCAGATATTTCAGATTTTTTCTTATAAGAAAGTCTTTCTTTTTTTTTATCGCTATAGTGTATTGTTACTTCATTAAAATCAGAGCTAAAGCCAATTTTTTTATTGGATACATCGTTTGCAATGATCCAATCACAATTTTTATTATTTAATTTTATTTCAGCATTATTTTCAACATTGTCTGTTTCAGCTGCAAATCCTATAACAAGTTCGGGTCTCATTGAATTATGGTTCGAAACATAACTTAATATATCTACATTCTTCTCTAAATTTAAATTTAGCGATTCTTGTTTTTTAATTTTATTTTTAAATTTTTTAATAATCTTAAAATCAGCTACTGCTGCAGAAAAAATTGCTACATTGGTAGGTAAGTTTTTTTGAGTTTCTAATAACATTTCATCTGCTGTTTCAACTTCAATGATTTTAACTTCATTATCAATTTTTAAATTCGTTGGTCCAGAAATTAGAGTTGTATCAAAACCTTTTTTAGATAAGGATTTAGCAATTTCATAACCCTGTTTACCACTAGACTTATTTGTAATAAATCTGATAGGATCAATGTATTCATTTGTTGGACCAGCTGTAACTAGTGCTTTTAATTTTTTATTTTTTTTAAGATTTAAGAAATAATTATTTATTTCATTAGAAATTTTATCAGGCTCAGACATTTTTCCTTCACCATATTCTCCACATGCCATTTCACCAATTTCTGGACCGATAAGTTTATAACCATAATTAATTAGTTTTTTTAAGTTTTGTTTTGTTGATTGATGTTCCCACATTCTAACATTCATTGCTGGTGCTAAATAAATTTCTTTATTTGATGCAAGCACTACAGTTGAAGCTAAATCGTCAGTAGTTCCTTGAGCTAATTTAGAAATAGTGTTTGCTGTAGCTGGTGCAATTAAAATCACATCCGCCCACCTTGATAAAGCAATATGATCCATTTTTGTTTCATTTTCTACATTGAATAGATCGCTGTAAACTTTACCTTGTGAAAGTGATGCAACTGAAAGAGGTGTTATAAATTCTTTAGCACTATTGGTTAAAATTGTTTTTATTTGAGCTCCATTTTTTTTGAAAAGTCTAATTGTTTCAAGACTTTTATAAGAAGAAATTCCACCACAAATTATATAGAGAATTTTTTTGTCTATCAGATTTTTCATTTGCCGAATTAAAATACCAATAACCCTATAATTACAAGAACTAATAAACCAATAATAGATTGGTTTCTAAAAGCAGTCATTTCAGATTTTTTATTATTTAAGGCTGTATAAGAATTTGAGTTTTGTGGGATTTGACCGCTGGCTAAAAATGTTAAAGCTTGATTGGCTTTATCCATAATCTCAGGAAATTCTGGCAATCTTTTAATAACTTCTGATGTATTGTTTAAAGTATCTGTAATTGTATTTATTGGATCTTTTGTTTCTCTTAACCAATTCTCAAGTACCGGTTTAGATGTTTTCCAAATATTTGTATCTGGATTTAATTTTCTTGCAACACCCTCAACTACAACCATAGTTTTTTGTAACATTAATAATTGAGGTTGAGTTTGCATATTAAATTTTTCGGTTACATCGAATAATTGTTTTAGCAACTTACCACCAGATATATCCTTAACTGCTTGACCAAATATAGGCTCACCTATTGATCTCAAAGCTTGAGCTAAATCATCAATCGGAACATTATTTGGAACTAATCCAGCCACCAAATGTACTTCCGCAACTTTTCTGTAATCTCTTTGAATAAACCCATATAAAATTTCAGCTAAAAATCTCTTACTAACTTTGTCTAATCTACCCATAATACCGAAATCTATAGGAGCTATTTGACCACTATTATCAACGAAAATATTTCCTTGATGCATGTCTGCATGAAAAAAACCATCTCTTACAGCGTGTCTCAGAAAGTGTTGAATAATGTCCTCTGCTATTTTATTTGTATCTAAATTTCTATTTTTTAATTCTTCTGTCTCTCTTATTGATACACCATCAATCCAATCTAGTGTCATGACATTTTCACTAGTAAAATTCCAATAAATTTGAGGAACTTTAAATCCAGCATCATTTTTAGTATTTTCTGCATATTCATTGGCTGCAGCTGCTTCAAATCTTAAATCCATTTCAAGATTTGTTATCTCTTTTAATAAAAATACAACTTCAACAAGTTTTAATCTTTTTGTTTTTTTTACAAATGACTCTATAATGAAAGCAAACAACATTATTGCATCAATTTCTTCATTAAATATTTTTTTAATATCTGGCCTTAAAATCTTTATTGCTATATCTTTGATTGTTCCATTGTCATTAATTTTAGCTTTGTGTACTTGGGCTATTGATGCAGCTGCAACAGGTTCACTTAAGTCGATTATTGAATTATAGGTTTCTTCACCAAGGTCTTTTTTAATTATTTCTTGTGCCTGGTTAATAGAAAAAGGTGGAAGACGATCTTGCAAATTTTCAAGTTTAGCTGATAGTTCTTCACCGATAATATCAGGTCTTGTTGCTAAAAATTGTCCAAGCTTTATAAATGTGGTGCCCATAGACTCTAGAGAATTTGATAATCTTTCCCCTTCATTTATATTCAGGTTTTGGTGATTATTTTTAGAAAATGAAATTGAAAGTAATTGAAATAATATTGTTATTGCTAAAGGTGGTTTTTTAAATTTTGAGGCGATACTCAAAATATCAGATTTAGCAATTTTTCTTCCTAACTTAAATAAAGTTATAAGTTTTTTGATCATTAATATTTCCATCCACTGTGGATTGACACAATTCCCCCAGAAAAATTTCTGTAATAACATTTTTGAAAATTATTATTTTTCATCAATTCAATTAATTCTTCCTGGTTAATAAATTGCTCTATACTTTTAACTAGGTATTCATATGGCTCTTTTTCACCAACAACAAATTGGCCAATGATTGGAATTAATTTTGAATAATTTTTATAAATAAAATCAAGATTTGAGTTCTGTATTTTTGAAAATTCTAAGCACAAGTATCTTCCACCTGGCTTTAAAACTCTATACGCCTCAGAAAGAGCTTTGTTTAGATTTTTTGTGTTCCTTAGTCCAAAACTAATAGTATAAAAATCAAATTTATTGTCTTCAAAGGGTAGTTTTTCTGCGGTAGAAATTACCCAGTTAATATTTTTATAATTAGAGAGTTTTTGTTTACCTTGGCTTACCATTCCTTTGTTGGGATCAACACAGGTAATTTTACTATTTTTATCAGTACTGTCTAAATAGAGTTTACCTATGTCACCAGTTCCACAAGCTACATCAATTAAATTTTTACCCAAAGACGGGCTCATCATATTTATTAGACTTTTTTTCCAAAACCTATGAACACCAAGTGACATAAAATCATTCATAAAGTCATATTTACTGTAGACTTGATCGAATACACCCTTTACAAGCCCTTTTTTATTTTGAAGATATTGTTGCATAAAAAAAAATATATAATCAATATAGTGTGAAATGCCAGAATTACCAGAAGTAGAAATTGTAAGACAATCTCTTAATAAAAAGATTAAACAAAAAAAGGTAAAAAAAGTAATAATAAGAAATAGAAATTTAAGACTAAAAATTCCATCTAACTTTATTACTTATTTTCTAAATAAAAAAATAATTAAAGTAGGAAGATTTTCGAAATACCTAATTATTTATTTGCCAGAGGAAAATTACTGCTTAATCCATCTTGGTATGTCTGGAACATTACATGTGGTTAAAAATAAATCAGTTAATAAATACACAAATACTAGTTTTTATAACTCACCTTTTTTACCAAAAAAACACAATCATGTGGAATTAGTTTTTGAAAATTTTAAGATTATTTATAATGATCCAAGAAGATTTGGTTTTTTTCAGCTTATTAAAAATAATACAGATTTAATTAAAAGATTTAACCATTTAGGCCCTGAACCTTTTGATAAGAATTTTAATTTAGATTATGTTTATAATTTTTTTAAAAATAAGAATAAGGACATAAAAAATTTTTTACTTGATCAAAAATTAGTTTCAGGAATTGGAAATATTTATGCTAGTGAGATTTTATATTTGAGTAAAGTCAATCCTTTTAAAAAAGTAAAATTATTAAGTAAAAAAGAATGTCAAAAAATTATAATTAATAGTAGAAAAATTCTTCTTAAAGCCATTAGCAAGGGTGGATCAAGTATAAGAGATTTTAAAGATACATCAGGATTAAAAGGTGGGTTTCAAAATGAATTTAAAGTTTATCAGCAAGAAGGAGAGCTGTGTAAAAATAAAGGATGTTCTGATTTCATAAAAAAAAAAATAACCTCTAATAGGTCAACTTTTTTTTGTGATTCTTGTCAAAAATAGATAATTATTTTATTGACCACCATAAATTCTCAAGTTATACCCCTGCGGATATGGCAAACACAAAATCAGCAATTAAAAGAATTAGAAGAATTTCTAAGCAAACAGTAGTTAATAAGGCTAGAAAGAGTAGATATAGAAATGCTCTAAAAAAAATGAATCTTTTAATTGATGATAAAAAAAAAGACGAAGCTATTAAATTCTTGTCAAAATTGAATTCAGAACTGATGAAGATTGCAAAAACTGGCATTATTAAGAAGCAAAATGCTTCAAGAAATGTTTCTAGGATCTCAAAAAAGATTTCTGCAATTTAAATTTATACACTTTGTATGATTGTCAATAAACAACCTCTAGTATTCACATCATATATTAAAAATTTTTTGATAACTTACTACATCTAGATTTGGTAAATAAAAATTATTTTTTAATTCAATCTACAAACGATTCAATCTGTGTTTGATTCAAAATAAAGTTTTAAAATAAAAAATAAAACAAATTTTTTTTTGATTTTAAAATTAAATCTACAATCATAGATTTTATTTTTTTTAAAAAAAAAATATTAAGTAGTTGCAAATTTTTTTATTTCGTTCTAACTGAGATTTTCCTACTTGTTATGAATAAATCTACAAATATTAATAATTTAAAAAGTTTACAGTCAGAAAATTTTGATTGGAAATTAGTTCAATCAGAAATGAAAAATAAATTAGGGTTAGATATTTATGAGAGCTGGCTTAAAAAAATTACTTTTGTAGACCAGTTTAATAACTATTTATTATTATCTGTTCCAACAAGATTTATTAAAGACTGGATTACATCAAGATACTTAGATCAAATTTTACAGATTATCCGTTTATATAAAAAAGATATTATTAGAATTGAATTTAAGATAGATGACAAAAATACAAATCAAAATTTTGAAAATACAAATGTTAGTGAAAATATACCTGATAGAAATGAAAATATTTCATTTATAAAAGACTCTTATCTACAATATAATCGAATTGATCCAAATAAAAGATTTGATAATTTTATAACCGGCACAAGCAACAAGCTTGCTTATGAAGCATCATTAAAAGTTTCAGAAAACATATCTCATTATAACCCGCTTTATATTTATGGTGGTGTTGGAATGGGTAAGACCCATTTATTAAATTCAATTGGAATTGAACTTAAAAAAAATAACAAAGTAATTTTTATATCAGCTGAGCGTTTTATGTATCAGTTTGTAAAATCAATCAAAGCTAATGATATGGTTAAGTTTAAGGAGTACTTTAGAAACACAGATATTCTATTAATTGACGATATTCAGTTTATAAGTGGTAAAGAAGCAATGCAGGAAGAATTCTTTCATACATTCAATGCATTATTAGACAAAGGTTCACAAATAATTGTATCAGCTGATAGAGCACCAAATAAATTATCAAGAATTCAAGATAGAATTAAATCAAGATTTTCTGGTGGTTTAGTTGTTGATATTCAAAAACCAGATCTTGAGCTTAGAAAAAAAATTGTTGAAAAGAAAACTGAAGAACTAAGTAGTTTATATGCAGATCAACTTCATGTATCAAAAGATATACAAGATTTTATAAGTACTGAAATCTCAGCGAGTGTTAGAGAATTATTTGGAGCAATAAATAGAGTAGTTTCATTTTCTAGAATATACAACAAAGTTCCAAATTTAGCTGAAACTAAGGTTGTTTTAAAAGATTTGTTAAATTTAGCTGAAAATAAAGTTACGATAGATTTGATCCAAACAACTGTTTGTAAATTCTTTAAAATAAGTAAAAATGAAATGCTCTCTTCAAGAAGATCTAGATATTTGGTTAGACCCAGACAGATTGCTATATATTTAACTAAAATTTTAACACCAAAGTCTTTACCGGAAATTGGAAGAGAATTTTCTAATAGAGATCATACAACTATTATACACTCTGTAAAAACTATTGAAAAAATTAAAGAAAAAGACCCAGAGATGGTAGATAATATTAATAAATTAAAGAATCAGATTTTATATAAAAATAAAGATAATGAAATTTAATGTAAACCAACAAGATCTTCAGCAGGCACTTAATTATTGCCAAGGTGTAATTGAAAAGAGAAGTACACTCCCAATACTCTCTAATATTTTATTAGATGCTAATAATTCTAAATTAACAATAACTGCTACGGATTTAGATTTAATATTTATTCACCAGTTAAATAACGTTGAGGTGGTAGAAGAAGGCAAAACAACAACAACTTCTTCGATAATGTACGATATTATTAGAAAACTCTCATCCGGTAAGAAAATAAACTTATCTTTGACTGATGTAAGCAAATTACAAGTTGAGTCTGAAAAATCTATTTTTAATTTAAATTGTATTAGTGCAACAGAATTTCCCCTAACAGATGAAAATTTTAATCAAAATGAATTTACAATTAAATCTAAGCAACTTTTAAAACTGTTAAATAAATGTAAATTTTCAGTTTCTAATGATGAAACAAGACATTATTTAAGTGGGATTTACCTTCATCAAACAGAAGTTGAGGATAAAAATTATTTGACTGCTGCTGCAACTGATAGCCATCGAATGTCAATTTCAAAAATAAGATTAGATCAAAAAATTGATTTTGAACCAATCATTTTACCAAAAAAAACTATTTTTCAACTATGTTCGTTATTAGATAGTTATGATGGAGATGTTAAAGTTTCTAATATTAAATCTAAAATCAAATTTGAATTGAATAATAGTATATTGATATCAAAGCTTATCGATGGAAAATTTCCCAATTATATTCAAGTAATACCAAAAAATAATCAAAAAAAATTAGAAATAGATTTAAAATTATTTTTAAACTCAGTTGATAGAGTTGCTTCAGTTTCTTTAGATAAAAAAGATGGAGTTAAATTTAATTTATCAAAAGATATATTAGACCTTTCGGTTAATAATACAAATAGTGGTGATGGTAAAGAGACATTAAATGTAAAATTTGATCATGATTTAGAAATAAGTTTTAATTCAAGATATCTAATAGATGTTGCTTCACAATTAGATGGAGAAAGAGTTGAAATATTTTTTAATGATACTGGATCACCAGCTTTAATTAAAGATCCAGGAGATTTTGATAGTATATTTGTAGTGATGCCTATGAAAGGCTAATTTAATAAATTAAGCTCTTTGTAAATATTATTTTCTAAAATTTTAATGAACTCTTGTTTTGAGTGACCTGCTATTATTGGTTTTAAGATTGAAATAGTTATCACTTTGTTGCTATTTTTGAGACCTTTTTTAGGCCAAACATAACCCGAATTAATGGCAACTGGTTGACAAGAAATTTTTAACTCTTCATAAATTCTTGAGGCACCTTTTTTAAAAGGAGGTCTTTCATCTGGTAAAACTCTTGTACCTTGTGGGAAGATGATTAACGGTCTATCTGAATCTTTAATTATTTTAGATATATCCTGAAAAAATCCTAAGTTATCTTTGGTAACTTTATTTCTTTTAATTGATATTGATCCAATTTTTTTTAGATACCAACCAAAAATTGGAATTATAAGTAATTCTTTTTTTAAAATAAAAACAGGTGAATTGAAAATAGTTTGAAGATAAAAGGTTTCGAACATCGATTGATGAGATGCCGCAATAAAGAACTTTTCATTATTTAAAATATTTTCTTTACCTTTTATTATTATTTTTGTGGATAAAAAAAACTTTAGACAAAAACTTGTCCAATAACCCATCAATTTACCACCAAATAAAACAACTTTTTGAGGCAGAAAAAAAGCAGGTAAAAAAATTAATGAAATAATTATTATTCCAGTAAAGAAAAAAATTGAAAATATAAGGTTTCTAATCATTCTTATCAAAAGCTACATCAAATCAGTGTGCTTTTGTCTTTTTTTAATAATTCTAATTTTTGATCCTTTGATCAATAGCTCAGCTGGTTTAGGTCTTACATTATAATTTGAACTTAACGACATTCCATATGCACCAACATCACACATTACAATTATATCTTTTTCTTTTAATCTTTGAAATTTTTTCAATGAAGTAAACTTGTCTGTACTTTCACAAATAGGGCCGACAAATTCATAGGTTTTTTTTGAAATCTGATTTTTTTTTATTGAGGGTAATATTTTGTGATTAGCTCCATATAAAGCAGGTCTCATTAAATCATTCATAGCTGCATCTAGTATAATAAAATCTTTTTTACCATTTTCTTTAATATAAATAACTTTAGAAATTAAAAACCCTACATTTCCAATTATAGACCTTCCTGGCTCAAAAATTATTTTTGATGAATGTTTTTTTAAAAATTTTTTAATAGCAATATTGTATTTACTATAATTAAGTTTTTTACTGTTATTATCATAGGAAATTCCCATCCCTCCACCTAAATCAATAAATTTAAATTTATGTTTAGTTTTAACAATTATTTTATCAATCACATTAAGCATTTTTTCATAGGGCTTATGGTCTAATATTTGACTTCCAATATGAACGCTTAAACATTCTAAACTAATATTTTTTGAACTTTTACAATTGCTTACAAGTTCTAAAAATGTTTTTTCATTTACGCCAAATTTATTTTCTTTTTTACCAGTTGAAATTTGGCTTAAAGTTTTTGCGTTTGTATTAGGATTTAATCTAATACCAATTTGTACTTTCTTTTTCTTAATTCTAGCTATTCTGTCAATTTCTTTTATTTCACTTTTAGATTCTGCATTTATTAATAATATTTTTTTATCAATAGCATAACTTATCTCGCTGGATGTTTTACCCACACCTGAAAAAACAATTTTTTTTGGATTAATACCAGCCTTAAGAGCCATCATAAGTTCACCCATTGATACGACATCTGCTCCCAAACCAGATTTTTGAATCTCTTTAATTAAATTTACGTTTGTATTAGATTTAATTGCAAAACAAATTAGAGGTGAAAATGTCTTAAAATTTTTTTTGAAATTATTAATATTTTTTTTTAATTGGCTATAAGAATAACAATAAGTTGGTGTATTAAATTTTTTTGCAATATCTTGTACTTTTACTTTGTCAATTGTAAATTTTTTTTTGATATATTTCATTAAGCCTTATTAGTAAGGATTATTATCTTTTCAGCCTTTTGTTTTGGGTCTTTGTATTCAGGATCTCCTTTTTTTCCACAAGAAGCTAGTAAGCAACAAATCAGAAAAATAAAGCTAATTTTTTTAATCATTTTTGTTTCTTATATTTTATTATCATTTTTTTGATATTATCAAAAGCTGTTCCTCCATAAGATTTTTTGGAATTTACAGAATTCTTTAAATCAAACACTTTTAAAACGTCGTTAGTTAATTTTGGCTCAATTTTTTTTAATTCTTCTAAACTTAATTCATCAAGTTTCTTTTTCTTTTTTTCAGCTAAATTAACAACAGCAGCTGTTTTTTGATAAGCTTTTCTAAAAGACATTGAATGATTTTTCACAAGATAGTCTGCTAAATCTGTTGCAGTAATATATCCAGACTTTGCAAGTTCAATCATTTTTTTTTTATTAGGGCTAGAGTTTTTTAGTATTTCATCAAAAATTTTAAGACAGTTGATTAAAGTATCATTTGATTTAAAAACAATCTCCTTATCATCCTGAAGATCTTTGAAGTAAGACAGTGGAAGACCTTTTAAAATTGTAAGCATTGAAAACAAGTTTCCATAGCTACTCCCAGATTTTCCTCTTAAATATTCCAATAAATCAGGATTTTTCTTTTGAGGCATTATTGAAGATCCTGTTACAATTTTATCTGAAAGGTTGATTAAATTAAAACCATCAGAGCTCCAAATAATAAGCTCCTCTGCAATTCTTGAAATATGCATTGAACAAACAGAAACACTGTACAAAAAATCTAAAACAAAATCTCTATCAGAAACAGTATCAATTGAATTATTTGTTGGTTTTTTAAATCCAAGTTTTTTACTTGTATAATTTCTATCTATATTGAAAGAAGTTCCTGTTAGTGCGGCTACGCCTAAAGGATTTTCATCTAAACTATCTAAATTGTTTGCAAATCTCTTTTTGTCTCTACTAAACATCTCAACATAAGCCATAAGATAATGAGCAAAAGAAATAGCTTGTGCATTCTTAAGATGTGTAAAACCAGGCATAATAGTATCTATATTTTTTTCCGCTAATTTTAATGTACTTTTAATTACTTTATCTAAATTAAAGTTAATCTCTTTAGTTGAAGATCTTATCCAAATTTTAAAGTCAGTAATGACTTGATCATTTCTAGATCTTGCTGTGTGAACGTAGCCAGCTTCTTCTCCAATTATTTGAAAAAGTCTTTTTTCTATATTCATATGAATATCTTCATATCTTTTGTTGAACTCAAATTTTTTATTAGAAATTTCTTTTTCTATCTTTGTAAGACCATAGATAATTTTATTTTTAATTTTGAAAGAGATTATTTTTTGTTTAAACAACATCTCAACATGAGCAATAGATCCTTGAATATCTTCTTTATAAAGTCGTTTATCAATATCAATTGAATTACCAACTTTTTGAAATAAAGATGACACATTTTTTTTTATACGGGTGTTCCATATTGCTTGGTTGTTTTTATTTTTTGCCATGATATTTAATTATAACTATTTAACATGAGATTTTTAATATTATTTATTTTTTTGACAACTAATGTCTTTGCTAATGATGTATCTGAAATAAAAAATATTGTCATTCATAAAGATCTAAAAGTCTACGATAATGTTATTTTTTTAGATAAAAAGGATAAAAAATTTAACATTAAAGAATTTAATGGAAATTTAATTTTATTAAATTTTTGGGCAACCTGGTGTGAGCCATGCAAGGAAGAAATGCCATCCTTAGATAGACTTCAAATCAATGAAAATTTGAGTAATTTAAAAATTTTTGCAGTTAATATATCTCAAGAAAGTAAAAAAAAAGTTGATAATTTTTTTAAAGATTTGAATATTAAAAATTTTGAACCATATTTTGATGTAACAACAACTCTTGCAAAAACATTTTCTTTACGTGGAATTCCAACTTCAATTCTTATAGATAAAGATGGAAAAGAATTTGCTAGAATTATTGGGTCAATAGATTTTAATGATAAAAAATTTATTAATTGGCTTAAAAATTATAATTAGTTTTTAAAAAAATAAGCAAATCCAATCAGAACAAGTATTGCTATAAACTGAAGAAGAACTCTTAGTTGCATTAATTTATTTGAGTATTTTTTAGCTGGTTTCTCCTCCTTTGAAAAGAGTTCCAATTCTCAAAATTAAAACAATTCCTACTGATAATAAAAGAACTATAGAGAGAATTTTAACAAATATTCCTGAAATCATTTAAATATTGTAGATTGTTTTAGAAAATAAAAAACATAATTAATCAACTATGACATTTTGCCTAGATTCATTAATAATAAAGCCTGAAGAAGGAGTAGAAATAAAACATGCTATTATTTTGCTTCATGGATACGGAGGAGATGCGAAAGACATAAGTATGTTAACTTTGAACTGGAAAAGGCACATGCCAAATACAGTTTTTATTTGTCCAAATGGACATGAGACTTGCCCTATAAATCCATCAGGATTTCAATGGTTTGACCTTACCAAAGATGATACTGATTATATCATTGATCAATCAATTATAGCTGAAGATAAGATTAAATTATTTATTAACGAGATCAAACAAGAATTTAATTTAAAAAATAATCAGATATGTTTATCAGGTTTTAGTCAAGGTTGTATGATGTCATTGAATGTTGGACTAACATCTGAAGAAAAATTTTTGTGTATTGTAGGATTTTCTGGAAAAATAATTGATCAAAATAATTTAAAATTAAGAATTAAAAATTCTACTGATACTTTATTGATTCATGGTGACGCTGATCAAGTTGTACCTTCGTTATATCTTTTGGAGGCAAAAGATTTTTTAATTAGAAACAATGTTGAAGTTGAAACACTTTTAGTAAAAAATTGTGACCATCATATTCCTATAGAGGCTTCAAGTACAGCTCTTAATTATATTATAAAAAAAATTAACATCTCTTATTATTGATAAAATTGTTTAAGTAAGTTAAAAATACTTAATGAATAATTTTATTGAACAAAATACTTCATTAGAAAAGTGTCCAGCTCTAGTTCTTAATGCTGATTATAGACCGCTAAGCTACTATCCTTTATCTTTATGGTCTTGGCAGGATACTGTAAAATCTGTTTTTTTAGATAGAGTGATAATTGTAAGTAATTATGACAGAATTATAAGAAGTCCATCATTTAATATGCAATTACCAAGTGTTATTGCGCTTAAAGATTATATCGTTCCACAAACAAGACCTAGTTTTACAAGGTTTAATGTGTTTTTGAGAGATAAGTTTTCTTGTCAATATTGTGGAAGTAGTGAGGAGCTTACTTTTGATCATTTGTTGCCAAGATCAAAAGGTGGTGAGACTAATTGGGACAATGTTGTAACTGCATGTTCTGCATGTAATGTAAAAAAAGGTGGTAAATTATTAAAAAACTCAGATATGAAGCTTAATCAATATCCTTATCGTCCATCAACTGAGGATTTGCATAAAAATGGTAAAAATTTTCCTCCTAATTATTTACATAAAAGCTGGATGGATTATTTATATTGGGATGTTGAGTTAGAAGCCTAGATTTTTTCAGAAATATTTATTGCAATTTTTGAACCTGTCTTAATAATTTTGTCTAATAATAGGTATGGACCTTTTTTTGTAGCACCTTCATCGTAAGCTAGATTTTTGTGATCTATTTCATCTTTTCTAAATTTTATAATCTTTTTTTTTAGATCTTTTTCGCTAATATCCAGTTGACTAATCTGATTTAAATAGTGTTTGTCTATGACCTCTTCAACTGAAGCAGTACAAAGCATGGCAGCTTTTTTTCCTAATAATGTTGAGCCAAAGCCTAAACCAACACCTAGCAAATCCCATAAAGGTAAAAATTTTGTTGGTTGGATATTTCTTTTTTTAATTTCATTTTCAAAAAACTTACAATGTTCTTTTTCATGCTCTTTCATTTCTTCAATAGTTTTTTTAAGATTTTCATTTTTTACAAAAGTATTTAAGGCTAATAGTTGTCCTTCATAAATTTTTACAGCTCCGCGTTCTCCAGCATGGTCGACTCTAATAAATTCTTCTACTTTTTTTTTATTAATTTTTATCATAATTAAAATAAATTTTTCCAGTACCAACAGTAATTAGTAAAGATATCAAAATATTATAGCTTGTAAGCGATAATCCAAAAATTTTAAATGTTACATCTTTGCAGCTAACATTTTTTTCTTGTAATTGTTTTAAAACTTCATCTTTTGACAATAAATTGGACCCATTTTTTAGATCACAAACTAACGATTCTTGAATAAAACCTTGCTCTATACCTAAGTGATATAGTGATAGAATAGTCCCAACCAAAAATATAATTGTCAGTAAAAGTATAGAAAATTTTTCAAATTGACTAAATTTATAATTAAATAAAATTATTATTATAGCCAACAGATATGGAAATCTTTCCAATATACAAAAATTACAAGGTTGATGACCTAAAATATATTCAATAAAGAATGCTGATATTAAAGCAAAAATACTGACTAAAAAAATAAGCTTTATTAATAAATTTTTATTATTTTCAACCATTAAATTTTAAAACCAAATATATAAATAAAAATATTATAACTATTAAAATTCCAATAACAGTAAACCATTTTGATCCATGATTGTTCATATATTCAGTGAATAATTCTCCAAATTTATAAGATAGTAATGCAACAATAAAAAATCTAAGGCTTCTTGAAATCAAACTGACAATTATAAAAACTGGCAGATTGAAAGCAATTAAGCCACTTGCTATTGTAAAAGCTTTATATGGCAAAGGTGTAAAGCCTGCTAAAAAAAGTATACTTAACCAAGCAAGAAAGCCGTTTCCCTCAGACATGTTTAATTTCAATTCTCTAACTTTATCTTCATAATTATAAAACTCGATAACATATATTGCTAAATCAAAAAATAGATAGCCAATTAGATATCCTAAAATACCTCCTAAAACTGAAAAGATAGATGCTATTAAAAATATTTTTATAAACTCTTTTTTTTTAGCAATTACCATTGGAATAATCATTACATCTGGTGGTATAGGAAAAAATGAACTTTCAACAAAAGATACAAGACCTAAATAAAAATTTGAACTTTTATGTGCAGCTAGATTTAAGCATTTTTTGTAAAGTGTTTGAAACATTTTTTGGTTTTAATATAAATTTAGTTCTTATACTATTTAAATATAATTAATTGAATATTATGGGCGAATGGCGGAACTGGTAGACGCGCACGACTCAAAATCGTGTTTCGTAAGAAGTGAGAGTTCGATTCTCTCTTCGCCCACCAAAAATTTATGAATTTAGATAATTTAAACAACTTAATTGAATTATTTTCTTATCAAGCAGATAAACAAAGTAAAAAAAGCATTTTTTTACAATGGTTAAATCCAAAAAATAAAAAAACATATACTTGGGAAGAAACACAAAAAAATATTTTAAAATTATCAAAAATAATTAAAGAAAACATAAAAGAAGGCGATAGATGTTTATTGGTCTCAGAAAATAGACCTGAATGGTTTATTTCTGATATGGCAATCATGTTGTCAGGTGGAATTACTGTTCCTGCGTACACTACATATACTGAAGATGATTATAAGTATTTAATTGAAGATTGTGAACCTAGCCTAGTTATAGTTTCGAACAATGAAATGTTAAAAAAATTAAAAAATACAATTAATGAAAAAGAATTTATTAAAAAAATTATAACATTAGATGAAGTTAATAAAGTAATTCATAATTTAGATATAATAGATAAAGATAAGTATTTAGACTTTAATATCATATTAAAAAATAACTTATTAAAAGAAGACAAAATCCAAAATGAAAAATTAAAAAGAACTTCTGCAGCTTGTATAATTTACACATCTGGAACTGGAGGAAATCCGAAGGGAGTAATCTTAAGTCATGGTGGAATTTTAAATAATCTTGTAGGAGCTTGTGAAATTATGAAACCATTATTTAATTCCAGACCAGTATTTTTAACCTGGCTTCCTCTTTCTCATTCCTATGAACACTGTGTGCAATTTGCTCAGATAGCCGTGGGAGCAAAAGTATTTTATGCAGAAAAAATAGAAAAACTTTTAGAAAATATATCTGAAGCAAAACCAACAATTATGACAGCTGTACCAAGATTTTATCAAAATCTTTATAATAAAATCAATATTAATCTAAAAAAACAAACAGGTCTTAAGGCTAAATTAATTAATGCAACTCTTCAATTAGGTAAAAAAAAATTATTAAATCAAAAAATGACTTTTTCTGAAAATTTAATGAATTTGATAGTTGAGGTATTAGTTAGAAAAAAAATAAAAAAACAGTTCGGTGGAAATTTAAAAGCTTTTATTTCTGGTGGGGGTGCGCTAGATAAAGAAATTGGAGAATTTTTGAATTCTGTAGGACTGCCTACTCTCCAAGGTTATGGTTTAACAGAAACGTCACCAGTAGTAAGTTGTAACCCCATACATAAGATAAAAGTAGAAACTGTTGGCCCACCTTTTAAGGGAAACCAAGTTAAAATTGATGATGATGGAGAAATTTTGGTCAAAGGTGAAAATGTAATGTTGGGATATTGGAACAAGAAAGAAGAGACTGACAAAGTAATTATTAATGGATGGCTTCATACAGGTGACATAGGAGAAATAGATTCAGTGGATGGTTATTTAAAAATTACTGACAGAAAAAAAGATATTATTGTAAGTGCTGGAGGAGATAATATTTCACCAGCTAAAATTGAAAATATGATCACAAATGAGCCAGAAATTGATCAATGTATGGTTTATGGTGATAAAAAAAATTATTTAGTCGCATTAATAGTGCCTAGTAAAGATTTTCTAAAAGAAAAAGAAAAAATTAATAATGTAATTGAAAAAATAAATAAAAAATTAATTTTATTAGAAAAAATAAAAAAAATTCAATTAATAGATGAAAATTTTTCTATAGAAAATGGTTTAATGACACCAACAATGAAAGTAAAAAGAAAAAAAGTTACAGAAAAATATAAAAATCAATTAGAAAAACTTTATTAAATTGTATTTTGTATACTGTTTATTATCCGCATAAACATTAACTAAATTAAATAAATAAAATTTTTAAAAAAAATAAAAATAAATTTTTTTTTAAAATTTTCATTTTAATTAAAGAATTGACATAGCTTGGATAAAAAAATAAAAATATAGTAATAGCGAATCAACTTGATTCGTTTAACTTAAACAGGGAGCTAAAGATGCCTAAGAAAAGAAAAAAAGCTGCTAAAAAAACTAAGAGAAAAGCAGCAAAGAAAACTAAGAAAAAAGCTAAAAAGGCTAAAAAAGCTAGAAGAAGAAAAAGATAGTAATTTACTAATCTTTACTAAAAACGCTTCTCATTACAATTTGTATGAGAGGCGTTTTTTTTATTCGTCTAAATTTTCTTCTGGATCAGTAATAGGTTCTTCAATAGGTAATTCTGTTGTAGATGATTTTGGAGTAGAAGCTATTGTTTGAGGTTGGCTACTCAGGTTTCTTTTTAACGCTTTATCAAGTTTCTTTTGTGTATCTTCTAATGATACATTCAACACAATTTGAAACTCTGATAAAATTCTCTCATATGCTTTTTCAAATAATTGTCTCTCACTATAAGATTGATCAACCATAAGATCATCACCTTTATTTAAATCTCTTACTACCTCTGCTAATTCATAAATTTTACCAGAAGAAATTTTAGCTTCATATTCTTGTGCTCTTCTACTCCACATAGATCTTTTAATTTTTGGTTTACTTTTTAAAATAGAGACACATTTATTAATTTGATTAATTGATGATAAAGGTCTTAAGTGAGATTGTTTATTTACTGGAACCATTCCATTAGCTTTGTCCTTTTCAAACTTTATAACGTAAGTTTCAACATTAATACCACCTATATTTATTTTTTTAAATTCAGTGATTTGACCAACACCATGTTTTGGATAAACAACATAATCTTTAATCTTATATTCTCTTTTTTCAGTTTCTTGTTTTTTAACTTTTTTAATTTCAGGTTTTACTTCGTTACTTTTGGGAATTCTTAGGTTTTCAACTTTTGACTCTTCTTTTGCTTCAGCAATTTTTACTGATTTTTTTGTTTTAATTGGTTTAGGAGAAATTTTTTTGGTTTTTTTAATAACAACTTTTTTTGTTTTTTTTACTTTTTCTTTTGCTACTTTTTTAGTTTTTTTTACTTTTCCTTTTGCTACTTTTTTTGTTTTTTTTACTTTTTTAACTGTAACTTTTTTTTTCACTTTTGTTTCAGATTTAGTTTTAAAGATTTTCTTTAAAATATTTTTCGTACTTATTTTGCTCATTTTTAAATTTTTCGTGATCCGTAGGGGGATCTTTTTTTTCACTTATATTTGGCCAGATTTCTGAAAATTTTCTATTGATTTCTAACCACTGCTCACTACCAGGTTCAGTATCTGCTGTAATGGCATCCACTGGACATTCTGGCTCACAAACGCCACAATCTATACACTCATCCGGTTTAATTACAAGCATATTTTTACCTTCATAAAAACAATCGACAGGACAAACATCAACACAGTCAGTTAATTTACACTTAATACATTTATCATTAACTATATAAGTCATTATAATTTTTTCTTAATCTTATCTTTAATGTTTCCCATAGTTGAGCTATCAATATATAGTAAGCCAGCTAGACGTCTCATCAAATTTGTCTCATACATATCAGCATCATTATTCGAATAGATAATTGACCATAGGGCTTCAATAATATTTATCTTATCAGACTCAGACAAGTTTTTTACCTCTTTTGTAAAATCTAAAATTTGATTATAATTTTCTTCAATAGTTTTTGCATCTTGAATAGTCTGATATATATCTTTCTCATTTGCTCCTAATTTCAAAAGAGTTCTTTTAATAATTTCCTCTTCATTTTTAGTATAGTCTTCGTCAATTTTAGCAGCATGAATTAATAATGCACATGTTTTAACTAAAAAATTTTTTTTCTTATTAGGTAAATCTTTTTTAAAAAACATAAGAATTAACCAAGATTCAAATTTTTTAAAATTTTAAACGGATTTTCACTAGAAACCTTTTTTTTTGAATTTCTTTTAAATTTTTTAATTGGATTATATTTAAAAAAAGTTTCATCATTTTTATCAAATATTTTATAATTCATTTTTTGTAAAAGTTTTTTGAAATTATCTTTGCTACAACCTAATAAATTTAACATTTCAGGTATAATTTTAATCTCTTTATTTTCTTTTGAATTTGATGAATTTATGATTAGCATGAATAATCTTTCAAGGATGTCTATTCTTACAAACAGTGTATCGAATTTTTCAAATCCACATAAAAGCATAAAGTTTTTATTTCTAAGATCTTTGTCATCTAAAAAATTTAAACCAAATGTAGGTGGCTTAATGTCATAATATTTTTGATGGAAATTTTTCCATAATAATGTTCTTAATGATACCGCTTCTGGTTTAATTAATTGGTATAAAAATATATGGTACCTTCCAAATTTTACACCTAGATCTCTTAAAATTTTTCTTTCATTTTGACCAAGTGATTTAAGATATTCAGAGACTTGTTCTCTTTTTAATACACCATTATTTTCATAGAGTTGATATGCCAAAGCTTTGATTGATGAATTTTTATCTTTAAGATTTTTTAGGTCAACTAAGCTTTTTAGAACTAAATTAATTTTATCTTGTATCCATTTATTTATATAATCATTAAGTTTTTGTTTTTGAATAGGTTCAATGACATCATCAATTATGAGTTCAAAATTTGGATTCAAATAATCATGACCAGATGATAATTTAGCAATGGGAAAATCATTCCAATAAATTTTAAAATCGTCATTTAATTCAATCAAGCCTGTATCAATAATAATTTGAATTCTTTTTTCTAACTCTGGCCCAATTGTTTGTCTTGCAGCTTTTTTCAAAGACTTTATATCTGTTTCTAAGGCTCCTTTTTTTAAATCTAGTACTAATTTAAGACCATTTATTTTTCCAATAAATTGGTCATCTATTATTACATCATTATTTTTTAGTATTTGTGTTTTGAATTCCATATCTTGTTTTAATCCTCTAGCGAGAACACTTGCTCTCTTATCAATAAAAGTTTTAGTAAGTTCTTCATGAAGTCTGTCTGAAAGTCTATCTTCTAGATGTTTTGTTTTTTCAACCCAATAGTCTTGATTTTCTGTCCAATTATTTTTATTTGAAACATAAGACCAAGTTCTCACATTTGCAATTCTATTTGATAAAGAATCTACATTTCCCTCTAATTTATCGAGTTTTATGAGCTGTAATCTCATAAATTCATCTGTAATTTGTTGTTTTCCAGTACTTAGATAATTAAAAACATTTCCAATCACCTCATAGTGATTGCCATAGGTCTTTTTTACAAAATCAGGTATTTGACAACACTCCCATAAAAGACTGAGTAGCTTTTTATCAAAATCTAGATTTATAAGACTTTTATCTTTTAAAAAATATTTAAGAGCTTTTTCATCTTCGCATTCATGAATTTTACGTAACCACCCTATCTGTGGTTTTTCTTCTAAAGATTTTATCAAACTAGTAGGATTGTTAAAATTCAAATTCGAGTTTCTCCAAAATAAAGTTCTAATTTCTTCAAATTTATGGGCCTCTATTAGTTTAACATCATCAGCTGTAATTTCTTTACAATCACCTGTAATACCAAAACCTCCATCATTTAAATATCTTCCAGCTCTACCAGCAATTTGACCTATTTCAGATAAATTTAATTTTCTTAATTTTTTTCCATCAAATTTTTTAAGATTAGAGAAATAAACATAGTCTAGGTCCATATTAATACCCATTCCTATAGCATCAGTTGCTACTAAAAAATCCACATCACCTGACTGATAAAGTTCTACTTGAGCGTTTCTTGTTTTTGGACTCAATGAACCCATCACAATCGCTGCCCCACCTTTTTGTCTTCTAATTAATTCAGCTATTGCATAAACTTCTTCTGCTGAAAAAGCTATTATTGCCGTTTTTCTGTTTATTCTCGAAATTTTTTTATGGCCTGTATATGTTAATTTTGACAATCTTTCTCTATTTATAAATTCAATATCACCATCTAATTTTGAAATTATATTTTTTATAGTATTAGAACCCATAAGCATGGTAAGTTTTTCACCTCTCATATTTAAAAGTCTATCTGTAAAAATGTGACCTCTTTCATGATCTGCACACATTTGAATTTCATCAACACCAACAAAATCTAAATGTTTATCAATTGGCATAGACTCTACTGTGCATAAGAAGTATTTAGCATTGGTTGGAATAATTTTTTCTTCACCTGTTATTAAGGCGACTTTATCTACAGCAATTTTTTTTATTACCTTGTCGTAAACTTCTCTGGCCAATAATCTTAGAGGAAAGCCTATCATGCCTGACTCAAATGAAAGCATTGTCTCAATAGCAAGGTGGGTTTTCCCTGTATTTGTAGGTCCAAGAACAGCAGTAATTTTTTGTTTAGTCATTTCTACCTTTGGTGTACTTTTTTTTTTATCTACCAGATATTGTTGGTGTTAAAGAACAAAAATAGACTAAAACATGACCGAATCGAAGGGTAAAAAGTTCTCATTTTGCTATTAACTTTTCTCAGATTAGCATAATTAAGATTAATTCTATAATAATAATTTACAAAACAATAATGCTAAAAAATTTAGTTAAAGATTTAAAACCTTCCTCAACTTTGTTGATTAATGAAACTTCTCGAAGATTAGAGGAGCAAGGTAAAAAAATATATAAATTTGGTTTTGGGCAATCTCCATTCAAAGTTCCTGAAGATGTTGTGAAAGAGCTTAAAGATAACGCACACCAAAATAAATACTTGCCAATGCAAGGTCTTTATGAATTAAGAAATGCAGTTGCAAAATATACATCTAAAAGAAAAAATCATGAATATAAATCTGAAAATGTAATTATTGGACCTGGTTCAAAAGAATTAATGTTTTTATTGCATGTTATATTTGATGGAGAAATTATATTACCAGCTCCAAGTTGGGTTTCATATGCTCCTCAAGCAATATTAGGAAGAAATAAAATACAAATATTACAAACCAAAAGAGAGAATAATTGGTTTCCAACAGCTTTAGAAATTGAAGAAATTATCCTGAAAGATAAAAATAAAAATTATTTATTATTCTTAAATTCACCAAACAATCCATCTGGTCAAATTTGTGAAAATTTAGATGAAATAGCAAGTATTGCTGAAAAATATAATCTAATTATTTTGTCTGATGAAATATATTCGGAATTAAGTTTTGAAGATAATTATCAATCTATTTCTAATTTTTGTCCTGAAAAAACAATTATTAGTACTGGATTAAGCAAATGGTGCGGAGCTGGAGGATGGAGGTTGGGTTATTTTTTGATACCAGCCTCGTTAATTGAAATTAAGAATATGATTAATGTGCTAGCAAGTGAAACTTTTTCTGCTGTTAGTGCACCTATTCAATATGCTGCAATAAAAGCTTATGAAAATGACCATTCAAATTATATAAATAAATCTCGAAATATCTTAAGTGCAGTTGGTAATTATGTTTATGAAAATTTAAAATCAAATAAAGTTTTAATTAATAAACCTCAAGGAGGATTTTATTTAATGCCAGAGTTTTTAAACAAAAAATTTAATTCATCATCAGAAATGTGTGATTGTATATTGAATGATACAGGAGTCGCTTTGTTACCGGGAACTGATTTTGGATTTGATCAAACCAAAATGTTAGCAAGATTAAGCTTCACTGATTTTGATGGCAAAGAATTTATGAACAAAATTGAAGATAATCAAGAAATTGATAATGATTATATTATGAACTTTGCACCTAAAATTATTGATGGTGTTGATAAGCTAAAAAAATGGTCAGAATCAATATAAAATCTCACTATACATACCTAACTAATTGTTGTTAAAATTGTTTTATAAAAATAACGATATAGGGGGAAAAAATGAAAAAAATAATTACATCTCTATCAGGTGCTTTACTGATATTAGCTGCATCTTTGTCATTAACTGGTGTTGCAAAATCAGCAGAGTTTTTCACGATAGGAACTGGAGGGCCAACTGGAGTTTATTTCCAAACGGGTAATGCGATTTGTAAAATGCTACACAAATCTGCAATCGCCAAAGAACATGGAAGAAAAAAAGGTATAGACAAAGCTTACAGATGCACAGCACCTTCAACAGGCGGATCAAACTATAATATTGGTCAAATCGCTGCTGGTGAGTTTCAATTTGGTGTTGCACAATCAGATTGGCAGTTTCATGCTGTAAATGGATCAAGTAAATGGGAAGGAAAACAGTATAAAGGTTTAAGAGCTGTATTTTCTGTTCATAATGAACCCTTTCAAATTTGGGCAAGAAAAAAAGCAAAAATTAAAGATTTTGCTGGCCTAAAAGGAAAAGTTGTTAACATTGGTAATCCTGGTTCTGGACAAAGAGGAACTATGGAAGAGCTAATGAAAGCAAAAGGTGTTGATAATAGTTTCTTTAAATCAACAACTGAATTAACTTCATCTGAACAAGTGAAGGCTTTGTGTGACGGTAAAATAGATGCTTTTGGTTATTCTGTAGGATTTCCTAACGGAGCTATGGAACAAGCGGCAACTTGTGCAGCAAAAGCTTCACCTATCAATTTAACAGGATCTGAAGTTCAGGGTTTAATTGATGGTGCTGATTACTATGCAAAAGCTGTAATTCCAGCAGGCACTTATACAGGTCAGAAAAAAGATGCTACAACTTTTGGTGTGAAAGCTACAGTAGTTACTAGCAATATGGTTGAGTCAGATCTTGTTTATTTAGTAGTTAAAGCAGTATTTGAAAATTTTGATGATTTCAAAAAACAACATCCTGCTTTTTCTTCACTTAAAAAAGAAGACATGATTGCTGATGGTTTATCAGCTCCTTTACACGAGGGTGCTAAAAGATATTATAAAGAAGCTGGATTAATGTAATCCAAACTCTTAATTAAATTAAAAGGCCTGATTTTTAATCGGGCCTTTTTTTTATAATAAGGTATCATCTTTGTTATGAGTCAAAGCATTAGCGAAAAAGTAAAAGATAAAATTAATGATGATTTGTCTCCAACAAAAAATCTTACAGGTTTACATTTAAAGATTGTTGCAGCAATTGCAATTATTTGGTCGTTATTTCAGCTTTGGTATGCATCTCCATTTCCTTTCATTTTTAATTTTGGAATGTTTAAAGGATTGCCAGCAAGAGCAATTCACCTTGGTTTTGCATTAACTTTAGCATTTTTAATTTACCCAATTTCTAAAGGAAAAAAAATTTCTGTATTTGATATTTTAATAAGTTTTATCGGAGCTTTTTCTTGTTTATATATATATATATTTTATGATCAGTTAGTTGATCGTGGAGGTGTTTTATTAAGTATAGTAATAGGAGATAGTTTTAAATTACCTATAGAGTTAATCATTGGCAGCTTTGGTATTATAATTTTACTTGAAGCAACAAGAAGAGCTATAGGCTTACCATTAGTAATAATTGCAGTTTGTTTTTTGTTATTTTCATATTTTGGAAGATATGCACCTGAAATAATTTCTCATGGCGGACTTTCACTTAATAGATTAGTGGGTTTTCAATGGTTAGATCAAGAGGCTATATTTGGAATTCCAATAGGAGTCTCAGTAGATTTTATTTTTTTATTTGTATTATTTGGTGCTCTTTTAGAAACAGCGGGTGGTGGAAAATATTTCTTAGATTTGGCATTTGCAATGGTTGGCAAAATGAGGGGGGGACCCGCGAAAGCCGCAATCCTGGGTTCTGGAATGACAGGTTTAATATCAGGATCTTCAATTGCAAACACTGTTACTACTGGAACCTTTACAATTCCAATTATGAAAAAAACTGGATTTTCAAAAGAAAAAGCAGGTGCCATAGAGGTTTCATCTTCTGTTAATGGTCAGATTATGCCACCAGTTATGGGTGCTGCAGCATTTGTTATGGCAAGTTTTATTGGTGTTACTTATTTTGAAGTTGTAAAACATGCCTTTTTACCAGCAATAATTTCTTATATTGCACTATTTTATATATCTCATCTTGAGGCTTTAAAATTAAACTTAAAAGGGATGGATGATGCAGATGTACCAAATTTGAAAAAAACATTTTTATCAGGACTTCACTTCTTAATTCCAATCTTTGTCTTAATTTATATGTTAGTTTATTTAAGGTTCACCGCGTCTTATTCTATTTTTTATGCTACGGTCTCTTTGATTTTAGTTAATTTAGTTTATTTACTTATCAAAAATTCTTTTTCTAAAGACGCTCTCAAAATATGGTTTAATCAAACTATTGTTGGTTTTGAAAAAGGTGCCTTAAATATGGTTGGTGTTGGAATAGCCATAGCAACAGCTGGAATAATAGTTGGAGCTGTTGGATCAACGGGTTTAAGCACAAATTTAATCATAGTTATAGAGTCTATTGCTAAAGATAATGTCACAATATTATTATTTTTAACAATAATATTATGTTTATTGTTAGGAATGGGATTACCAACAACTGCAAATTATGTAGTTGTTGCATCATTAATGGCAACTGTTTTGGTAGATGTCGGAAATGCGTCTGGATTTATTTTTCCGCTAATAGCAGTTCATTTATTTGTTTTTTATTTTGGATTAATGGCAGATGTTACTCCACCAGTTGGGTTAGCTTCTTATGCGGCTGCCGCTATTTCTGGAGGTGATCCACTTAAAACAGGAATACAAGCTTTTTGGTATAGTTTAAGAACAGGTATTCTTCCAATTGTTTTTTTATTTAACCACGAGCTACTTTTGATTGGAATAGAAAATATTTGGCATGCATTAGTTGTAATAATAACTTCTTTAGCAGGAATATTGGTATTTACATCAGCAACTCAAGGCTGGTTTATTAATAAATTAAAATGGTATGAGGTAATTATTTTTTTGATTATATCTATTTCATTGCTCTCACCAGAGTTTGTTCTTAATAAATTTTATCCAAAATATAATTACCAAGATATTAATAAAATTAATGCTGTTGTTTTAGATCCAAAAAAAGAAGTACGTTTTAAAATCACTAGACCGAGCTCTTATGGTGAAAGATATAAGTTATTTGTAATTGATAAAAATACTTTTGAAAAAGAGTATAATTTAGAAGATTATGGAATTAGTTTAGTTAATGAAAATAATAAAATTATTGTTGATAATCTAAAATGGAATGGACAAGCTAAAAAAAGTGGCTTTGAAATGGGTGATTATATAAGTGAACTTAAGATAGAAAATTCAAATAGACCTAGCAAGATAGTTGTTTATCCAATAGCAATTTTATTTTTATTAATTTTTGGCTACTTTAATTATAAAAGAAAAAAATAATTAACCATCAGGACCTAAATTTGAGGATTTAACTTTTAAAATTTTCCAAACACCAGAAGCAGAAGTAATAATTTTGTCATTACATCTCAATTCACAAAATAAAAATATAAGTGTATTTGTTTTTTTTAGTATTTTTGTATATCCAGTTATTTCATCACCCACTTTAGATGCACCAATAAACTTTAAATCTAATGAAATTGTAACACATGGTGAATTACCACTAGCTCTATGAGCAGCAGTCCCTGCTCCAGCATCGATTAACGCTGACAAATAACCGCCATGAGTTATGTTGGCAGTATTTAAATGATTTTCATTAATTGTTGATTTAAATTCATACTCAGTTTCAGATACCGTTCTAAATAAAACACCCCCATTGTGTTTCATGAATCCAGGCTTAATGCTTATTTGTTCAAACTCTTTGCTCATAATTTTTTATAATACAAAAGTTAAGATTAATAAAATTATTAAAACAATTATAAAAAAATATATAACTGATTTTTGTAATGATGCTTTTATAAGCCAATCTAACATTTCATTTTCCTTTTTGGTGGACCGCCCAGAACTCGAATCTGGAATCTCCCGGTTCGTAGCCGAGCGCCTTATCCAATTTGGCCAGCGGTCCCTATTAATTTAATTTCTAAAACACACTAAAGTTACTGTATTTTTTAATTTTATTAACAATTTTTGTTCAAATAAAATACAGGTTTACATAAAAAACCTTATTAATGTGCTAAATTAACATTAAATATACTTTTTTTTAGGTATATAAACCGTTTTAAAATAATGAGTGAAAAATTACTTGTCCCAGATATTGGAGATTTTGAGGAAGTTGAAGTTATTGAGATTCTTGTAAAACAAGGTGATCAGATAAAAGCAAATGATCCAGTAGTTACAATTGAAAGTGATAAGTCTAGCGTTGAAATTCCCTCTACAATTTCTGGAAAAATAGAAAGTGTAGCAATTAAAGTTGGAGACAAGGTTTCAAAAGATGATTTAATTCTAAACATATCTTCATCAAGTAAAAGTGTTGATGACAAGCCTATTCCAAAAGATACTGAAAGCATCATTAAACAAGCCGAAGCAGCTTTGGCAGAGAAAAAAGATGAGGTTAAAGTTACTCAGCAACCTTCTCAAAAGAAAGAACAATCAACTATTCAGGTCACCAACGGTAAAGATTCAGATCCTTTAGAAACTCAAGATTGGCTGGAGTCTTTGTCAGCAGTTATTTTAAAAGATGGAAATCAAAGAGCCCATTTTTTGATTAAAGAATTAATTAACAAAGCTTATCGTGAGGGTGCAAATATCCCTTATACTCAAAACACTCCTTATATAAATACGATCCCTCCCGAAGCAGAAGTTAAATCAAATGGAGATCAGAATATTGAGAGAAGAATTAGATCTTTAATTAGATGGAATGCAGCTGCAATGGTAGTTAGAGCAAATAAGAAATTTCCAGAGCTAGGTGGACATATAGGTACATTTGCATCTGCTGCAACTTTATACGATGTCGGTATGAATCATTTTTGGAGAGCAAAAAACAATAAATTTGGTGGAGATTTAGTTTATTTTCAAGGCCACAGTGCTCCAGGGATGTATGCTAGAGCATTCTTAGAGGGTAGATTAAATGAAAAACAATTAGATAGTTTTAGACAAGAGGTAAATTCAGGTGGACTTTCTTCGTATCCACATCCATGGTTGATGCCTAAGTTTTGGCAATTTCCAACTGTTTCAATGGGCTTAGGTCCAATGCTTGCAATTTATCAGGCAAGATACATGAAATATTTAATTAACAGAAGTCTAATTAAAGATGAGGGTCGAAAAGTTTGGGCATTTTTAGGTGATGGAGAAATGGATGAACCTGAGTCTATGGGTGCTATTGGGCTAGCAGCAAGAGAAAAGTTAGATAATTTAATATTTGTAGTAAATTGTAATCTTCAAAGACTTGATGGACCTGTAAGAGGAAATGGAAAAATTATTCAAGAATTAGAGGGTAGTTTCCGCGGAGCTGGTTGGAATGTAATTAAAGTAATTTGGGGTTCATATTGGGACTCATTGATAGCAAATGATAAAACAGGTCATTTAGTTAAAATAATGAACGAAACAGTTGATGGTGAATACCAAGCAATGAAAGCTAGAGATGGAGCTTATGTACGAGAAAAGTTTTTTGGTAAATATCCTGAAACACAAGAATTAGTATCAAGCCTATCAGATAAAGATATATGGAGGTTAAACAGAGGTGGGCATGATCCACACAAGGTATATGCGGCTTATGATAAAGCTACAAAAAATCAAGGAAGCCCAACAGTTATAATAGCCAAAACAATAAAAGGCTATGGAATGGGTAAAACTGGTGAAAGTGTAAACACAACTCACCAAACAAAAAAATTAGATGTTGATGATTTGATGTATTACAGAGATAGGTTCGATGTACCTTTGACAGATGATCAAGTTAGAAATATCGAATATTTTAAACCTGACAACAAATCACCTGAGATTAAGTATTTGAAAGAAAGAAGGCTTAACTTAGGAGGTTTTTTACCCGAAAGAACTACTTATGCAAAACCTGTTAAGGCACCATCAAAAGATATCTTTGATTTTATGAAAGTCTCAACTGGTGAAAAAGAAATGTCTACTACAATGGCTTTAGTAAGAATGTTAACAAATTTACTTAGAGATAAAAATATTTCACCACGTTTAGTTCCAATTATACCTGATGAGGCAAGAACATTTGGAATGGAAGGTTTTTTTCAAAAAATTGGAATTTATGCTCATGAAGGTCAGAAATATGAGCCTGAAGATGCAGCACAATTGAGTTCTTATCGTGAAGATAAAAGTGGTCAGGTGCTAGAAGAAGGAATTAATGAAGCTGGTGCAATGTCATCTTGGATTGCGGCTGCTACCGCGTACACAAACCATGATATAGAAATGATTCCAATTTATATTTTTTATTCTATGTTTGGTTTCCAAAGGATTGGAGATCTTGCGTGGGCTGCTGGCGATAGTCAAGCTAGAGGATTTTTAATTGGTGCTACTGCAGGAAGAACTACTCTAGCTGGAGAAGGACTTCAACACCAAGATGGACACAGCCATCTAATAGCATCTACAATACCAAATTGTGTAACTTATGATCCAACTTTTCATTACGAGCTAGCTGTAATTTTTAGAGAAGGAATGAGAAGAATGCATGAAAAGAAAGAAAATGTTTTTTATTATATTACTACAATGAATGAAAACTATTCTCATCCTGAAATGCCAAAAGACAAAAACTGTGAAGAAGGTATTCTTAAAGGAATGTATAAAATTAAAGAATATAATAAGTTTAAGAAAACAAAAATCCAACTTTTAGGATCAGGCACTATCCTTCGTGAAATGATGGCTGCAGCCGAAGTTCTTCAAAATGAATATCAAATTGATAGTGAAATTTGGAGTGTAACAAGTTTTAACGAGTTAAGAAAAGATGGAATGGAAGTTGAAAGATATAATCTTTTAAACCCTGATAAAGAACTAAAAACTTCATTTGTTGAAAAATGTTTGGGAAAATCTGAAGGTCCAATAATGGCTGCATCAGATTATATGAGAATGAATTCAGATCAAATAAGACCATATACTAACAAAAGTTTTTACTCTTTAGGAACAGATGGTTTTGGCAGAAGTGATACTAGAAAAAATTTAAGAAAGTTCTTTGAAGTCGATAAAGAGCATTTGGTTGCTTATAGTTTGAGCGTTTTAGCAAAAGAACAGCTAATAGCTTCGAAATATGCAAAAGAAGCAATAAAGAAATATAATATTGATGGCGAAAAACCAATGCCAACTAAATTATAATGTCAGAAATTGAAATTAAAGTACCAAATATTGGAGATTTTAAAGATGTTGAGGTAATAGAAGTCCTGGTTTTGGAAGGCCAAACAATTATAAAAAACGATCCTTTGATCACAATTGAGAGCGATAAATCCAGTGTGGAAATTCCATCAAACTTTTATGGTAAAATTAAATCTTTAAAAATAAAAATAGGGGATAAAGTTTCAGAGGGTGATTTAATATTAATTTTAGAGGGCAAATCACAAATAAGAGAAAAGGCTGAAGAAAAACCAGATATTGAAAAAGAGTTCAAAAAAATAAAAGTAATAAAAACAGAATTAGAACAAATTTCAATTAATCAAGCAAAAACTAAATCTCAAGATGTACTATCCGCTAGCCCAAAAGCTCGAAAATTTGCAAGGGAACTTGGAGTAGATATTGTTCAAGTTACGGGAAGTGAAAAAGATGGAAGAGTTATTGAGGATGATATTAAAAAATTTGTTTCATCTAAAGCAAAAAATATTAATGAAATTAAAGAAGATAAGACAAATAAAATTAAAAATGAATTTGACCATTCTGATTTTGGAGAAATTGAAATTAAAGATATTCCAAGAGTAAAAAAGCTATCTTCAGTTTACTTAACCAATTCTTGGACAACTATACCGCATGTCACAAACCATGATGAAGCAGATATAACGGAAATGGAAAGCTTCAGAACTTCTCTGACAGATATATATACTGGAGAAAATATTAAAATCACTCCTTTGGCATTTATAATTAAAGCATTAGTAGCATCTTTAAAAAAATTTCCGAGTTTTAATTCTTCTATTGATGAAATTGAAACAGGAAAAATGACATTAAAAAAATATTTCCACATTGGAATTGCTGTTGATACACCTAATGGTTTAATGGTTCCTAAAATTAGAAATGCTAATAACAAAAAAATTTTACTTCTTAGCAAAGAATTAAAAGAAGTAAGTGAACTATGTCGAAATCTTAAAATTGATAAAAAAGAATTATTTGGAGGCTCTATGACTATTACAAGTTTAGGTGGAATAGGAGGATCATTTTTTACTCCAATTATAAATTATCCAGAAGTTGCAATCTTAGGAGTAGGTAAATCTCATAAAAAACAAATATTCATTAATGGAGAATTTCAAACAAGAATAATGTTGCCAATATCTTTATCTTATGATCATAGAATTATTGATGGAGCTGAGGCTGCAAGATTTAATAATGATTTAAAAGAAAATTTAGGCAAAAATTTTGCCTATAAACTAGCTGTTTAACATAAGTCATGTCAAAAACCACATCATTATTAAGTGCTTTATTGTGTACTTTTATCTGGGGCACAACGTTTATTGCTCAAGATACGGGCATGGATAACATAGGTCCATTCACATTTAATGCGGTAAGATTTTTTATAGGGTTCTTAGCAATCACACCACTTGTTTTGTTATTTGAATTAAAAAAATTTAAATCAGAGTTTAGATCTGACGTTAAAACCTTTATTACTCTCTCATTTTTGATTGGTTTATCTTTGTTTTTAGGTTCAGCTTTGCAACAAGTGGCACTCCTTTATACAGATGTTGCAAATGCAGCATTTTTTACAATTTTTTATGTTCCAATGGTTCCAATCATTATTTTTATTTTTAAAAGAACATCAATTCATTGGAGTGTTTGGCCTTCTGTAGTTTTATGTTTAATTGGAGGATATTTATTAACAAACTTTTACGATGCAACAGTAAGACTTGGAGACAGTTTGGTTATTCTTGGTGCTTTATTTTGGAGCACTCACATAATCTTTACTGGAATAATTGTCAAAAAATATGATCTTCCTTTAACACTAGGTGCTTTACAAACTCTAATCGTAGCTTTGTTATCTTTTGTAATAGGAACTATTTATGAGGAGTTTATTTATATTGATATTATGAAAGAAATAAATTCTATTTTATATGCTGGTATTTTATCAGGAGGTTTTGCTTTTGTTTTACAAATATATGCTCAAAAAAATATAACCCCTGCCCCCGCAGCAATAATCTTTTCTTTAGAAGGTGTGTTTGCAACTATTGCAGCCTGGTATATCTTAAATCAAATTTTAGATATTAATAATTTGCTTGGATGCTTTTTTATTCTATGTGGTGTTTTGTTATCTCAACTATTACCTTTGGTTAAAAAAAAATATTCTTAATAAATTAAAGCAAATAAAATTAATGCTATTATAATTCTATAAATTACGAAGGCATTCATGGAGAATTTATTAATATAAATTAAAAAAAATTTTACCGTTACAAAAGAAAAAATAAATGAAGCAGATATTGCAATCATTACCAAATAATTAAAACTAATTGATTGAGTAAACATATCTTTTAATCCTAAAAAACTAGCTCCAGCCAAAGCAGGGATTGAAAGTAAAAATGATATTTTTCCAGAATCTAATCTATTAAATCTTAAAATCCTTGCAGCTGTAATTGTTATACCTGCTCTACTAACTCCTGGTACTAATGAAAGAATTTGAAATAAACTTATAAAAAGAATTGATTTAAGATTTAAATTTGAAGAAATTTTTTTATCAAAACTATTTTTATCCGCTATATATAAAATAATTCCAAAAATTAAAGTTGTCCATGCAATAACTTTTATATTTCGTAAATTATAAATAATACCTGTAGAATATAAAACATATCCAACAATGATTAATGGAATTGACCCAACTATAATAAGACTCAATAGTCTTTTATTATCCTTAACATTTAATAAATCTTCTCTGAAATAATAAATAATAGCAAATAAAGATCCCAAGTGGAGACTAATATCTATTAATAAAGAACTAGATTTGAATTCATATAAACTTGAAATCAATATGAGATGTGCTGATGAGCTTATTGGTAAGAATTCAGAAATACCTTGAATAGCCGAAAGTATTAAAACTTCTATAATGTTTTTAAACATTTTATCTAACTAGCTTAAAAAAAATCCATTTAAAACAATTCGATTTAAGCATATTAGTTATGCAATAATTAGAAATCCTTTAATTTCCTATCTTATAGTGTTTTTAAAGGTCATAATAGCTGACCTATTTTAAGCTTTAATTAATAAAAACAAGGTATAATTTTGCCTAAACTTATTTATTTTATGACTGATAAAATGCTTAAATTTGTAAAGATAGGTCAACAAACTCCACCTAAAAGAGGGACAGAAGTAAGAAAAAAAGACTTCAATGAAATATATGATGAATTTATTGGTGATAAAGCAAAAGAACAATCTAGCAGATGTTCTCAGTGTGGAGTTCCATTTTGCCAAGTACATTGTCCTTTAAGTAATAACATTCCTGATTGGCTTAAATTGACAGCAGAGGGAAGGCTAAAAGAGGCTTATGAGCTATCTCAAAGCACCAATAACATGCCAGAAGTGTGTGGAAGAATTTGTCCACAAGACAGATTATGTGAAGGTAATTGTGTAATTGAACAATCAGGTCATGGAACTGTAACCATCGGTTCAATGGAAAAATATATCACTGATAACGCATGGGAACAAGGTTGGGTAAAACCTATTAATGTTTTAAATGAAAAAAACCAAAGTGTTGGAATAATTGGCGCTGGACCAGCAGGATTAGCTGCAGCAGAACAACTAAGAAAAAATGGTTACAAAATTACAGTTTATGACAGATATGATAGAGCTGGTGGTTTATTAATCTATGGCATTCCAAATTTTAAATTAGAAAAGGATGTAGTTGAGAGAAGAACAAGACTTTTAAAAGATGGGGGAATAGAATTCGTTCAAAATTTTGAAGTTGGCAAAGATACAACTTTAGATCAGTTAAGAAAAAAACATGATGCAATATTAATAGCAACAGGTGTTTACATGGCTAGAGAAGTTGAATTACCAGGCAATGATCTTAATAATATTTTTCCAGCAATGGATTTTTTAACTGCTTCAAATAAAAAAGGATTAGGAGATGAAGTAGAGATGTTTGACAATGGTATTTTGAATGCGGAGGGTAAAGATGTAGTTGTTATTGGTGGTGGAGATACAGCCATGGACTGTGTAAGAACTTCGATAAGACAAAAAGCAATATCAGTTAAATGTTTGTATAGAAGAGACAAAGAAAATATGCCTGGATCAGCAAGAGAAGTAGCTAATGCTGAAGAAGAAGGAGTAGAATTTGTTTGGTTATCAAGTCCAAAAGAATTTAAGGGTACAAATAAAGTTGAAAGATTAATAGTTGACCAAATTAAATTAGGTGAACCTGATGAAAGTGGTAGAAGACGACCTGAAGTTCAGCAAGGGTCAGATTACGAAGTTAAAGCTGACATGGTAATTAAAGCACTTGGTTTTGATCCAGAAGATCTACCAAAATTATTTGATGCTAATGAATTACAAGTTACTAAATGGGGAACTATAAAAGCAGATTTCGATACAATGGAAACTAATTTAAAAGGTGTTTTTGCTGCGGGTGATATTGTGAGGGGTGCTTCATTAGTTGTTTGGGCTATTAAAGATGGAAGAGACGCAGCTTCAGCAATAAAAACTCATCTTGAAAACAATGAAATTAAAACTTCAAAAGTTGCTTAATGAAAAACTATAAAAAAAATTTAAAATTACTTGAAAAAAATCATGTGTATTCAACAGAAATGGAGCATGATGCTTGTGGAGTAGGTGTTATTGCATCTACTGAGGGAAAAAAGTCCAGGAAGATAGTTGAGTACGGTATAGAGGCTCTTAAGGCTGTATGGCATAGAGGAGCGGTAGATGCAGATGGTAAAACAGGTGATGGAGCTGGGATCCATGTAGAAATTCCAAAGGATTTTTTCATAGAAAAAATTGAAGTAACTGGTCACGATTATGATAATTCTGAAATTTGTGTAGGCATGATTTTTTTACCCAGAAATGATTATGCTGCCCAAGAGAGTTGTAAAACAATTGTTGAAAGTGAACTTACCAAGAATAATTTTAGTATTTATGGCTGGAGACAAGTGCCAGTTAATCCAAAAGTTTTAGGTGATAAAGCTTTACAAACCATGCCAGAAATTATCCAAGTTCTTTTTAGATCTAATGATTTTAATTTACTTGATAAAAAATTAGAGAGAAAAATTTATGAAACTAGAAAAAGAATTGAAAACAAAGCTTTTCAATTATCCTTAAATAATTTTTATGTTTGTTCCATAAGCTCTAAGTCAATAATATATAAAGGACTTTACTTAGCTGAGGCAATATCAGATTTTTACTTAGATTTAAAAGATGAAAGATTTGTTTCAAGATACGCAATATTTCATCAAAGATTTTCAACTAATACAGCACCTAGTTGGAGTCTTGCTCAACCATTTAGAGCTATAGCACATAATGGTGAAATAAATACTTATAAAGGAAATAAAAATTGGATGAAAGTTCACGAACAAGAAATGAGCAGCCCACTTTTTGATGATATAGAGAATTTAAAACCTGTTATACAAAAAGGTGTTTCCGACTCAGCAGCACTTGATAATGTTTTTGAATTATTAAACAAATCTGGACAACCCGCGCCGCTTGCTAAACTTATGTTGGTACCTGATGCTTGGTCTAAAAAAAACAAGACATTACCT
>QBXA01000007.1 GCA_003283905.1 Pelagibacteraceae bacterium AG-319-F18 | reverse complement strand
TGAATAAATCGTCTTTTTTTATCGCTGGTCAACATGCAGTTATAGAAGCTCTAAGAAACCCTAGCAGAAAGGTTTTAAGAGTGTTTTTAACTGAAGATGCCAAGAAAAACATACATAGAAAAAATCCGAAAAAAAATGTTTTAAAAGATGTCAAAGTATACTTTAAATCAAAGAAAGAATTGGACAAATATACATCCAAAGAACAATTAATGCACGGTGGTTATGTTGCTGAAATTGAACATCTTAATCAACCAGATCTAAAAGAGTTCATTAAAGAAAAAAAAGATTGTAATTTTGTTTGTTTAGATGAAGTGACTGATCCAAGAAATATTGGTTCACTAATAAGAAGTGCTTCTTCTTTTAATATTGACGGATTGATTATTAAAGAAAGACATTTTCCAAGTGATAGTAAGCTTATGTACAAATCTGCAAGTGGATGTATGGAACATTTAAATATTTTTCAAGTATCAAATATTAATTCTACACTTAAAAATTTAAGAGAAAAAAATTTTTGGGTATATGGTTTTGATGCAAAAGGTGAAAAAGATTTTATAGATATTAAATGGGAAGGAAAGAACGTTCTTCTTTTTGGTTCAGAAGGTTTTGGTATGAGAGAACACACGGGCAAATATACAGATTTCTTTGTTAAAATAGATATGAATAAAAATATAGAAAGTTTAAATATATCAAATAGTGCAGCAATAGTCTTTCATCACTTAAGTTTTTTAAAAAAAAAGAGTTGATTATTTAACAAATAATTAATAGTTATTGCTCATGCCCTTGTAGCTCAGTTGGTAGAGCAATTGATTTGTAATCAATAGGTCCGCGGTTCGAATCCGTGCGGGGGCACCATCACTCAATAAAATCAACACTAATTATTTTTGCTAAATTAAATTTTAACTAAATTTTAACATGGAGTGCAGTCATAGTGCAGTCAGATTGCAGTCAGATCAAGTAGTTGTTTAATTAATTCTATATATAATCTTAAAATCTTCTTTTTCTGTACAAAAATAATGCAACCAAATAGAAATATAAGTATAAAATGAAACTATAAACATTGATTGTGATCCTGTTGCAATTGCAAAACCAAATGGAATAGCAATTGCATAAGTATACATAGCATTAGAAGACCATTTAAAAATTCCTCTTTTTTCAAAAGGCATATCTCTATATTTTGGATCGAAATGATCAGCACCAGCAGCTCTAACAAATCCAAAATATTTTTTAACTGAATACATAGTATAGAGACCTGGTATAAAAACTATAACAGACAAAGCCCATGATATTAATCCAGGTTTATATAAAGAGCCATAATCAACAAAGCACAAAACTACTGCAGAAAATCTTAAAATAATTAAAGTAAAAAAACCTATTAAATACCCTTTAAGCCCAATTGAACTACTAACTGACTTCCAACATAATTCTGATCTCCAACAAATCCAAGTATAAACTTGATGAACTAAAGGTATGGTCATAGCAATCATAAACCAACTTAGAGCACTTATTCTAAGAAAAGTATTTGTATTGCTTTTAAGATCAACAAATTGATAGCCAATATAAAATAACGCAATTGTTCCACCAACGTGCCAAATTTGATGTCTAAAGAAAAAATTTAATTTATTTTCCATAATTTTAATTTACCCAGAACCACGATCCTTAAAAGTTTTTTCATCTTCAAAACTTTACCATTGCAGACATAGTGCGGTCAAACTGAAAGAAGATTTCAATTAACGTTGAGAGATAATGTTTAATTAAGAAATGAGTCTTGATTTGTAATCAATAGGTCCGCGGTTCGAATCCGTGCGGGGGCACCATCATTAAATATCTTTAACAATTTTTACTTCGGAATCGAGTTTATCTCTCCACACAACAAAACATAAGCATTTATTCTTTAGTGTTGTTAGAGAGTGTGGTTGAAAACTTTTATGAAATCTAGTCTTTAATTTATTTAATATTTCAGATTTATTACCTTTGCTTTTAAATTTCGCACTACCAGAAATAACAAAATAAAGCTCTTCAGCTTCATGATTATGCCAAGTATAAAAAGTTTCTTTATCAAAAAAAATTACATACAAGCTCATATCATTGGTTAAGAAATGACCATTAGGTCCAAATAATTCAAAATAAGCAAATTTATCTAAAAAGGTTTTACCAATATCTTTTTCTTCATAAGTTTGTCTCCAATTGACATGAGGTGAAACTTTTTTAATTAATTTATGAATTAATTTAATTGAATTACTATCTGCTTCCCAATCATCTAAAATTTTTACAGACTCTATTTTATTGCTGGGAACTTTATTATAAATAAGATTTTCTGGTAATTTTATAAAATCACTTAAAGTTTTATTATTTAACCATAATAAGATGACCTCTTTTTTTAATTTTTCAAATAATTCTTCATCATCTCTCATGTAATTAATATTTAAGATATAATCCCAGAACCACGATCCCTAAAAGTTTTTTTATTTTATAATCCAATAAATGATATTTATTATATAAACCAAAATACTATAAAACATGAACATTAGAATTTTTTCTTTTCCAGTTTTTTCTTTCCAATTCAATGTAAATAACACAGATGGAGTAGCTACCAATAAGAGAACTCCAATAACGATTATAAGTATTGATAAAATTATAAACACATTCATAAGTTCTCTTTTCTTACGTATGCTATCATGACAAACCCAGAACCAAGATCCCTAAAAGTTTTTTCATTTTAACTAGTTATAAATTTTTGTAAGTGATCTATAAGTTCTTTTTGTTCTTTAATCATAATTTTTAAAACATCTCCGATTGAAATAATTCCAACAACTTTTTTATTTTCTAATATTGGGAGATGTCTTATTTTATGTTCAATCATTAATACCATACATTGATCAATTTTAAAATCTCTAGTAACAGTAATTAATTCTTTAGTCATAACTTCATCTAATAATGTATCTTTGCTATTCTTGCCTTTTAAAATAACCTTTCTTGCATAATCTCTTTCTGAAAAAATACCTATAGGAAAATCATTATTATCAATAATAATGATTGCACCTATATTCTTTTCTGACATTAAAATAAGTGCTTGCATTACACTTTGGTCTTTTGAAATAGTCCAAATTTGTCTATTTTTATTTAGTTTTATAAAATTTTCCAATCTACTCACAATCTTTTCTAATTAAAAAAACTTTATCACTGTGTTCATGGTGTGTACAGAATTGAAATAGTTTTTAATTAACGTTGATACTATTTATCTTTTTGAATTTTGACTCTCGATTTGTAATCAATAGGTCCGAGTTTCGAATCCGTGTGGAGGCACCATTATACTTCTCTTTTTTCATTTATCTTACTAATCAAACAATACTTCGTAAAAAGTTGTTAAAATATAATAATAATTATATATAGTTCATTTTGATAATGGATAAATTAAAAAAAAAACATAAAAAATTAAATTCACCTAAATTGAATTCTTTATTTTTCAAAAAAAAACCAGGTGAGCCTCTTTATAGTAAATTAAAATACTGTAGAAGGTGTTGTATGCCTGAGTCAAATGCTTATCAGGCATTTGATGAATTTGGTATTTGTAATGCGTGCAGATCTTCTGAGCAAAAAATGAGAATAGATTGGAGTGAGAGAGAAAAAGAACTTACTAAAATCTTAGATAAGGCTAAAAAAAAATCAAAGAATAATTATGATTGTGTTGTCCCAATTAGTGGTGGTAAAGATAGTGCTTTTCAACTTCATGTATTAGTTAAAAAATATAATTTAACTCCTTTAGCAGTTACCTTCAGTCATAATTGGTTTACTAAAACGGGTGAATATAATTTAAAAAATATTTTAGAAAGACTAAATGTTGATCATATGATGTATACTCCCAATAGGGGACTAATAAATAAATTAGCAACCAAGTCACTAAAAATGATTGGTGATAGCTGCTGGCATTGCCATGCTGGTATATGGTCATACCCCTATCATGTTGCTGTTAAATTTAACATACCCTTAATGATTTATGGAGAATCTCCTGCTGATTTCTCTGGTCAATCAACATACATGGATAGAGAAAAAAATAAAACAAGCGTTATGTCGGATGCTTTGAAAACAACTATAAAAGTTCCTGCAACAGAAATGGTGGATGAACAATTGTCAGAAAAAGAATTATGCCTATTTTTTCCACCTTCAGAAAAACAACTTAAAAAAGCTAAAATAAAAGCAATTTTTTTGAGTGATTTTGTTTTTTGGGATCATGAACGACAAACAGAATTTTTAATAAAGGAATACAAATGGAAAGAAGACAAAGTAGAGGGATCGTATAAGCATTATAAAAGTGTTGAGTGTAAAATGGCAGGTGTTCACGATTATGCTAAATTTATTAAAAGAGGGTTCGGTAGAGGTACTGATTTTGCAAGTCAAGACGTTAGGGCTGGACTTATCTCCAGAAAAGAGGGTTTTGATTTAGCTGCTAAAATTGATACAGAAAGACCAAAATCACTCGATTATTATTTAAAAATTTCTGGATATAGCGAAAAAGAATTTCAAGATATACTTAAAGATAAAAGAGATAATGAATTTAAGAATAAATTAAAATAGCTTTATTATTCTTCATGATTTCTACAAAAAATTCTCTGGAAAAATATTTAGATTTAAGTGCGATAAAATTAAGAGATAAAATCAAAGCTGATGAAATTAACAAAAACGAATTAAGTAAATTTTATATAGATTACAGTAAAAAAATAAATAAAAAATATAAAGCTTTTAAAAAAATTAGTGATAAAAATATTAAAGAGCAATACAAAAATATAAAAAATAAAAATCTACCTCTTTACGGCATCCCTATAGGTGTAAAAGATATTTTTAATACTTATGATTACCCTAATTCATTTGGTTCGGATATATATGAAAATTACTTCCCAGGTAATGATGCAAGAATTATTTTTGATATAAGAGACAAAGGTGGGATTGTATTTGGAAAAACATATGCTTCAGAATTTGCAGTTCATAAGCATTCACCTACCTTACATCCTATAGACAAAAATTTATCTCCAGGAACATCGTCAGGTGGATCTGCAGTAGCAGTTGCAAAGAAAATTGTTCCTATAGCTATTGGTTCACAAACTGCTGGATCAATAATCAGGCCAGCAAGTTATTGTGGGATTTATGGATTTAAACCAACTTTTGGCACCATAGCAAGAACAGGTGTATTAAAAACTGCTGATACTTTAGATACTATAGGTTTTTTTGCTAATAATTTAGATGATTTAAAATTGATTTTTAACAATGTAAGACACAAAGGAAGAAATTATCCTCATATTCAAAAAAACTTTCTAACAAAAAAAATTAATTTCTCAAAAGGTACTTTTAAAATTGGTAAAATAATTGGACCTCAATCAAAAAATATAAAATCTGATATAAAAATTATTTATGAAAAAATTATTGATAAACTTTCTAAAATAAAAAATATAGAAATAATAGAGTACAAAATGCCAAGAATATTTAATGAAGCACATTTAAATCACCATATAATATATACAAAATCATTATCATATCATCTTAGAAAAGAATTCAGAAACAATAATAATAGATTTAGTGAAACCTTGAGAAATATGATTTTAGCTGGACAAAAAATTAGTAATAAAAAATATGATGATGCATTAGAATATCAATATAAAATAGTAGATAATCTAGAAAACAAATTTAAAGAACTAGATTTTTTTGTTGATTTATCAACTTTTTCAACAGCTCCAAAATTTGGTAGTAATGGCATTGAAGATCACAACTTAATATGGACAATGTGCCATATGCCTGTGCTTTCAATACCTATAATGAAAAGTAATAAATTACCTTTAGGTTTACTTTTAGCAAGTAAGAAATATCATGATTTAAAATTGATAGATTTTGCAAAATTTATACAAAAGCAATTATAATATGAAAGATGAAAAAATCTTAAATTACATTAAGCTGCAAAAAATTATCAATCCATCTATTTCTAAAAATTGGGTTAAATGGCTTAATGATAAAGATGTGACTAAATTTTCTGATCAAAGATTTATAAAACATACAATAAAGTCACAAAGAAAATATATAACGTCACTTATAAAAAACAATACTGTATTTTTTAGTATTTTTTATAAAAAAAAAAACATAGGTAATATTTTTTTAACAAAAATAGATGAAAAAAATGAAAACTGTAAAATTGGTTATTTAATTGGTGAAAAATCTTTCTGGAAGAAAGGTATTGCAACTTTTGTTATTGGTAAAGTTATAGATTATGCATTCATGAAATTAAAATTGAAAAAAATTTATACGTGGTGTTATTCCAATAATATTGCTAGTAAAAAAGCTCTTATAAAAAATAATTTTAAAATTGAGGGTAGAATTAAAGAATTTTACAAATTTAGCAAAAATCAAAGAGTAGATAAAATCTATCTAGGACTTTTACGTTAAGATAAAGAACTGTTCGTTTTTTAAATTCTTACAGGAAAAATTTTATTAATTTTAAATTTTGGATCACTATGAAAAATAAAATTATGATCAAATTTACTTGTGGAAATATCCATTTTTTCTTAATAATAAAATCCTACTCTCCACATATCGTCTAATTAATTTTTCAACTAATTTTTTTGAAGTTCATAAATTGAAATGTAATGCTTTTTTTTAGGCAACGGAATTATAGTTGGGACTTTAGTTAATCTAGGTTTTATAGATTTTTTTCCAACAATGATATTTTTATTATAATTTTCCAAATTAACTTCTGGATGAGGGTTTCCATCATTAATTAATGGCCATGCATCACATGCTCTATAACCAAATAAAATTAAGGGTCTTGAGCTATTCATTTGATTATGACCAGAGCCATGAACAGATCTACAATGAAAAAAAACAACCATACCTGCAGTGCCGGTTATTGAAACACTGTTTTTTAATCCAATTTTATTTTTTTTAGTGTTTATTTTTCCAACAAAAAAATTTTCATTATTATGATGGTTATACAATTTTTTATTATGAGAGTTCTTAATTATTTTTAAAGGTCCGTTTTTCTCAAAACAATCATCCAAATATATACCAACAGTGATCAAATCATCATTTGTATGAGGATAAAAGGCCCAATCTTGATGCCATCCAATTTCACTTCCCTTTTTTTTATTTGGAAGTTTAAAATTTAATTTACCCAAATGAAATCTAACACTTCCTCTTAATAATTTTTTAGCAATTGAAATTATTTTTTTATTTCTTGATAAATCATAAAATATCTTGTGTCTGTTTTGAGGATTGTTTAGTCTTAAAATCTCTCTATTTTTTTTAGAAATTGAATTATAGACAAAATGATAATTGTCGTAAGATTGAGTTCCATTTTCTATATGTTTTTTATTTTTTTCTTTCGTTATAACTTCATTAACTACTTTGTTTATTTTGTTTATTGTTATCTTATTAATTAAATTTTCTTTTACTAGGTATCCATTCTTTTTAAAAAAATTTAAATCTTTATTCATTTAATCTAATTAGTTTCTTTTCTTATTTGTTCTATTTTTATCTTTTTTTGTAAACTTCTATTTTTATCATACAGAAGGTTAAACTTAATTTTATTATTAATCTTAACTGTAATTGATTTAGCATTTCTTACTTCTAAATTGTCAGCTACAGCACTGATTGGTCTTTTTGATGGATTTAAATTAGTTATAATTATTTTTGATTTATCGTTAACAATTTTACCCTTCCATCTTCTTGGTCTAAACGCACTAATTGGAGATATAGATAATTTTTTTGAGTGTAAACTTAGAATGGGTCCGTGCACGGATAAATTATAAGCAGTACTGCCAGCTGGTGTTGAAACTAATACACCGTCCGAAACTAATTTTTTAATAATTTGTCTTGAACCTTGATTAATAGATAATGATGCAGCCTGTCTACTTTGTCTAAGCACGGATACTTCATTGATTGCTATAGATTTTTTAATTTGATTATTTTTATTTTTTACAATCATTTCTAAAGGTGAAATTGAAACCATATTTGCTTTTGATAAACTTTTAATGATATTTTTTGAGGAAAATTTGTTCATTAAAAAACCATAGTTTCCTGAATTAATTCCATAAAATTGTTTTTTCGAATTTTTATTCTTTTTAAGGGTTTGGAGCATGAATCCATCACCACCAATTACAATAATAAGATTCTCTTTTTTAAAACTAGATGAATTTATTTTTTTTAATAATTGAAACTTAATTTTTGAAGATTTGTTATTTTTGTCAGAAATTATCTGAAGCTTACTCATTTAATGGTGCCCTCGGCCAGACTCGAACTGGCACTCCGCAAGCGGCAAGGATTTTAAGTCCTTTGTGTCTACCAATTTCACCACGAGGGCATTACTAAAAGTCATTGTTATATCTTTGTTTTGTTTTAACACAATGCATTTATCTTGTTCAAGAATTATCGGTGTCTAACTGGTGTCTAACTTGGAGAGGTCCCAAACGAATGACATACAAGCTAGATTAAATTAATGGCATATAACTTTAATAACATAAAGGTCCCATAGTCATACCCTTTTGGAAGTAATTGTGATAGATTGATTTATCTTATGAAAAAAGTGGTTTTGTGTGGTAAAGGTTCTTTAGCTCTAAATATACTGAAATGGTTCTGTTCAAATAAAAAAACATATCAAGTAACTTATATTCCAGTAATTCCTCATGAAGGGGAAATTTTAAATGAATGGAAAGGAAATAAAATAAAAAGATTATGTGAAAGGAATAAAATCAAAATAATTGAGAGTGGAAAAATAGATGATTTACTAAATAGAAAAAAAAATAAAAAATTTAAATACGATATTTTATTTTCAGTTTTTTATAAAAAAATAATCACACAAAAACAGTTAAAAAAATTTAAACTAGCATTAAATATTCATCTTTCTGAATTACCAAAATATCGTGGCACAAGAAGTATTAATTGGGCTCTTAAAAACAAAGAAGAATTTCAGGGGGTAACTATTCACATGATTGATAAATATTTAGATCATGGAAAAATATTAAACCAATGTAGATTTATGATTTATCCTTACTATGAGGAAGTAATTGATGTTTATAAAAAATCTTTGGAATATGCTTTTGTTTTGTTTAAACATACCATGCAAAATTTACATAAAATTAAACCAAAAAAACAAGATAATAAAAAAGCTACATATTATTCTTTAAAAGATATTGATAAGCTTGGTAATAGAAAAACTTTTACAAAGAAGAAATCTTTAAAAATATAAATTTTATTTTACCCAAGACCAATAAACTTCATGAACTAAAATATTTTCTGGTTTCACATTTGTGATAGAAAGTTTTACCTCTAAACTTAAATATTAATTAGAAAACCTTTTTATTAGTTCTTGGTGTCCATTGTATTAAACACCTTTAGGTCCATTCTTTATGTTTACTTTAACCCTATGTCTCTTCTCGGTCTTCTTATTCCATTTAAGGTTGATTATTGCTTTATCTGTAAATTGCACCTCGTATAACTGGTGACTAACTTTTGTATCATTTGTTTTTGGTTCCATAACAACAGATATAATTAGGCATTAATTATTCTCTAGTAATTATGTAGGTCTTGGGTCACCCTGGGTCACACAGAGTTTTTAATTATTTATTGATAGTATATTTTAAGTCCTTTGTGTCTACCAATTTCACCACGAGGGCATTAATGAATTTCATGAGTATTTATGCTAATATTTATAATTGAACAAGAGTAATAAGTAAATTTTTTTAATTAAGAGCCTAATAATTCTTTTTGAAGATATTTTTTATCTAAACCAAAATCTGTATATCCTTGTTTAATAATATTAAGATATTTCTCAATTGGAAATTTAAATGTTGTTTTCTTTGTCATTTTATTTAAATAAATTGAGAGTTGAAATTTTTTTTCCTAAAAATTTAGAACCTGCTAAAGTGTAATGGTCATCATCAAACATAATTTTTTCCTGTTTATCGGTTAAATAAAAACATGTTTTTATCTTCTCATCACAGAGAAATTTACTTAAATTTAAAAATATAAAATCATTAAATTTCGAAAGACTGTTTAACTTTAAGTTAATATTTTTTAATTTTCTATTAGAAATGTATGAGTTATAATATTTTTTTTGTAATTCAGAGATTTCTAATCCCTGAGGTAATTTTTTGTTTTTTAAAATATATAAATCCAATAAGGTAAATCGACCCTTAATTTCAAATTCTGGAGAAGAAATTACTAATAATTTTTTATTATTTTTTTTCAAATTATTAGAAAAAATTTTTAATAGTTCCGAGTTTTCTTTGTTTAACTTTTTAGGCCATAAATAAGAAAGAATAACAATGTCTGCTTCATTTAATTGATGTTTATAAAATTTATTTTTATTTTGAAAATTTTTATTTTTAGTATCTAAAATTAAATCTAAATTATCCACCTTATTAAATACAACTTCAAATTTTGTAGATAAATTCTGATTGGAAATTAATGCATCATATGTATCACGACCATGCGAGTCTCCTAGAAGTAAAATTTTTTTTTTATCTGAAGTAAAATCTAAATTTTGTTTATTCTCTCTAAATTTGCTTAATTCTTTTATATAATAATTCATATCTAAATTTATTTTTCCAAATTTATACCTTTTGTCAAATCCGTTATTTTGAATTACCAAACAGTTTAAAAAAATAATTGATATAAACAGGATTGATAAAAATTTTGTTAAAAAATTTAAAGATATAGTCTTTTGATTTCTAAAAGGTTTTTCAATTAAAAAATAACTTGCAATAGAGATAATAATTAAAATACTAAAAAATATTAATTTTGAGATTATACTACCTGTGGCATAGGAATATCTATAAAAGGCAAATATTGGATAATGCCAAAGAAATAATGAGTAAGAAATAAGTCCTATACTAACAAATGGCTTGCTTGATAAAATTTTTGTAACAAAATAATTTTTTCTTGAAAACCAAATGATTAAACATGTGCCAAAAATAGGAATTATTGTTACATAGGATGGATGCTGAGTTTTATCGTTAAAAAAATATATTGATAATAATATTAAAAATATACCTATTAATAACAAAAGTTCGTTAAATATATCTTTATCAAAAATTGTCCTTTTTTTATCTTTAATTTCGATAATTGCTAAAAGTGATCCTGCTAAAAATTCCCAGATTCTAAATTGAATATAATAATATGAGCCTATTGAGTTTTCTTGTGAATATAAAGATGATATTATTAAACTTAGAATAAGTATTAATAGAAAGATTAAACTAATTTTTTTTTTTAATTTTTTAAATAAAAAAAAAGTTAAAATAGAAATTATTATATAAAATTGTATTTCTATAGACAAAGACCATGTATGCAATAATGGTATTAATAAAGATTTAAAAGCAAAATAATCCTGAATTGTAAAAAAATAATTAGATACAAACAATAAAGAATAAATTGATGACTTTGAAAAATTTAATAAATCTGACGGAATAAGAATAAACCAGCTAGATATTAATGAAAATATTAATACAATAAATAAAAGAGGAAATATTCTTCTAATACGTTTTTCATAAAATAATTTAAATGAAAAATTATTATTTGAATCTAAATCTGTTAAGATAAGTAAGGCAATTAAATAGCCAGAAATAACAAAAAAAATATCTATTCCAAGAAAACCACCTGAAAAGTAGTTTTTTCCATGTAATAAAATTCTAGCGTGATAAAAAATTATGGAGATTACTGCTATTGCTCTCAATCCATCAATTTCTGCTCTGTATTTAAAATTCATTTTTGTTTTAATTATTTTTTAATGCCTTAAAAAGAATCCTCATCTCTAAACTACAATCTTCATATCCTTTTTTTACAATATTTAAATATCTTTCAGTTGGAAATTTAAATACTGATTTTTTTACCATTGTGTAAGTCATTACTTTTTTTCCATAATAATAAAAATAATACTTCTTATATAAAATTGGAAAATCCTCATAAACATCTAATTTTTTTTCATCACTTTTTGATATTTCAAATAACCCACCTGGAACAATTGATTTTTTTTTAGGCTCAATGTCTGCTGCTCTATATTTGCTTCTAAAAGTTAGTTTAAAATTTTTTAGATTTATTTTTTTTAAATAAACACTATCTTTGCACCTTTTTTTCATTTGAAAATGATGAAGATTACTCCCATAAGCAAAATAAAGCATCTAGCGATCCACAACTTCTATATTTTTTTCATTAACAAATTTTAAAATTTGTAGATTACAACTATCAATTTTTGACTGACTCTCAGATCTAATGACAATCGAGACTCCTAACTTTCCTGCTTGAAAAAAAGGATAACTTCCAATTTCAACATCTTGATTGTCATTTTGTACTTTTGTTAAAGAGTCAGCAATTTCACTTTCAACTGTTCTCAAGCTTATAGTTAAACTTAAAATAGGTTCACCTCCAACAATTTTATTGATTAAACCACCTAGCATTGATTTTAAAATTGAAGGAACTCCTGGCAAACAATATACGTTTTCAACATTAAATCCTGGAGCACCACTAGTGGGATTTAAAATTAAATTAGCTTTTTCTGGCATCCAAACCATTTTTTGCCGACCTTCATTGAACTCACCTGGCTTATAATAAGCTTCTAAAATTTTATAGGCCTCTTTATGCATCTCATATTTTAATCCAAATGCTTTTGAAACAGATTCGGCAGTAATATCATCATGGGTTGGACCAATACCTCCAGTGGTAAAAACATAATCATAAGTTGTCTTTAATGAATTAAGTGTATCAATTATTGTTTGTTCAATATCAGGAATAATCCTAACCTCTCCAACTTTAACTCCAATAGAATTTAGCCATGTTGCTATTGCTGAGGTGTTAGTGTCTTGAGTCCTGCCAGATAAAATTTCATTACCTATAATTAATATTGCAGCATTTACTTTTGTGTTTTTAGTCATTTTAATTGTATAATTTAGCAATGGAATTTACCAAGTCTTTAGTAAAAGGCAAATTAATCAAACGATACAAAAGATTCTTTACTGATGTTCAGTTAAATAAAGAAGTTGTTACTGCTCATTGTCCAAATACAGGATCTATGAAAGGCTTACTAGATGAGGGTAATGATGTTTATTTACTTCCAAATAATGATCCTAAAAGAAAACTTAAATACGGTCTTGAAATTATAAAAACTAGAAAAAACCTCGTTGGTGTAAACACTCATATGGCTAATAGAATAGCTCAACATGCTTTAGAAAATAATCTTATTAAAGAGCTTAAAAATAGTGACCTAATTAAACCAGAGGTATTTTTTAACAAAGAGACTAGATTTGATTTTCTAATAGAGAAAAATAAACAAAAAAGCTTTGTAGAGGTTAAAAATGTTACTCTTTTTAGAAATAAAGACACTGCTGAGTTTCCAGATGCTGTAACAACACGTGGGACCAAGCATCTACTTACTCTTATTGATGCCATAAAAAAAGATTATAAAAGCTACTTATTATTTTTGGTTCAAATTCAAAACATGGAAAAATTTAAAATAGCTAAAGATATAGATGCTGAATATTATAATAATTATTTAATAGCTAAAAAAGCAGGAGTTAACTTTTTAGCTTATAGATGTGATATAAGTTCTAAAAAAATATTTATAGATAAAAAACTAAAAATTGTTGATGGCTGAATATAAAGAAAAATTTGAAAAAATGAGGGTTGCTGGAAAGTTAGCGGCTCAAACTTTAGATATGTTAACAGATAATATTAAAGAAGGAGTATCAACAGATCATATTGATAAATTAGGTTATGAGTTTATTAGAGATAACGGTGGATACTCTGCACCACTTTACTATAGAGGTTTTACAAAATCTCTATGTACTTCTTTAAATCATGTTGTATGTCATGGAATTCCTTCAGATAGAATTTTAAGAGATGGAGACGCGATCAACGTTGATGTGACGGCTATCGTAGATGAATATTATGGAGATACGAGTAGAATGTTTGCAATAGGCAATACTTCGGTTAAATTAAATAATCTTATAAATACAACTCATGACTCTATGATGAGAGCTATAAAAATTTTAAAACCTGGAATTAAATTAGGTGATATAGGTTATCAAATTCAATCATTCGTTGAAGATAAAGGTTTTTCTGTTGTGAGAGATTTTTGTGGTCATGGCATAAGCACAACGTTTCATGAACCACCAAATATTCTTCATTATGGTAGTAAAAACACCGGAATGGATTTAAGACCTGGAATGACTTTTACAATTGAACCTATGATTAATTCAGGTAAATATGATGTTAAAATGTTAAATGATGGCTGGACTGCTGTTACAAAAGATAAATCTTTATCAGCACAATTTGAACATACATTAGGAATTACTGAAAATGGTTATGAAATCTTTACAGAATCTGCTAAAGGTTATTCAAAGCCCCCATACTTATAATTAATGATTAAAAGATACTCGCGAAAAGAATTAACTGATATTTGGTCAGAGGAAAATAAATATAAAATTTGGCTTGATGTCGAAGTTGCAGCTGCTGAAGCAATGGAGAAACTTGGTCAAATTCCTAAAGGAGTTGCATCAATTGTAAGAAAAAAAGCTAAAATAAACGTAAGCAGAATTCACAAAATAGAATCTGAAGTTAAACATGATGTTATAGCCTTTCTAACTTCAGTTACTGAAAAAGCAGGGATAAAAGCAAGATATTTACACCAAGGCATGACTTCGTCAGATGTATTGGACACAAGTTTTAATATTCAAATGGTTCAATCAGGTAAAATAATCTTAAAAGATTTAGATCAAATTTTAAAAGTTCTTAAAAAACAAGCTAACAAGTATAAATTCACACCTTGTATGGGAAGAAGCCATGGTATACACGCTGAACCAATAACTTTCGGTTTAAAATTGGCCTCTTTTTACGAAGAATTTAAAAGAAATAGAAAAAGATTAGTCGATGCAATTGATGAGGTATCAACTTGTGCGATATCTGGAGCTGTTGGAACTTTTGCTAACATTAATCCTAATGTTGAAAAACATGTTGCAAAAAAACTAGGCTTAAAAGTTGAGCCAATTTCAACACAAGTAATACCAAGAGATAGACATGCTTTTTATTTTTCAGTACTTGGTATTATAGCTGGATCAATTGAAAGAGTTGCAGTTGAGATTAGACATTTGCAAAGAACTGAAGTTTATGAATTACAAGAATTCTTTTCAAAAAATCAAAAAGGTTCATCTGCAATGCCTCACAAAAAAAATCCAATATTAAGTGAAAATCTTACAGGACTTGCAAGGATGGTTAGAAGTGCAGTAATTCCTGCTTTAGAAAATGTTGCGCTATGGCATGAAAGAGATATTTCTCATTCAAGTGTTGAACGAAACATTGGACCTGATGCAAATATTACAATTGATTTTGCATTGGTAAGACTAACTAATATTTTAGACAATATGATTGTTTACCCTAAAAAAATGTTAGAAAATTTAAATATCACTAAAGGACTAATTTTTTCACAAGAGGTAATGTTAGAGTTAACAAAATCTGGATTAAGTAGAGAGCAATCTTATAAAATGGTTCAAAATTATGCTAAAAAATGCTTTGCAAAAAACTTGGGCTTATTTGATGTAATTAGTTCAGATAAATTAATTGTGAGTAAAATCTCTCCTAAAAAACTAAAATCAATATTTAGTTACGCTAAACACTTTAAAAATGTGAATTTCATCTTTAGAAGAGTTTTTAAATAATGAAAAAAGGAAAAAAACTATACGAAGGTAAAGCTAAAATCATTTATGCTACAGATGATAAAAATTTAGTTATTCAATATTTTAAAGATGATGCAACAGCATTTAATAATCAAAAAAAATCTACTATCGAAGGCAAAGGTGTTTTAAACAATAGAATTTCAGAACACATTCTTTCAAACCTATCTCAAATTGGAATTAAAAATCATTTAGTAAAAAGACTTAATATGAGAGAACAAGTTATTAAGTTGGTTGAAATTATTCCAATTGAATTCATTGTAAGAAATGTTGCAACTGGATCTATTACTAAAAGATTAGGAATTGAAGATGGCACAGTTTTAAAAGAACCATTAATTGAATATTGCTTAAAAGACGACAAATTAGGTGACCCTTTAATAGCAGAAGAACATATCTTAGCTTTTGATTGGGCTTCAAAAAAAGAAATTGAAAAAGTAAAAAAGATGATTTTAAGAATTAATGACTTTATGATTGGTATGTTTAGAGGTGTTGGAATTAAGTTAATTGATTTTAAATTAGAATTTGGAAGATTAAAATTTAACGATAAAGATGAAGTTATCTTAGCTGATGAAATTAGCCCTGATACTTGCAGACTTTGGGACAGTATTACTGATAAAAAGTTAGATAAAGACAGATTTAGAAAAAATTTAGGTGATCTTATTCCAGCATACACAGAAGTTGCAAAAAGACTTGGAATACTTCACGAACAATCAAACGTTTCAGTGGTGAATGTTACAAAATTATCATCTGTTAAAAGAAAACGTAAATGAAAATTTCAGTAATTATCACTCTTAAAAAAGATGTTTTAGATCCTCAGGGTAAAGTTATCCATCAAACCTTAGATGGAATGGGTTTTAATGATATTAATGAAGTAAGACAGGGAAAATATTTTGAAATAGATACAAAAGAAAGTGATCCTAAAATAGCTAAAGATAAAGTTGAAGAAATGTGCAAAAAGCTTTTAGCTAATCTTGTTATTGAAAATTATAAAATTATTGATGCACAATAATTAATGAAATCATCCGTCATTACATTTCCTGGTTCTAATTGTGATAGAGACATGGATGTAGCTCTTAAAAAATTTGGCTTTAAAAACAAAATGGTTTGGCACAATGATACCGAGCTTCCAAAAAGTGATTTGGTAGTTTTACCTGGTGGATTTTCATATGGAGATTATTTAAGATGTGGAAGTATGGCTTCAAAATCAAAAATAATGAAATCTGTAATGAACTTTGCAAATTCAGGTGGTATGGTTATGGGTATTTGTAACGGTTTTCAGATTTTAGTTGAAACAGGTTTAGTTCCAGGTGTTTTATTAAGAAATAAATACTTAGAATTCATTTGTAAAAATGTGTTTGTTAAAATTAATAATAAAAAAAATACTTACTTTAAAAACATAGATAATGATGTTTTAGAGTTTCATATTGCTCATAACGAAGGAAACTACTTTTGTACAAAAGATCAATTGAAAGAAATCGAAGATAATGAGCAAGTTGCAATTAATTATTGTAATAGAGTTGGTGACTTAGAAGAACAATTTAATCCTAATGGATCTATTAAAAATATTGCTGGAATTTTCAACAAAAAAAAAAATGTTTTAGGGATGATGCCTCATCCTGAAAGAATGATTGACCCTTCTCTATCAGGTGAAGATGGCTCTCTTTTTTTTAATAACTTAATTAATAATCTAAAATGATTGTAAACGAACAAGTAGCATTAGATCACGGTCTTAAAAAAGATGAGTATGCAAAAATTTGTGAGTTACTAGATAGAACACCAAATATAACTGAACTAGGTATTTTTTCAGCAATGTGGAACGAACATTGTTCATATAAATCATCAAGACTTCATTTAAAAAATCTTCCAACTAAAGGCAAACAAGTTATTCAAGGACCTGGAGAAAATGCTGGTGTTGTTGATATTGGTGGTAATGATGCAATTGTATTTAAAATTGAAAGTCACAACCACCCTTCTTTTATTGAGCCCTATCAAGGAGCTGCAACAGGTGTTGGTGGAATTATGAGAGATGTATTTACAATGGGTGCTCGTCCTATTGCAAATTTAAACTCTATTCATTTTGGCTCCCCTCAACACAAGAAGACTAAAAATTTACTAAGAGGTGTAGTTAACGGTATTGGTGGATATGGTAACTGTATGGGCGTTCCAACCATAGCTGGTCAAACAAACTTTGATAGCTCATACAATGGTAATATTTTAGTTAATGCTATGACTTTAGGATTAGTTAAAAAAGACAAGATTTTCTATTCAAAAGCTGTAGGTCTTAATAAGCCTGTTATTTATGTTGGATCAAAAACAGGTCGAGATGGAATTCATGGTGCAAGTATGGCCTCAGCAAGCTTTGATGAGAAGATAGAAGAAAAAAAACCAACAGTGCAAGTTGGGGATCCATTTACAGAAAAATTACTTCTTGAAGCTTGTTTAGAATTAATGGCAGGAGATTCAATTATATCTATTCAAGACATGGGTGCAGCAGGACTAACATCATCTAGTATTGAAATGGCCTCTAAAGGAAATCTTGGAATTGAAATTAATTTAAACAAAGTTCCATGTAGAGAAACAAAAATGACTCCTTATGAAATCATGCTTTCTGAAAGCCAAGAAAGAATGTTGATAGTTTTAGAGAATGGCAAAGAAGAACAAGCTAAAAAGATATTTGATAAATGGAATTTAGATTTTGCTGTAATTGGTAAAACAACTAAATCTAAAAAAATTAAGTTGTTTTTTGATAACGAACAAGTAGCCGATATTCCAGTTAACACATTAGTTGAAAATTCACCTATGTATGACCGTAAATGGAAAAAAGCAAAACTACCCAAAAAAAATAAAATTAAAAATGAAGATCTTAAAAATTTAAAAATTATAGATATTTTAAAGAAAGTTTTATCTAATCCAAATGTTTGTAGCAAAGAATGGATTTGGCAACAGTACGACCATACGGTTATGGGTGATACTATTCAAAAACCTGGTGGAGACTCAGGTGTTGTTAGAGTTCATGGTACAGATAAAGCAGTTGCAGCATCAGTAGACTCATCTGCTATATATTGTTGGGCACACCCTTTAACTGGTGGAAAACAAGTTGTTTGTGAAAGTTTTAGAAACTTAATTTCTGTTGGTGCAAAACCAGTTGCTATTACAAACTGTTTAAACTTTGGTAGTCCTGAAAATGAGGAAAATATGGGTGAGTTTGTAGAGTGTGTTCAAGGAATTGGTGAAGCGGCTGAATATTTAAAATTCCCAGTCGTTTCTGGAAATGTATCTTTTTACAATCAAACAAAAGATGAAGGTATAAAGCCCACCCCATCGATCGGTGGAGTTGGTTTAATCAAAAATTATAATAAAATGATTACAATGGACTTTAAAGAAGTTGATAATATTGTTTTAGTTATTGGAAAAACTGAAGGCCATATTGATCAAAGTCTATTTGCAAGAAATATTTTAGATGAAAAAAATGGTCCTCCGCCAGAAATCAATTTGTTTAATGAAAAAAATAATGGTGAAACCTTATTAAAATTAATTGATGCTGGTCATGTTAAAAGTGCTCATGATGTTTCAATCGGTGGAATAATTACTGCGGTTGCAAAAATGTGTATCAAGGGAAACAAAGGTATTAATCTAAAAAAACCAAAATATTTAATCAATGAAATTGAATATTTTTTTGCTGAAGATCAAGGTCGTTACATCATTGAAATTACAAAAAAAGATTTGAAAAAAGTAACCGATTTACTTAATAAAAATGCTGTTCATTTCGATGAATTAGGGACAATCAATGAAAATCAACTATTTATTAATGATAAGACAAAAGCTACAATTGACGAATTAATAACTTCAAATACAAGTTGGTTAACTAATTATATGAGTAAATAATGGCAATGAATTTAAAAGAAATTGAAAGTTTAATTAAAGAAGCATTAACGGATGCTACAGTTGATATACAAGATTTAGCAGGTGATGGCAATCACTACTCTGCAACAGTAACTTCATCTCAATTTTCTGGTAAAAGCAAAATTGAACAACATAAAATGGTGTATAATTCTCTAAAGGGTAAAATGGGAAATGAATTACATGCCTTGGCAATTAAAACAAAGGAACTATAATGGATGATCAAACTAAAAACTTAATTCAAAATCATATCGATAATAACGATATATGTTTATTTATGAAAGGAACACCTGATGCTCCTCAGTGTGGATTTTCAATGGCTGTATCAAATATGTTAAAGTTACTTGAAGTTAATTTCGAAGGTGTAAATGTTTTAGAAGATCAAAATTTAAGAGAAGGTATTAAAATTTTTAGTGACTGGCCAACTATTCCTCAACTATATATCAAAAAAGAATTTGTTGGTGGCTGTGATATCGTAAAAGAAATGTATGAAAATGGTGAATTATCAAAACTACTTGAAACTAAAGGTATAAGTTTTAAGACTAAAAATTAATTCTAATTTTATCTAGAGTAATATTCAATTACTAGATTTGGTTCCATCACGATTGGATAAGGAACTTCTTCGAACTTAGGCACTCTTACAAATTTAAGTTTTTTGTTTTTCTCGTCCATTTGAATATATTCTGGAGCTTCTCTTTCTTTATTGGCTAAAGCAATATCAATGATAGCAAGTTGTTTAGACTTGTCTCTAATTTCAATTGAGTCTTCTTCTTTAACTAAATAACTTCCAATATTAACTTTTTTACCATTAACTCTAACGTGACCATGGTTAATTAATTGTCTTGCAGAAAAAATTGTAGTTGCAAATTTTGCTCTGTATATCACTGCATCTAATCTTCTCTCAAGTAAACCAATTAAGTTTTCACCTGTGTCTCCTTTAAGCATAACAGCTTTTTTATAAATATTTCTAAATTGTCTTTCGTTAATGTTACCGTAGTAAGCCTTAAGTTTTTGCTTAGCTTGCAACTGAATTCCGTAATCTGATGGTTTACCTTGTCTTGTTTGACCGTGTTGACCAGGTCCGTAAGCTCTAGTATTGAAAGGACTTTTTGGTCTTCCCCATAGGTTAACCTTTAGCCTTCTATCTACTTTATGTTTAGAGTTTAATCTTTTTGTCATTTGATATTGGGGTTTATAAGCTTACAGAACATTTTGTCAATCAACGTTTTTTACCTAAACTGGCAAATACACTGGCTAATATGCGCGTTTCTTTAGCTGACAACTCCATTCTGTAGAAAATATTTCTTAAGTTTTCCAACATAATAGGCTTCTTCTCTTTTGGTTTAAAAAAGTTAATTTCATCTAAGTTTTGAATACATAAATTAGTCATAGAATGTATCTCCTTTTTAGATGCCGCTTTAACCTTTTTAGATTTTGTAAAATTAGAAGTCTTAGTTTTAATGATACTTGAAACATATTGAGCAATAATGATTAGACTGTGAGATAGATTTAAAGATTTAAATTCAGGATTAGTTGGAATTTGTAACGTATAATTTGCATAACTTACTTCATTATTTGATAATCCCGAAGCCTCAGATCCAAAAAGAAATGCTACTTTTTTTGTAAAATCAATTTTTTTTAAGTTCTCCAATTGAATATGTTTAATATTCTTATTTCTAAATCTTGTTGATGTTGCAATCACATAATCTATATTTTTTAATGCAGGTTCTAAATTGTCAAACATTTTGCTTTTATTAATTATATTCTTAGCACCAACCGAAGTTGCTAAAATTTTATCATTTGGAAAAATAGGTTTTGGATCAATAACTGAAAGTTTCTGAAAATTAAAATTCTTCATTCCTCTAGCGCATGCACCAATATTTTCTGATAGTTGAGGTTTATGTAGAATAAAGGTAATATTATTTACTGACATTATTTGTGATAAATCAAACTTATAGACTAGCTGGAGCCTTATCTTTAAATAATTTATAATCCAAACTATCAACCAAAGCTTTAAATGATGCATCAATTATATTTGGTGAAACACCTATAGTGAACCAGTTTACACCTTTAGAGTCTGTACTTTCAATTGAAACTCTAGTTACTGCTTCTGTACCTGTGTTTAAAATTCTAACTTTATAATCAACAAGTTTTAAGTCTTTTAAATACTCGGAATATTTGGCAAGCTTATTAACATTTTTTCTTATCGCATTATCAAGAGCATTTACAGGACCGTTACCCTGTCCTTCGCATAATATTTTTTGACCATCTACTTCTAATTGAGCTTTAGCATGTGAGATGATTTCTCCAGCACTATCTTTTTTAACTGAGACATCGTATTCATTGATTAGTATATATCTTGGAATATCACCAATCAATCTTCTAGCCAATAATTCAAATGAAGCATCCGCTCCATCATAACTATAACCAATAAACTCTCTGTCTTTAACTTCTTCTAAAAGTTTTTTAATTTTTGGATCATTTTTTTCAACTTGGATATCAATTGATTTTAATCTAGACATTATGTTTGATTGACCTGCTTGATCAGAAACTACAATATTTCTTGAATTTCCTACTTCTTCAGGTTCAATATGTTCATAAGTTTTTGGATCCTTTTGAACTGCTGAAACGTGCATTCCGCCTTTGTGTGAAAAAGCAGAAGCACCAACATAAGGTAAATGTTTGTTAGGTTTTCTATTCAATAATTCATCTAATAATCTTGAGCATTGAGTCAAATTTTTTAAATTTTCACGTTTGATATTAAGTTCAAATTGTTCAATAAAATCTTTTTTTAAAAATAAAGATGGAATTAAAGACATTAGATTTGCATTTCCACATCTTTCACCCAATCCATTTATAGTTCCTTGAATTTGTCTTACTCCTGCTTGAACTGCTATTAAACTATTTGCAACAGCATTTTCAGTATCATTATGAGCATGTATACCTAAGTTTTCTCCTGGAATACGTTTGGTTACTTCTGATACAATTTTAGATACTTCATGTGGAAGAGTTCCACCATTTGTATCACATAAAACTATCCATCTAGCGCCTTGATCGTAAGCTGCTTTTAAACATTTTAAAGCATAATCAGCATTAGATTTATATCCATCAAAAAAATGTTCTGCATCAAACATAAATTCTTTACCGGAGCCAACTATATGTTTTGCACTTTCGCTTATATTTTCTAGATTTTGTTCGTTGGTAATGCCCAAAGCTACATCAACTTGGAAATCCCAAGATTTACCAAATAAACAAACTGAAGAACTTTTCGAATTGATTAATGAAGCCAACATTGGATCATTTTCAGCACTATGTTCTAATTTTTTTGTCATACCGAAAGCAGTAAGTTTAGCATTTTTAAAGCCATGATCTTTATTAAAAAATTCCGTATCAGTTGGGTTAGCTCCTGGCCATCCAGCTTCGATATAATCTACTCCTAGAGCATCTAATGAAGTTGATATTTTTTGTTTATCATCAATTGAAAAATCAACTCCTTGTGTTTGTGCACCATCTCTAAGAGTGGTATCAAATATATAAAGTTTTTCTTTACTCATTTAAATTTCCAAATCGTTTTACCATCTTTATCTTCTATTAAAACACCTTTATCCAAAAGATAATCTCTAATATTATCAGCTTCTTTAAAATCTTTGTTCAATCTAGCTTTATTTCTAAGCTCTATCTTGTTGTTAATTTTTTCCACGGTAATATCTACTTTTTCTTTTTTGTGATTTAACCATTCTTCTTTAGTTTCATTAAGCAAACCAATAAAATTACATGCTGAATTAAAAATTTTCTTTTCTTCGTCGTTACCTTTGTTAGCTTTTTCATAAAGCTTATGTAAATTTGCAATATAACCTGGAGTATTGATATCATCATATAAAGGTTGAATTATTTCATCATCTAAATCTCTATTAGATGGTAGATAAACATTATACCATTTATCAATGGTGTTTTGACAATCCTCTAATAACTTGTCATTCCAATCTAAAGGTTGTCTGTAATGAGCGCTAATTAAAGCTAATCTTAAAACTTGTCCGCTAACTTTATTTCTAAAATCTTTTATTTTTAGAATATTTCCCTGAGATTTTGCCATTTTCTCATTAGACATAGTAACAAAAGCATTATGTAACCAATAATTTGCAAAAACTTTGGTGTCATTTGCACATCTTGATTGAGCTATTTCATTTTCGTGATGTGGAAAAATTAAATCTATTCCTCCTCCATGAATATCAAATTCATTACCCAAAAATTTTTTTGACATTGCAGAGCACTCTAAGTGCCAACCTGGTCTTCCTTTGCCCCAAGGTGAGTCCCAAGATGGTTCATTTTCTAAAGAAGGTTTCCACAAAACAAAATCTTCTGAGTTTTTTTTATTAACACTTACTTCAATACGAGATCCTGCAATTAATTCATCTAATTTTTTATTAGATAATTTACCATAATCATCAAATTTTTTCACTTCAAAATAAACATGTTCGTTATTTTCATAAGCAAAATCTTTTTTAATTAATTCAGAAATCATTTCGATCATTAAATCAATATGTTCTGTAGCTTTAGGTTGTTGTGATGGATTTTCACAATTTAAATAATTACAATCTTCATTAAAACTTTTAATTACTGTTTCTGTTAAATCTGAAATAGAAATATTTTTTTCGTTTGATGATTTAATTATTTTATCATCAACATCAGTAATATTTCTAACATAATTAACTGATGAAAATTTACTTTTAAGTATTTTAAAAAAAATATCAAAAATAACTATCGGTCTAGCATTTCCTATATGTGGATCATCATAAACCGTTGGACCACAAACATACATGCCAACTTTATTTTCATCTATTGGAACAAATTTTTCTTTTTTGTTACTTAGATTATTTGTTAAAAAAATATCTTTATTCATTGTTTTAGAAATATACTTAATTCATAGATTTGTTAATCTATTTGATTAATTAGGAATTTTGCATACAGGAATAGGTGCCATTTTATGCAAATTTTGTTTTCTTATAGTTTCGTATGTAGCTCTATTTGGTGAATTGGGATTATTCATAGCCTCTTCAAGTTCATTATATTTTAATCCTAATTGACCTTCATCAGTTCTGCCATCATCCCATAATCCATCAGTTGGAGCTGCTTCAATTATTTCGTTTAGAACACCGAGTTCTTTTCCAAGTTCCCAAACTTCTGTTTTATTACAATCACCAATAGGAGAAATATCTACTCCACCATCACCGTACTTTGTATAAAAACCTACACCAAAATCCTCAACTTTATTACCAGTTCCAACCACAATACCTTTGTTAGCTGCTGCAACTTGATAAAGAGTTGTCATTCTTAATCTTGCTCTAGAATTTGCCATACCATGTTCATTGTAAAATTTTGATAAACTCGAAGAAAAAGCTGAAAATAATTGATCTAAATTAATAGTTTGAGCTTCAACGTTTTTAAATTTTTTTACTAACCATTCTTGATGTTTAAGACTTAAATCATGTTGATGAGATTTTTGTTTAATTGGCATAGATAAAACAATTGTTTTTAAACCTGTCATAGCACTTAAAGTGCTCGATACAGACGAGTCAATTCCTCCTGAAATACCTATAACTAATGACTGAGCTCTATTAGGCATATTGTTTATATAGTCTTTAATCCAATCAGATATAAAATTTACTTTTTCAGAAGGTTTCATAGTCATAACGTATTATCAGTTGATATTTTTTACAATGCCTTAAGAAGCTACTCTATTTGTATTTTTTGAATACAAGCTATTCTTTTTAATTTCATCAGAAATTAAAAAAGCTAATTCTAAAGCTTGGTTTGCATTTAATCTTGGATCACAATGAGTGTGATATCTTGAAGATAAATCTTTTTCTGATATTTTTTGAGCACCACCTATACATTCGGTAACATTTTGACCTGTAAGCTCAATATGAAGACCTCCTGCATAACTACCTTCGCTTTGATGGCAAGCAAACACATTTTTTACTTCTTTTAAAACACTATTAAAAGGTCTTGTTTTAAATCCTGTTGAAGCTTTAATTGTGTTTCCATGACAAGGATCACACGACCAAATAACATTTAAACCTTCTTTTTTAATTGTTCTAATTAATTTCGGCAAATGTTTTGAAACATTGTCAGCTCCAAATCTTGAAATTAAAGTAATTTTACCTTTTTCATTTTTAGGATTAATTCTATTACAAAGATTTATTAAATCTTCAGTTTTTATGGTTGGACCACATTTAATTCCAATAGGATTTTCAATCCCCCTACAAAACTCAACATGTCCACCGTCTAATTGTCTAGTTCTATCTCCAATCCAAACAAAATGAGCCGAAGTATCATGGTTTTCACCTGTGGTAGAGTCTGTTCGTGTCATTGTTTCTTCAAACGGTAATAATAATGCTTCATGTGAAGTCCAAAAATTAACAGTTTTTAATCTTCTATTAAAATCAGAATTAATTCCACAAGCATTCATAAATGCCAATGCATCAGCAATTCTATCTTCTAATTCTTTAAATCTTTTTAATTCAGGACTATTTTTAATAAATCCAAGGTTCCAAGTATGGACATTTTGTAGATCAGCAAAACCACCATGGCAAAAAGCTCTGATAAGATTTAATGTTGCTACTGACTGAGAATAAGCTTTAAATAATCTTTTTGGATCTGGAACTCTTGCTTTTTCAGTAAATTCCATTCCATTAATATTGTCTCCTAAATAGCTAGGAAGTTCCTCTCCATTTTTTGACTCAACAGGTGAACTTCTTGGTTTTGAGAATTGTCCTGCTATTCTTCCAACTTTTACGACTGGTAATGAAGCCGAGTATGTTAGGACTAATGACATTTGCAATATTAACTTGAATGTATCTCTAATATTGTCTGGGTTAAATTCAACAAAACTTTCAGCACAATCTCCGCCTTGAAGTAAAAAAGCTTTTCCATCCACAACATCAGCAAGTTGAGATTTTAAATGTCTTGTTTCACCTGCAAATACTAAAGGTGGGAATGTAGCAAGTTTATCCAAAACCATATCCAATTCTTTCTTATCTGGATATTCGGGTATGTGTTTAACCGGATACTTTCTCCAACTATTTTTTTTCCAATTTTTCATATTCAACTGGTGATTGTTTTAACAGAGTTTAAAGTTTATTCAACTGTTACAGATTTTGCCAAATTTCTTGGTTTATCTATATCGTAACCCTTTTTAAGTGCCGAGTAATAAGCAAGTTTTTGAAGTGGTATAGTTAAAAGAAAAGGTAACAAGTCATTATTTGTGGTCTCAACCTCAATGGTTTGCCAAATATTTTCTGAAACTACTTCGTCTTTACTTTTGTTCGTTATTAACAAAACTTTAGCTCCTCTTGCTATTACTTCCTGCATATTTGAAATTGTTTTTTTATAATAATTATCTCTAGGTGCTAGAACAACAACAGGCATACCTTCTTCAATTAACGCTAAAGGGCCATGCTTCATTTCTCCAGCAGGATAACCTTCAGCATGAACATAAGATAACTCCTTAAGTTTTAAAGCACCTTCTAATGCTATTGGGTAAGAAAAACCTCTTCCTAAAAACATTGACCCTTTTGCTTCATTAAATGTTGAAACTATAGCCTGAATATCATTATCTATTAACAATGTTTCTTCAATTAATTTTGGTAAATTTTTAAGATCTTTTATTTTTTCTTGATAAAATTCATTTTCAATTTCTTTTCTTAATGAGCCTAGTTTTAAAGATAAAATATATAACACTAGAATTTGACCTAAAAATGCTTTAGTTGAAGCAACTCCTATTTCAGGACCACAGTGAATTGGTAATACAAAGTTTGAGTCTCTTGCAATTGAGCTTTCAATTACGTTTACAACCGCACAAGTTTTCATTTTATTTTTATTGCATAAGTCTAAGGCAGCATAAGTATCTGCCGTCTCTCCTGATTGCGAGACAAAGACGTATAAAGTATCATTTTTAAATCTATTTTTTCGATATCTAAATTCTGAAGCAATATCAACATTAACTTCCAAGGTTGTTAATTCTTCAAACCAATATTTTGCCATTAAACACGAATGATAGGCAGTACCACATCCAATTAATGTAATTGTTTTAATTTCATCAATATGCCAAGGAAAATTATAAATATTGATATCATTATTAATGTTATCCACGTACTCTTTAACACCTGTTTTTAATGTTCGAGGCTGTTCTTCAATTTCTTTAGCCATAAAATGTTTAAAATCACCTTTATCATAATTTTCTTGATTAGAAGAAAGTTCTAAAACTTTTTTATTAATTTTTATTCCTTCTTCATTAAAAAAATCAACCTCATCTTTTTTGACAATACAAAATTCACCATCATCTAAATAAGTAATTTTATTTGTCATTGACTTAAGAGCATAAGAATCTGAACCTAAGTAATTTTCACTAGGTCCATAACCAACTGCTAAAGGTGAACCACGTCTAGCACCAACTATTAAATCTGGAATATCTTTAAAAATAACACCTAGTGCAAAACTACCGTGAAGTTGTTTTAAAGTTTTTGTTATAGCTTCTTGTAATTCTGAAGTTTTTAAATTTTCAGTAATTAAATGGACAATAACCTCAGTATCTGTTTGTGATTTAAATATATGTCCTTGGCTTATTAAATGTTTTTTTAATATTGTTGAATTTTCAATTATTCCATTATGAACAACAGATACATTTTCTGACGAATGTGGATGCGCATTTAAACTGTTTGGAACTCCATGTGTTGCCCATCTTACATGTCCTATACCAATATTTCCTGATAAAATTTTTAAATCAAAATTCTTTTCTAAATTTTCTACTCTTCCTTCAGATTTCACTTCGTTTATAAAACCATCAGACAATGTAGCTATACCAGCTGAATCATATCCTCTGTATTCTAATTTTTTTAGAGAATTTATAATGTTTGCTGATACAGATTTATTACTAGAAATTCCTATTATTCCACACATGTATTATTTTCTTTTATAATTTTTTAATTCAGTTTGTTTTGCTCTTGTAAGTGCTAAAGATTTTTTTCCTACATTTTTTGTAATTACAGATCCGGCGCCTACTACACTTTGTTTATCTATTGTGATTGGCGCAACCAATGAAGAATTAGAACCAATAAATACGTTATCTTTTATTTTTGTTTTATTCTTTTTAGCTCCATCATAGTTGCAAGTAATTGTTCCAGCTCCAATATTTACAGATTTGCCAATTTCACTATCTCCAATATAAGATAAATGATTTACTTTTGATTTTTTTCCAACAGTACTTTTTTTTACTTCAACAAAATTTCCGATTTTAGATCCTTCTTTTAGTATGGTATTAGGTCTTATTCTTGCATAAGGTCCAACCTCAACCTTATTTTCTATTTTGCAAGACTCCAAATGTGAAAATGATTTTATTATAACGTTGTTTCCTATCTTAACATTTTTTCCTATAACAACATAAGGTTCAATTGTTACATTTTTTCCGATTTTGGTATCATTTGAAAAAAAAATTGTTTCAGGTCCCATCATTTTGATACCACGATTTAAAAATTTATTTCGAAGTTTATTTTGAAATTTTTGTAAATTTAATTCTTTCATTTTTAAATGCTTTATATTAAGTATATGTCTTAATTAATTCACATAATATTTCTTTAAAAAACTTTTAAAATGAAGCAGAAATTCACAATTTTATTTGATTTAGATGGAACTCTAGTGGATACAGCTCCAGATTTAATGTTGGCTCACAATCATGTAATGAGAAAATTTGGATACCCCACCAAATCTTTAGATGATTTAAAAAGCTCAGTTGGCAAAGGTGCTGGGGATATGATTGGTAGATCCTTAAGGAGTCAGGCCAAAAAAGAATTAACATCAATTAATGAAAAAATTAAAAATGAGATGACAGATGAATTTATATCTTTTTATGGAAAAAATATTTTAAAAGAAAGTACTTTAATAAATGGAGTTATGAATTTCTTAAATTGGTGTAAAAAAAAAAATATATCTATGGCTATCTGCACTAATAAAACTGAGTATCTTGCTGTTGATCTTTTAAAAAAAATTGGAATATATGATTACTTTGAATATGTCGCTGGTTATAATACTTTCGAATATTGTAAGCCAGATCCAAGACACTTAACTTCTATAATAGAAATATTAGATGGAGACAAAAATAAATCAATAATGATTGGTGACAGTGAAACTGATGCTAATGCTGCTAAAGCAGCAGAGATACCTTTTATTTTATTAGAAAATGGATATACAGAAAAAAATACAACTGAAATATATCATAATCACCTTATAAAAGACTTTATTGGTCTTGAAAAAATAATAACAAAATATCTTTGATATTGATTAATTTTTTTTAACTATTAAAACAAAATCACTATTAAGGAGTTATTTTGTTATTACATACAGTTAAAGTTTACCCGTCTAAAATTAACCTTCCTAAAAAAAAGCAACTAGCTTGGAAGATAGCCGAAATTGCAAGCGATAATGTAAAACTTAATAAAGAAGCAATTGAAATGGTAATCAATAGAATTATTGACAACGCTTCTGTTGCAATTGCATCATTGAATAGAAGACCTGTGGTTTCTTCAAGAGAAATGACTTTAAAACATTCAAGAAAAAATGGTGCAACTTTATTTGGTGTAAACTCAAAACTTAAATTTGATTGTGAGTGGGCAGCATGGTCAAATGGAACTGCTGTTAGAGAACTTGATTTTCATGATACTTTCTTAGCGGCTGACTACAGTCACCCAGGAGATAATATCCCGCCCCTTTTGGCAGTTGCACAACAAAATAAAATAAGTGGAATAGATTTATTACGTGGGATTATCACAGCCTATGAAGTTCAAGTAAATCTAGTTAAAGGAATTTGTTTACACAAACATAAAGTAGATCACATAGCTCATTTAGGACCAAGTGTTGCCGCAGGTTTAGGATCAATGTTAAAACTTAACACTAAAACAATTTATCAAGCGGTTCAACAAGCTCTGCATACAACCATATCAACAAGACAATCTAGAAAAGGTGAAATTTCAAGTTGGAAAGCATACGCTCCAGCACATGCTGGTAAACTTGCTATTGAGGCAGTTGATAGAGTTATGAGAGGCGAAGGAGCACCTAGTCCAATATATGAAGGTGAAGATAGTGTTATTGCGAGAATATTAGATGGAAAAAAGGCTAATTATAAAGTGCCCCTTCCTAAAAAAGGAGAGACTAAAAAAGCAATCCTTGAGACTTACACAAAAGAATATTCAGCTGAGTATCAATCTCAAGCATTAATTGATTTAGCTAAAAAACTTAAAATTAAAATACCTAATCTAAACCAAATTAAAAAAATCGATATATTTACAAGTCACCACACTCATTATGTAATTGGAACTGGAGCAAATGATCCTCAAAAAATGGATCCAAACGCAAGCAGAGAAACACTTGATCACTCCATTATGTATATTTTTGCTGTGGCATTAGAAGATGGTGATTGGCATCATGTAAAATCCTATACAAAAACTAGAGCAAATAAAAAAAGTACTATTAAAATCTGGAAATCAATTACAACTTACGAAGACAGAAAATGGACTAAAAAATATCATGATCCAAATCCAATGAAAAAATCTTTTGGAGCAAAGGTGATTGTAACTTTAAATAATGGTAAAAAAATTAGTGAACAACTTGATAGAGCTGATGCACACCCATATGGAGCTAGACCATTTAAAAGACAGAATTATATTAACAAGTTTTTAACTTTGACAGATGGTATTCTTAGCAAAAAAGAAAGTGATCGATTCTTAAATACTGTTCAAAATTTAAAAAAATTAAAATCAGGTCAGTTAGATAAATTAAATATAGAGATTAAAAAAAGTAATTTAAAAAGAAATTTAAAAAAAGGAATATTTTAGTGCATTTTGTTGACAAAGAACCAAGTCAAAAAAGAATAGATTTTGTTGATAAATTAAAATCAAACAAAATATTAAGAGTACCAGGAGCCTATAATCCGTTGACAGCAAAACTAATTGAAGAAATTGGTTATGATGCAGTTTATATATCGGGTGGTGTTATGGCTAATGATCTTGGCTTTCCAGACATTGGCTTAACAACATTACAGGATGTTAGTACTAGATCTTATTTAATTTCAAGAGTTACAAATTTACCAACTATTGTAGATATAGATACAGGATTTAAATCTTGTAAAGAAACTATTGAGACTTTTGAAGAGTTTGGAATTGCAGCTGTTCATTTAGAAGATCAAATTGAAAGGAAGAGATGCGGTCATCTTGACAATAAGGAATTAATTTCAACAGAGGCAATGGTAGATAAAATCAAAGAATGTGTTTCAGCTAAAAAAGATAGTAATTTTAAAATAATTGCAAGATCTGATGCTAAAGGTGTTGAAGGTATTGATAAAATGATTGATCGATGCAAAGCATATATTGATGCTGGTGCTGAAATTATCTTTCCAGAAGCGCTACAAGACGAAAAAGATTTTGAAAAAGTAAGAAAAGAACTTTCTTGTTATTTATTAGCCAATATGACCGAATTTGGTAAATCAAAACTTTTCAACTACAAAGAATTAGAGAATTTTGGATATAATATAGTGATTTATCCAGTTACAACGCAGAGATTAGCCATGAAAAATGTAGAAGATGGATTAAGAGACATTTATGCGAATGGACATCAGAACAATATTATTGATAAAATGCAAACCAGAAAAAGACTTTATGAGTTAGTTGAGTACGAAAAGTACAACTCACTTGATGAAAAAATTTATAACTTTAGTTCGGAAGGACATGAATAATGAGTGAAGAAATTAAAAAAGGTTTATTGGGAATAGTAGTTGACGAAACAGAAGTTTCAAAAGTAATGCCTGAAATAAACTCTCTGACTTATAGAGGTTATGCAGCTCAAGATTTATGTGAGTATTGCAGATTTGAAGAAGTTGCTTACTTAATTTTAAATAAAGATCTTCCAAACTCAATCCAATTAAAACAATTTGAAAAAGAGGAAAAAAATAACAGAGAGCTATCAAAAAATTTATATGAGATAATTAAACATATGCCAAAAAAATCACACCCAATGGATGTTGCAAGAACAGCTGTCAGTGTGATGGGTTTAGAAGATAATGAAACATCAGACTCTTCACCTGAAGCAAATATGAGAAAAGCTCTAAGGATTTTTGCAAAAACTCCTACAGCATTAGCTGCATTTTATAGAATTAGAAGCGGAAAAAAAATTATCAAACCTAAAAAAGAATTAACGTTTGCTGAAAATTTTTTCTATATGTGTTTTGGAAAAGTTCCTCAAAAGGAAATTGTAAAAGCATTTGATGTATCTTTGATTTTATATGCCGAGCATAGCTTTAATGTTTCAACTTTTACCGCAAGAACTATCACTAGTAGTTTGTCAGATATTCATGGAGCTATCACAGGTGCTATAGCAAGTTTAAAAGGTCCTCTACATGGTGGTGCTAACGAAGAAGTAATGCACATGATGAGAAAAATTAAAAAACCTGAAAATGCACTAAAATGGATCAATAATGCTCTTAAAAACAAGGATGTGGTGATGGGGTTTGGTCACAGAGTTTATAAATCTGGAGATTCTAGAGTTCCAACTATGCGAGAATACTTTAGAAAAGTTGCTAAAATTAAGAAGGATAAAACTTTTGAAAAGATCTATGACATTGTTGAAAAAGTGATGATTAAGAAAAAAAATATTCACCCGAATGTAGATTACCCTACTGGTCCTACTTATCATTTAATGGGATTTGATACTGACTTCTTTACACCAATATTTGTTATTTCAAGAATAACTGGGTGGTCAGCTCATATCATGGAACAACACGCTGCAAATAAACTTATTCGACCACTTGCTAAGTACAAAGGTAGCAAGCATCGAAAAGTAATGGAATTAAATTACAGATAATTAAAAAATTAACTAAAAGCTTCTGCCCAAGTACCTTGGGTTGATGCCTTAGAGTATTCTGTAGCTCTTCCCTCAAAGAAATTCATGTGTTCCACAGCATTAAGCATAGTATCCAACCAGCCAAGAGGATTTTTATCAATATCGTAAATAGGCTCTAAACCTAACTGCACAAGTCTTCTATTGCCAATAAATCTTATATAATCTTTAACTTCTTGGGCAGTTAAACCTTCCATTGGACCCATTTCAAAAGCTAAATCAATGAAAGCATCTTCATGAGATATAATAGTTCTGCAAGCTTCATAAAGTTCTTTTTTTAATTTAGGAGTCCAGATTTCAGGATTTTCATTAATAAATTCTTTAAAAATTCTTATCATAGAATTGCAATGAAGAGTTTCGTCTCTAACTGACCAAGTAACTATTTGTCCCATTCCTTTCATTTTGTTGTGTCTTGGAAAATTTAAAAGAATTGCAAAACTTGCAAATAATTGTAGTCCTTCTGTAAAAGCACTGAACACAGCTACAGTTTTAGCAATATCTTCTTTTGAATTTACATTAAAATCTTGCATGTAATCATATTTATCTTTCATTTCTTTATACTTCATGAAAGCTGAATATTCAGACTCCGGCATTCCAATAGTATCTAAGAGATGTGAGTAAGCTGCGACGTGAACTGTTTCCATTGAAGCAAAAGCTGTCATCATCATTAATACTTCTGTTGGTTTAAATACTGTAGTGTAATGTCTTAAATAACAGTTTTGAACCTCAACATCTGCTTGAGTAAAAAATCTAAAAATCTGAGTTAATAAATTTTTTTCTGATTGAGATAAGTTTTTTTGCCAATCTCTAACATCATCACCAAGTGGAACTTCTTCTGGTAACCAGTGAATTCTTTGCTGAGTTAACCAAGCATCATAACACCATGGATATCTAAATGGTTTATAAACTGGATTTTCAACCAGTAATCCCATTTTCTTTGGTTGAATAATTTTCTTTTTTTTAGTTTGAATAATTTCTGAATTTGTTTTTTCTACTATTGACATGATAGACACTCTTCGTATTCTGGTTCTTCTGTTTTGGTTGCTTTATTTTTATAAACATTAGCCATAATATCTGTTGATTTTGCATCATTAATATTTTCTGCTCTTTGAATTGATTTTGATCTACAATAATAAAGGCTCTTTAAACCTTTCTTCCAAGCATCAAAGTGAATTTTATGTAATTCTTTTTTATGAACATCTGCTGGTAAAAATAAATTTACTGACTGGGCTTGAGATATAAAAGGAGTTCTGTCTCCACTTAATTCAATAATCCACTTTTGATTAAGTTCAAAAGCAGTTTTAAAGACATCTTTTTCTAGATCTGTTAAAAAATTCAAATGAGATACAGAGCCTTGATTCGTGGTGATAGTAGACCAAGTTTCGTCATCATTTTTACCGTGACTTTGCAATATTTCTTCTAAATATCTGTTTCTAACATTGAATGAACCAGACAACGTTTTGTGAGTATAGCTATTTGCAGCTATAGGTTCTACTCCTGGAGAAGCGCCACCACAAATTATAGAAATTGAAGCTGTTGGAGCTATAGCGGTTTTGTTAGAAAATCTTTCTTTGTAACCATATTCAGCAGCATCAGGACAAGCTCCTCTTTCTTCAGCTAAATCTTTTGACGCCTGATTTACCTGTTCATCAATTTGTTTAAATATTTTTTTATTCCAAGATTTAGCCATTACTGACTCAAGTGGAATTCTATTTTTTTGTAAAAAAGAATGAAAACCCATCACACCTAATCCAACACTTCTTTCTCTTTCAGCAGAATATTTTGCATCCTTAAATTGGTCTGGAGCTTTGTCTATAAAATCAGACAAAACATTATCTAAAAATCTCATTACATCTTTGATTATATCCGGATCATCTTTCCATTCATCATACTTTTCTAAATTCAATGATGATAAACAACATACAGCTGTCCTGTCTCTTCCATCTTTATCAATTCCAGTAGGTAAGGTTATTTCACTACATAGGTTTGATGTTTTAACTGTTAAGTTAGCTAGCTTATGATGTTGTGGAATTAATCTATTAACTGTATCTATATAAATTATGTAAGGCTCTCCTGTCTCAATTCTTGCAGTTAATAATCTTATCCATAAATTTCTTGCTGATATTGTTTGTTGAACCGTACCATCTGCAGGACTTTTTAGTGCCCACTGTTCATCAGTTTCAACAGCTCTCATAAAAGCATCAGAAAGCAAAACACCATGATGTAAATTTAATGCTTTTCTATTTGGGTCACCTCCTGTAGGTCTTCTCATTTCAATAAATTCTTCTATTTCAGGATGGTCAACTGGTAAGTAACAAGCAGCAGATCCTCTTCTTAAAGATCCTTGACTAATTGCCATCGTTAATGAATCCATAACTTTAATGAAAGGAATTATTCCAGATGTTTTTCCAACTTTACCAATTTTCTCACCAATAGATCTAAGGTTGCCCCAGTAACTTCCAATGCCTCCACCCTTTGCAGCTAACCAAACATTTTCACTCCAAAGATCAAGAATTCCTCCTAGACTATCTGATGCTTCATTTAAAAAACATGATATAGGTAAACCTCTTTTGGTTCCACCGTTTGATAGAACAGGTGTTGCCGGCATAAACCAAAGGTTGCTTATGTAGTTGTAAATTCTTTGTGCGTGTAAATTATCGTCTGCGTATGAACTTGCGACACGTGCAAATAAATCTTGAAAAGATTCGTTGTGTCCAAGATATCTATCTTTTAAAGTTGCTTTACCAAAGTCTGTTAAATTTGTATCTTTAGATCTATCGATCTTAATTATGATACCTTTATCATTTTGAAATAATTCAGTTTCGTTGCTTAATGAAAAAAGATCTGGTCTATTTCCTTTTGATACATCTTTTACTTCTGGGCTATATTCGGAGACAGCTTTCTTTAGTGCCTGAGATAAAACCTTATTCATATTTAATACTATATTTTGTTATTTTGACGAAAACAACTATATGTTGTGTGCGTTTTATGTTGATATACTATATAAATAATTAATCAACAGAACATTTATAGAACAAAGCAAAAAAAATATCAATAAAAATATTTAAAAAGAGTAAGTAATTAGCAAATGAATGAAAAAATAAAAATAGATCCTTATGGTTTTAGAGAATATGACGCTCGATGGTTGTATGAGAAGGATATTAATAGCCAAGGAATCAAGAATCTAGGTAAAGGTTTAGGAACTCAAATAAAAATTCATACTAAAAAAAATAACCCAAGAGTAATAGTTGGTCATGACTATAGATCTTATAGTGAAGAAATTAAAATTGCTCTTAAAAAAGGACTGCTATCTACTGGATGTAATATTGAAGATGTAGGTTTAGCACTATCTCCAATGGTCTATTTTGCTCAATTTAATTTAGATGCTGATGCAGTTGCAATGGTAACAGCGAGTCATAATGAAAACGGTTGGACTGGTGTAAAAATGGGTATCAAAAAAGGTCTAACACATGCACCTGAAGAAATGAAAGAATTAAAAGATATCACCTTAAATGAAAAATTTACCTCAGGTGAAGGAAATGAAAAAAAAATAGAAAATTTTCAACAAGTTTATAAAGATGATTTAATATCAGGTAATAAAATTAACAAAAAATTAAAAGCAGTTGTTGCTTGTGGTAACGGTACAGCAGGTATATTTGCCCCAGATATTTTAAGAGGAATTGGTTGTGAAGTAATTGAGCTTGATTGTGAATTAGATTGGACTTTTCCTAAATATAATCCAAATCCAGAAGATTTAGAGATGCTTCACGCAATTGCTAAAGCTGTTAAAGATAATAATGCAGACATAGGCTTTGGATTTGATGGTGATGGAGATAGAGTTGGTGTTATTGATAATCAAGGAAATGAAATATTTTCTGATAAAATAGGATTATTGATTGCAAGAAATCTATCAACAAAACACAAAAATTCTAAGTTTGTTGTAGATGTTAAATCAACTGGATTATATTCAAAAGATAAGGTTTTGTTACAAAATAACTGTGAAACTATCTATTGGAAAACAGGACACTCTCATATTAAAAGAAAAGTAAACATTGAAAAAGCATTAGCTGGATTTGAAAAAAGTGGACACTTCTTTTTTAATCAACCTTTAGGATATGGTTATGATGATGGAATCAATTCAGCAATTCATGTGTGTCATTTATTAAACAATCAAAATAAAAAGATGAATAAAATCATGAATGAATTACCTAACACTTATCAAACACCAACTATGGCCCCCTTTTGTAAAGATGAAGAAAAATACCAAGTAGTTGATGAATTAGTTAAACAAATTAAAGAAATTAAAAACAGTAAAACTAAAATTGATGATCAAATAATAACAGAGGTTCTGACTGTTAATGGTATAAGATTTTCTTTTGAAGACGGTTCTTGGGGATTAATAAGAGCTTCTTCAAACAAACCTTCGTTAGTGATTGTTACAGAAAGCCCAACTTCAGATATTAGAAAGAAGAAAATCTTTGATTTTATTAATGATTTGCTTCAAAAAACTGGAAAAATAGGCGAATACGATCAAAAAATTTAGTCAATAAAAAATAATCAAACTCTTAATTATCATTGTTCTCTTAAAATAGGTCTTAATAAGTATAAGATTCAACTAGTAAGTGTTCATTAAATCTAAGAGAATCAATTACAAAGATTGTGTGAGGTGATGGAGGGAGACTGAAATCACCTCTTTTTATTTAAATTCACCCCTAACCTTTTTTAAAATTTTCATTAAAGATACTTTTGAATAATTTTTACTCTTAACAACCCAAACTGATAGTGGCCATGAACTGTCTTTTTTACTTCTGGCTATAATATGAATGTGTAATTGGGGGACAATATTACCAATTTTTTCAATATTAAGTTTTGTAGTTTTAAATAATTTTTTCATAACTTTACTCACATAAACAATTTCTTTCATAAGCAAAATCTGATCTTTAGAATTAAGATCACTCATATCAGTAATCTTATTTCTTTTAGGAATTAGAATAACCCATGGAAATTTAGAATTATCATGAAGCCTAATACTACATAATTTAAAATCTGTTATATGATGTGAAGACTTTAAAAATTTCTTATCAATTTTAAAAGACATATTTATAATTTTAAGTATTCGTAGAAAAACTTAACTGCAACTATTAATAAGAAAATACCAAAAAATTTACTAATTTTATTTTTATCTATCTTATGAACAGTTCTTGCCCCCAGTCTTGCCATAAAAGTTGTAATTGGGATAAAGATTAAAAAAGCTGGAATATTTAAAAACCCAATACTTAAAGGTAAATTTGTTTTTAAATAGCTCCCTGAGATTAAAAAACCTGTTGCACCAAATAATGCAATTAAAAAACCAATAGCTGCTGCACTACCAATTGCTTTATTAATTGAATAACCAAAGAATTTAAGAATTGGAACATTCATTATTGCACCACCAATACCCATTATGGATGAAATAAAACCAACAATGAAACCAAGCAAAATTTTTAAATATAATTTCATTTCAGATATTATGTTTTGCTCTTTTTCTTTTATTAAAAGCAAATAAATGCCTAAAAATAAAATTACTATTGAAAAAAAGAGTACTAGAGATTTTGTTTTTAAAGTTGCAGCAAAAATTGTTCCAATGATTACGCCTATAACTACAAATATACCATAATTTTTAACTACACTAAAATCTACAGCATTAAATTTATGATGAGTTAAAACTGATACTATTGATGTTGGAATTATAATTGCAAAAGAAGTTCCTACTGCTAAGTGCATAATATATTGCTGATCAATTCCAAGTTGACCAAAAATATAATAAAGAAATGGAACGGTAATTAAACCACCACCAATACCAAATAAACCAGCAACAAAACCAACAGGTACTGCTGTGAGTACCATTAATAAAATAAAATAACTGTATTCGTTTGCTAAAATTGAATTAAGCAGATTGTCCTACACTTGTATCAATATTATTATATTTAATCTTATCCATAATGTGATCAATTTTTTTAACATCTGCATCTCTCACACACATATTTTCACTTAAATATCTTTTCCAGTAACTAGCACCAGTTTGTCCATGAAACAAACCTATAGTGTGCCTCATTATTTGATTTAATCTCGTGCCCTTCTTAATCTCATCTTTTACATATGGAATTAATTGTTCAATTACATCTTGTCTACTTGGAACATCTTCATTATTAAAAATTTCTTTTTCAATATCGGTTAACATATAAGGCGTATGATATGCTGCTCTTCCAATCATAACTCCATCAGTTTTTTTAAGATGAGGTTTAATTTGATCAACAGATGTTATTCCACCGTTAATAATTATTTCTTCATTTGGAAAGTCTTGCTTTAATTTATAAACGTAATCATATTTTAAAGAAGGAATATTCAAATTTTGCTTAGGAGTGAATTTTCCTAACATTGCTTTTCTTGCATGAATGATAAATGTTTTAACTCCTGTTTGTTTTAATTTTGAGATAAAATTATTAAGATTTTCATAATCTTCAACATCATCATAACCAATTCTAGTTTTAATAGTCACTGGTAAATTTGTTGAAGCTTGCATTTTACTTAAACAATCTGCAACTAAATTAGGCTCTTTCATTAAACAAGCGCCAAATTTACCTTTTTCAACTTTTCTACTTGGACAACCTAAATTTAAATTAATTTCATCATAACCAAAATCTTCGCCTATTTTTGAAGCTTCAGCTAAAAGTTTTGGAGAAGATCCACCTAATTGAAGAGCAACGGGTTTTTCATTAATATTAAATCCGAGTAATTTTTTTTTATCACCTCTATTAATTGCTTCATCAACAATCATTTCTGTATAAAGAAGTGTATTTTTTGAAATCAATCTTAAAAAGTAACGCTCATGACGATCTGTGCAATCCATCATAGGAGCAACTGATACTTTCCTGTTCATAATTTAACTTTATATGATTTTACTATGAGTTTGAAGCGTCTGAATCTTCTGAATTTACTTCTGCTTCTTGATTTTCTTGTTCTGAAACTTCATCTAATGATACTTCGCCTTGTTCATTCATTGTTTCTTCGTCAGCTGATATATCAACATCAGGTTTAGCAGTTTCTGATAATTCAGCTAGATCTTCTTGAGAAACTTGAATTTTTTCTGGAGTTTTTCTAGCTCTCTTAGAAGGTAAAATTGGTGTTCCACTTTTTGAAATTTCTCCTTTATACATGTTTTCAAAATCATCACCTATTTCTTCATCATCCTCAGCGCCATCATCAACTTGCTCAACATGTTTTCTAAGTTTGTAAACAGCACTTTCAGTTAAATCTGAAACTTTAATTTTTTCTTCTGCAATTTCTCTTAGAGAAATAACAGTATTTTTATCGTTATCTCTCTCAATTGTTGGTTCTATACCTGAATTTAATTGAGTAGCTCTTTCTTTAGCAACTAATACCAATTCGTATGGACTTTCTACTTTATCTATGCAGTCTTCAACGGTAACTCTAGCCATGGCGGGTTATTTATACCTGAGAATTCAAAAAAGCAAGTGTTTTCTAAATTAATACTGGATTTAATCTTTTTCTTATTAAAAAAAGAAGGATTAAAGAGATGAATATATATATGCCTGATATAGCTGCAATATCTCCTACTGAAAAACCAATATCTATTAAAAATCCAAATAAAGCTACACCAAAAGCTGTAGCAAAAACCATTAACGCTGTAGATAAAGCTTTGATTGATCCTATATATTTAACTCCATACAACTCTGCCCAAGTAGAAGATCCTAATATATTTGCAAATCCGTTAGAACTTCCAACTAAACCTAAATATATGAATGCTATAATTGGTGTATCAAAAAAGAATAAGATAATCGCCGCTAACAATAGTGGAATATTCATATAAATTAAAAGTTTTCTACTTGAAAATTTATCAATTAAAAAACCTGACAAAAACAATGTAAGAACAGAAAAAATTGAGTAAGACATAAATGATTGTGCGATTACATAGGGTCCCCAACCTTTTGAAGTTTGAACAAAAGATTGAAAAACTGCATAACCACTAAAAATCCATGGCATAGCTAACATGTTAAGACTGATTATATAGAATCTATAATCTTTAATAACTTCTTTTCTCTTCCATTGTTTAATTTCAACTTGCTTAATATTTTCATCAATTGCTTCTCTCGAATCTAAGTTTAAATTTTTGATTAATAAAAAAGAGGCAATCGGTAAAACGATTAAAACTGTAATTGAAAATATAATCCAAAGATTTTGCCAATCAATAATTGTTAGTAAGTAAACTATTAAAACTGGTAGAATGAATTCTGCAGAGGAAAGACCAATCCAATTTATACTCAAAGCTTTCCCTCTTGTTTTGGTAAAGTATCTTGAAATTGTTGTTGATGCTGTATGAGACATCATTCCTTGTCCAGAAAACCTCATTAGGAAAATTCCAATAAAAAGTAATAAAACTGATGATACTTTTGAAAAGAAAAAACAAGCAAAAGATAAAAGAATAATTACAAATAATGCAAACTTAAAAACGTTTACATCATCTATTTTCTTTCCTACCCAAATTAATAATAAACTACTACACAAAGTTGCTGATGCATAAATTGAGCCAAATTGTCCATGGGTTATTGATAAAGTTTCTCTTATGCTAGAATTAAATATTCCTAGAAAATAACTCTGTCCAAAGCTAGAAAAAAATGTAAAAATAAATCCAAATAAAATTACTTTAAACTTCAAACTATTAAACATAGGAAATTAAAATTATGTCTTGTAATGTTGCTTTCATAGGTCTTGGTGTCATGGGTTATCCAATGGCTGGTTATATATCAAAAGCGGGTCACAATGTAACTGTTTATAATAGAACTGCTGCTAAAGCTGATAAATGGATAACTGAATATAAAGGTTCAAAAGCAGATACGCCGGCAAAAGCTGCTGAAGGTGCTGACTTTATTTTTACCTGTGTTGGAAATGATAATGATCTTAAAGAAGTATCTCTTGGAGAAAATGGAATATTCAATACTGCAAAAGAAGGTTGTGTTTATATTGATAATTCAACTGTATCAGCAGAGATTTCAAGAGAATTATATAAAGCAGCTAAAGATAAAGGATTTGATTTTTTAGATGCACCTATCTCAGGTGGTCAAGCAGGAGCTGAAGGTGGAATATTAACAGTTATGGTTGGTGGTGACGAAGATGTGTTTAAAAAAGCAGAACCAATTATTGATTGTTATAGTAAAAAAGTAAAATTAATTGGTGCTACAGGAAGTGGTCAACTCACAAAAATGATGAACCAAATGTGTATCGCAGGAACTGTTCAAGGTTTATCTGAAGCGATTAATTTTGGAATTAATGCTGGTCTAGATATGGACAAAGTAATGGAAACGATATCAAAAGGTGCAGCTCAATCATGGCAGATGGAAAATAGATATAGAACCATGACTGATGATAAATTTGATTATGGTTTTGCCATAGATTGGATGAGAAAAGATTTAGCAATTGTAATTGAAGAAGCAAAAAGAAATGGTTCTCCTGTTCCTATCACAGAAATAATCGATGGTTATTATGCCAAAGTTCAAGAAATGGGCGGTAATCGATGGGATAGCTCAGGGTTGATTGCTCTTTTAAAAAAGAAGAAATAATATTCGTGACTGATACAGTTCCTTATTACGAGGACTTTACAGAGATCAAAAAGAAAATTTGGTCAATGTTAGATAATGCAGTTAAAGATAGAAGTTCTCCTTTTAGAATACCGGTGTTTATTTGTGGTGGCCAATCTGATTTTGATGGAAGAATTATAGTTCTTAGAAAATCAGATCAAACTAATAATCTGCTACAATTTCATAGTGATATTAGATCAGAAAAAATTCCTAAATTAAAAAATAATAAAAATGCTTCTATGCTTTTTTATGATAAGGAAGAAAAAATCCAAGTAAGATTAAAAGTAGAATGTATTATTAATCATGATAATAAAATAACTAAAGAGTCCTGGTCAAAAACAGGACACATAAGTCGAAAATGTTATTTAGTTGATAATGGACCCGGAACAGAATCGCCTACCCCAACATCTGGATTAAAACCTGAATTAGATAATTTTGAATTTACTATGGAGCAAAGTGAAGAAGGTTATAAAAACTTTACGGTTATTCAATGTAAAATACAAAGTATAGAATGGCTTTATTTAGCTGCCAAAGGACACCGAAGAGCTAGATTTGAATTAGATAATAATAAAGAATATTGGCTAGTTCCTTAATTATGATTAAATTTATTTTTTATTTATCTCTAATAATTTTTGGAATGTTTGCTATGAGGTTTGGGATAATTCAAATAAGAAAATATAAGCAAGGCAAAACCAAGGTTAAAAAGAAATCACTTGAACAAATTGCTTTTGGAATTTTTTTTATAATAATTTTAGGATTGATTATTTATTCGGTTAATGATTTGCTTTTTAATTGAAGGTTATTTTTTCATAACCCTTTAATAATTATATTTGTCCCTTCAGAATTATCTAGTCTTATTTGTTTTATTGGTTTGTACTCTTCAGAATTGTACCATTCTAAAGCTTTTTCATAACTTGGGAATTTAAGTATAATTATTCTTGGAAATTGAGTTTCGCCATCAAAAATTTGATACTCACCGTTTCTTACAAGAAATTCTCCATCAAATTTTTTTACAAGTGGAGTAACTTTTTCTACATACTCTTTATAATTTTCAGGATTGGTTACTTTTAATTGTGCTATTACATAACCTGCTGGCATCTTAATATTGTAAAAATTTTTTCACAATTAAAAGACTGACTTAGAGTATTTCTTCCAGTTTTCTTGATAGCGTTTGGTATTTTCTAATATAGATTTTTTTTCTTCTTCTGTAACTTCTCTAACAACTTTACCTGGAGATCCAACTACAAGTGAGTTATCTGGTATTACTTTGTTTTCAGTGATTAAAGCTTTAGCGCCTATGATACAATTTTTTCCAATTTTAGCTTTGTTAAGAATTACTGCTCCAATTCCAATTAAACTATTTTCGCCTATCGTGCACCCGTGCAACATAACCATATGACCTATAGTTACGTTATTACCTACTTTTAAAGGACAGCCTGGATCTGTATGTAAAACACTTCCATCTTGAACATTAGAACCTTCACCGATGTGAATGTTTTCGATATCTCCACGTAACACTGCATTAAACCAAATACTTGAATTTTTCTCCAAAGTTACATCACCTATTACAGTTGCATTAGGTGCTACCCAATTTTCGCCAGAGTTTTTTGGTTTTTTATCTTTTAAATTATAGAACATAATTTATATATTATTACAGTATGCCAGTTGAAACTCCAATATGTGATTTTAATAAGAAAGCTTTACCATTCGAATTAAAATCAACTGAAAACAAACTTATTTCACTAAATGAAATCAAAGGAGAAAATGGAACTTTAATTATGTTTATTTGTAATCATTGTCCTTATGTAAAAGCTATCACTAAAGATATTGTTCATGATTGTGAAGAATTAAAAAAAATAGGAATTAATTCAGTAGCAATATGTTCTAATGACTCTGTTAATTATCCAGAAGACTCTTTTGAAAACATGATAAAGTTTTCAAAAAATAATGATTTTAATTTTCCTTATTTAATTGACGAAACCCAAGAAGTAGCTAAAGCTTACGAAGCAACATGTACTCCTGATTTTTTTGGCTACAATAAAAATTTAGAGCTTCAATATAGAGGGCGAATGAGAGAATTAAAAAATCTAATACCTGTTAGAGATACCGAAAGCGACCTATTAAATGCAATGAAACAAATTTATGAAACAGGAAAAGGTCCTATAAATCAAATCCCTAGTGCTGGTTGTAGTATAAAATGGAAGTATAATTAATGTATGTAATTGTAACTAGGTCTTTTCCACCTGAGCTTGGGGGTATGCAAAGTTTAATGTGGGGCCTTACAAGGGAACTTTCAAAGAGTTTTATGATTAAAGTTTTTGCTGATTATATTGAAAATCACAAAACATTTGATGAGCAAGCATCTTTTTCTATTGAAAGAGTTGGTGGACCTAAATTACTAAGAAAGTATAGAAAAGCTTATCTAATTGATGAATTTGTTAAAGATAGCAAAGTTAATGCCATTATTTCAGATCATTGGAAAAGTATTGAGCATTTAAAAACTAATAAAAAAAAATATTGCTTAATTCACGGAAAGGAAATTAATCATGCTAAAGGATCAGGTATTAATAAACGTATATTAAAAGTTTTAAATAATGCTGATAGAGTAATAGCCAATTCAAATTATACAAAAAATTTAGCAATAGAGCTTGGGGTAAATCAAGATAAGATTATTGTCATCAATCCAGGAATTGATCCAATAAAAGATCTTGATAAAAAATCGTTAAATAAAGTTGAAAGTTTACTTAAAATAAAAACACCAAGATTAATTACGGTTTCAAGATTTGATAAGAGAAAAAATCATGAAAAGATAATAATGGCATTAAGAAATCTCAAGCAGATTTACCCGGATATTGTTTATATTTGTGTTGGATATGGTGAAGAAGAAGAGAATATTAAAAATTTAGTTAAAGAATTAGATTTAGAAGGTCAGGTAATGTTTTTTAAAGACATAAGTGATGATTTAAAAAATTCTTTAATTGCAAAATCAAATATTTTTGTAATGCCATCTGTTATTCATAAATCTTCAGTAGAGGGTTTTGGTATAGCTTATACTGAGGCTGCTCAATATAGCGTTCCATCAATAGGTGGAAAAGATGGTGGCGCATCTGATGCAATTAATCATGAAAAAACAGGTTTAATTTGTGATGGTAATAATTTGGATGAAATTTATTCATCAATCAATTCAATGTTAGAAAATAAAAAATATTTAGAGTATGGCAAAAATGCAAAAGACTTAGTCAATAAGTTCTATTGGCCTAGTATTGTTGAAAAATACAAAGATATCCTAAACTAAGATTGTTTATACTTTAGTTATAATTATAGTCATTTATTAATGTCCAATAACAAATTAGCAATATTTTTAATAATCATTTCTGTTTTTTTTGGAACTGTAATGCTTTCTTTTTTAAAAATAGCTCAAGAAGATGTAAATGTTTACGTAGCAGGTTTTTTTAGATTTTTTTTAGGATTGGTAATTATCTTACCTTACATAATTAAAAAAAAAAATACTGTACTTAAAACAACTCATCTTAAACAACATTTCTTAAGAGCAATACTTGGTTTGCCTGCAATGCTTTTATACTTTTCTGCTTTAGTATTGCTGCCTATTGAAAAACTTACCGCAATATCTTTCGTTGTTCCTTTAATAGTAACAATACTTGCAGTATTTTTTTTAGGAGAGAAGATTTACATTTATAGAACCTTAGCATTAATTCTTGGTTTTAGCGGAATGTTAGTAATTATTCGACCTGGTTTTGTAGATATATCTATTGGAGTTTATATGGTTTTATTCTCAGCATTACTCTGGTCAATCAATATAATTATAACTAAAAAAATTTCCAAAGATGATAGCGCAATAACTATTCTAGCTTATCAATCTATTTTTATGAGCTTACTTAGTTTTATTATTGTTTTATTTTTTTGGGAAATTCCAAGCTTAAAAACATTCATTTACTTAATCTTAGCGGCGATGTGTGGAACAGTTTTACATTTAACGCTCAACCATGCTTTTAAATTGGTCGATGTAAGCATGACTCAGCCCTACTCATTTTTAAATTTAGTTTTTGCATCTATTATTGGATATTTTGTATTTGATGAAATTCCAGATCTATATACTTGGATTGGCGCTTTTATAATATTTACTGGTGTGCTTATAATTTCTTATAGAGAGATGAAGTTAGATAAAGAAATAATCAGAAAAAGAGTAGATATTAAATCTTAATTTTTTTTAGTAACTGTTTTATAAATTTGCCATCCAATAATAAAGATTGTGGTAGCTAGTATGCAAGCTGTAAGTGTTCTGTCCCATAAAAACGTCCAAGAACCATCACTTAATAGTAAAGATCTTCTTAAGTTTTCTTCCATTAATCCACCAAGTACAAAAGCTAATATAAGTGGTGGCATTGGAAAATCATATAAGCGCATAAAAGTTGCTACAACTGCAATTCCTATCATTAAATAAATATCAAAATTATTAAATGACATGACATAAATTCCTGTAATTGAAAAAAATAAGATAAGTGGAATTAAATAATTTTTAGGAACAGCTAAAATTCTAGCAATATAGGGAATTAAAGGTAAGTTTAGGATAAGCAATATTACCATTCCAATATACATAGACATTATAACTGACCAAAAAATTTCTGGATTAGTCACATAAAGTCTTGGACCAGGTTGAATACCAAATCCTAAAAGAGCACCAAGCATTACAGCAGTAGTTCCACTTCCTGGTATACCTAAAGTTAATAACGGAACAAATGCACCAGAACATGCTGCGTTATTTGCTGTTTCAGGTGCAGCTAATCCATGAACACTACCTTTACCAAACTTTTCTTTTTCTTCATCATTAACTAAATTTCTCTCCATTCCATAAGCTAGAAAAGAAGCGATAGTCGCACCAGCGCCAGGTAAAACACCAATAATAAAACCAATAATAGATGTTCTAGGGATGGTTTTTAACATTTTAGTTCTCTCTTCTTTATCTATTTTAATTGAACCTAGTTCAGTAAGAGAAACTTGTTTTGCGGCTGCTGTTGGATCATTACGTTTTAAAATAATAGTGAGCGCTTCACTCATTGCAAATGTTGCCATCACAACCAAAACAAAGCTTATACCGTCTGTTAAATTCATATTGTTAAATGTAAATCTTGTAATGTCCGACAAGCTATCTTGACCAACTGATGCCAACATTAATCCTAGTACCACCATCATCATAGCTTTAATAAATTGACCTTTAGATGAAAATGCTGCAATAGCAGTTAAACCTAAAATCATTAATGCAAAATAATCAGGTGATCTAAAAGACAAACTTACTTTTGATAAACTTGGTGCCATAAATAATAAATAAATTGCAGCAAGCGTTCCTCCCGCAAAAGAACTCCAGGCAGCTATAGCTAAAGCTTTTCCGGCTTTACCTTGTTGTGCCATTGGATAACCATCAAAAGAAGTCGCTACAGTTCCGGGAACTCCTGGTGCATTTAATAATATTGAAGAAGTAGATCCTCCAAATACTGCCCCATAATAAACCCCCGCCATTAAAATCAAACCAGTTGCAGGATCAAATCCATAAGTAATTGGTATCATTAAAGCTATTGCTGTCATTGGACCAAGACCTGGCAACATTCCAATGATTGTTCCAAAGAAACAACCAATCATTACCATTAATATATTTTGAAAAGTAAGAGCAGTTTTTAAGCCAATTAAAATTCCTTCTATCATCCCATCACACCAATCATTTGTAGAAATGGATCTCTTAAATAAATATCAAGTACACCATGTAAAAGATACATAAACGCTGCAACAAATGGAAAAGAAAGTAAAAACATTAATATCCATTTTCTCTCACCTAAAAAATAATACGACGCTATTAGAAATAAAGATGTGGTTAAAAAATAACCAATTTTTAATATGGTAGCTCCATAGATTATTGCAATTAAAACTAAAATAGCTGTTTTCTTATACTCCAAAGATCTATGTTCAACTTTAATTGTATTAGGATCTGGTAAAATTAATTTTAATCCTGAAAAAAATAATCCAGCATAACCTAAATAAATCGGAAATGTTCTAGCGTTAAAAGGTGCATTTTCATCAAATGTAAAAACTTGAATTTGGTAAGCAGTATATAAATAAAATGCTGAAAAAATAAAAAAGAGCAGTGATATAATTTTTGTAGTATTTATATTCACTGCTCTAATTTTTTAATAATCCAAAAGATTATATAACTCCTAATTTCTTCATAAGAGCTGTCATTTCTTCTGTTTGTTTTTCTAAGAAAGAAACAAACTTGTCACCTGGATTGTAAATATTAACCCAAGCATTTCTTGCTCTAACAGTTTCCCATTCAGATGTTTTTTGTACATCGCCTAGCATTTTAGCTATAGCATTTTTATCAGCACTGCTCATACCTGGAGGTCCAAAAAATCCTCTCCAGTTAACGAATTGTACATCATATCCTTGTTCTTTAAGAGTTGGTGCGTCTGGAGCATCAGAAACTCTTGAAGGAGCAGTAATACCAATAATTCTTACTTGGTCTCTTGCACCCATAAGTTCACCTAAACCTGTAGAGATAATTTGAGTCTCTCCAGATAAAAGTCCAGCTAACGCTTTTCCACCAGCATCATAAGGTATATAAATTACATCATTTGGATTAGCACCTGCAGCTTGGAAAGCTAACGCGCCAATTAAATGGTCCATACTTCCTCTTACTGATCCACCTGCCATTTTAACAGAGCTTGGATTCTTTTTATATGCATCAACAACTTCTTTAAAGTTTTTGAAAGGTGAGTTTTTTGCAACAGCAATCGCACCATAATCACCAATTACACCAGCGATCGGCACAACGTCTTTATAAGATAAAGTGCCACTTCCACTAACGTAACCTTTGTGTCTAGTGATTGATCTTAAAACTAATGGTGTAGATTGAACTAAAACAGTGTTTGCAGGTTTAGTATTAATCATAAAAGCTAAAGCTTTACCACCACCACCACCTGACATATTTTCAAATGATGCACTTTTTAACATACCAGCTTTAGTTAAAGCTTCTCCAGTACCTCTAGCAGTTCCATCCCAACCACCTCCAGCACCACCACCGATTACGAAATGAATTTTATCAATCGCAATTGAACTAGTTGTAGTTGCTGAAAATAATAAGATTGCTGAGAATAATACTGAAACTATTTTTTTTATATTATTCATTTTTTCCCTCATTGGTTTTAAAATACAAAGTTAATTACACTATGAGCATGAATGCAAATAATATAGTATCATACAACCTATAGGTGATTAAATAATTTGATTAAGTTTTATTGATAATAATAAGTTTAAAAAAAAATAAAATCAAAAAAATCCCTTAATTGGTTAATTGAAATAATTCTTTCCTATTATTTATTTAAAAGTAAATGATAAAAGTATAATTAATGAATGAGTCTAAAGTTTTTTTTAATCTTTCAAACTATGAACATCTATTAACTAAAAAATTTCTTTTAGTAATTTTAATTTCTATACCAAGTGCAATCGTTGCAGATTATTTCAATATTCCATTAGCTTGGATGCTAGGTCCAATGATTGTGACATCTATTGCTGCATTAGCTGGATTTAAAGTTGTAATGCCTAAAATAGCTCTAAGTTCAATTTTAATTATCCTTGGACTTCATATAGGTAACTATATTGATCAGAACCTATTTAATCAGATGATTAATTGGATTTGGACATCAGTAATAATGCTTATCTATATAATCGTCTGTATTTTGATTGTATCAAAATATCTTCAAAAATTTTCAGGTTATGGTGAAAAAGCTTCAATATTCTCTGCAGCACCAGGTGCCTTAGGTCCATTAATGATTTTAGCAGAAAATGAAAAAACCGATTTATCTCAAGTAGCAACTTCACATTTAATTAGGCTAATTATAATCATAACTGTTATTCCATTTATTATCGTTAATAATACTGGTTCAGAAGCATTACTATTAGATGACTTTGATTACATGGGTCAAAATCATCTAAATCTAATTTTACTTATCATTGCATCTTTGTTTTTTATTTTTATTTTTGATAAAATTAGAGTTCCGGCAGCTTTATTATCTGGAACGCTATTTGCTAGTGGATTATTACAAATCACAGATATTGCTTCATACAAACTGCCTGATGCATCTATTAATTTTTGCCTTTTAATACTTGGTGCTTCTGTCGGATGCAGGTTTGCTGAAAAAACTGTTAAAGAAATTGCTAACAATTCCCTACATAGCATAGTTGCAACAACTATATTGGTATTGCTAGGTTTAATTGCAGCTTATATTGCAACATTCTTTGTTGATACAAATATTCTGACATTAATATTATCTTTTAGTCCTGGTGGAATTTATGAGGTAGCTGTTATAGCTATTGCTTTTGATCTAGATCCAGACTTTGTTGCGTTTCATCATATAATAAGATTACTTTTTATACTTTTTACTGTTCCTGTATTTTTAAGAATATTAGAAAAACTTAAGAAATAATATCAGACAATCTTTCAAAAACTTTTTCTGCTGACAGCTTAGATAGCTCTGGAGCTTGAATTGCTTTAAAGTTTTCTCTTTCAATACTAACTTTAAAAGGAGTTGTATGAGATCCAAATAAAGCAATTCCTTTTGATCCTAAATGAGCCGTCATATGAGCAGGTCCAGTATCATTGGCAACAACAAATGAGCTATCTTTGATTAATGCTGCTAACTGAGAAATATCTAAAGCTTTACCATTATCTAAAACACAAAGCGCATTAATACTTGATGCTTCTTTAATTTCGCTAGGTCCAGGTGCTATAACTACTTTAAATTTATTGTCTAATTTCTCATTAATCATAGAAATTAAATCATTATAATAAGGCCATTTCTTAGAATTTAAATGGGGAGAGCAAAAAGGAAAAAGAACAATATATTTTTCCAATTGATGGTAATTTTTTATTTGAGATATATCTGATGGACTCCATGAAAAATCAGGGCTTAAAGTATGATTAGTGTTAATTCTAGAACTTTTTAACTGATGGTCAAACCTTGATAAAACTGAGTCTTTATCAAAATCTTCTTTTGTAGTTCCTTCGGGTAATGTGGTTTCTGTAGATGACCATATATCTTTTGTTGCTTTTGGAAATAATATTTTTTTATAAAATGATGTTCGGCTAGAGTTTTGAAGGTCATAAATTTTAGAAAATTTGTATTTCTTAATATTTTTCATCAACGAATATAAGTAAATGAGATTAAATCTTGATAATCGCTTATCTAAAATAACATTCGAAACATGAGGATTTTTTTTAAATAAATCAAAATACGGTTTTGTTGTTAATAAATGAACTTCATCACCCATGTGATTTTCAGAAATATCTTGAATTGCACCGCATGCTTGGGCTATATCACCCAAAGAACCATGTTTAATGATTAAAATATTAGACATATTTATAACAACTTAACATAGTATATTTTTTAATGAATAAAATTCTAGTTGAAGTATCAGTTGGTGAATTATTAGACAAAATTTCTATCCTCGAAATTAAACAAGAAAAAATCAAAGATCTTGATAAATTAAAATTTATTAACGAAGAACACTCAATCCTCAAAGATCAACTAAATAACAATGTTAAATCTGATCAAAAGCTAACTGAACTTTTTGAATCGTTAAAGCAAATTAATGCAAAATTATGGGTAATTGAGGATGATAAAAGACAATGTGAAAAAGAAAAAGATTTTACTGATCCTTTTATTAGGCTCTCAAGAGATGTTCATTTCTTGAATGATGATAGAGCAAAAATTAAATTAGAAATTAATAATCACACAGGTTCAAAGATTAAAGAAATCAAAGAATACACTAGCTACTAAAAACTATAGGAAACCAATCTTCTCTCATTAAATCTCCTGTTTTTAAATTAATTCCATCAAAAGGTGGTGAGGTTGGCCCTCCTCTATCAATATATTTAACATCGTTACCGATAAATCTCATTGAAAATGCTCTTCGTGATTTAGAGGTATTATTACCAGTTGAACCATGTACGATTTTAAAATTAAATAATACAGCATCACCTAAACTTAATTCTGGGATTAAAATATTTTTTTCAAATTCTTCTGATGATGGTAAATCCATAAATGAAGTATCGTCTTTATACCAAGACTGATTAGTTGACCATTTTGTTGGTCTAATTAACTTTGACCATTTATGAGAGCCTAAAATTAATTGAAGATTATTTTTTTTATCAACTTCATCTAATGGTATCCAAAAACTTCCTGTATCATTACCATCAACACAGTAATAAGGCATATCTTGATGCCAAGGTGTTTCTTTATATGTGCCTGGTTCCTTAATAAAAATGTGTTCATGAAAAATTTGAGCTGATTTAGAGCTGGTTGCTTCTGCAACTATTTTTGCAGCGGGTGAATTAAAGATACAATCCTTAAATTCTTTTATTCTTTCCCAATTACAATAATCCTCAAAAAATCTACCTTTATTATCATTTACGTTTTCTCTTCCATGTTTGCTTGGATTATCTAAAACTTTTTGAAACCCTTTTTTTAAAGGTTCAATCCATTCTTTAAAGATATCTTTAATAATTATCACGCCATCATTTTGATAATCTTTAATTTGTTTTACAGATAAAAACATTTTTATTATTGAAAACTATATTTCTTCTCTAAATATTTAATGACATTATGAATAATGAAGGTCATGAATAAATAAATACCACCCGCAACAATAAAGACTTCTATCGGTTTAAAAGTTGTTGAAATTATATATTTAGCAACACCAGTTAAGTCCATTAAGGTAACTGTACTTGCCAATGAAGTTCCTTTCATCATCAATATTATTTCATTTCCATAAGCTGGCAGAGACTGCCTAATAGCAATTGGAATTTGAATTTTAAAAAATATAATTTTGTTTGAAATTCCTAGGCTTTTTCCTGCCTCAATAACTCCTGGTTTTATTGTTTGAAAAGCAGATCTTAATATTTCTGATGTATAAGCACCGGTATTTAATGCAAAAGCAATAATTGCACACCAATATGGTTCTTTTAATATTACCCATAAAAATGTTGTTCTTAAATACTCAATTTGACCTAAACCAAAATAAATAATAAATATCTGTACTAATAAAGGTGTACCTCTAAACACATAAGAATAACCATAAGCAAATTTATTAATAAACATATTTTTATTCATTCTCAAAATTGCGAAAAATAAACCTAAAAACATTCCTATTATTAAAGAGACAGATAAAAGTTTTAATGTAATTAAGGTAGCATTTAATAATTTTGGAAAACTAGTGAACATTAACTCAAAATCCATTAATACCCCCTACTATATTTAGCTTCTAATCTATTAATAAATTTCATACTCAAATACGTTAGCAATAAATATAAAACTGCAGCAAAAGAATAGAAGAATAAAGGATCTCTAGTTGAGCCAGCTGCTATATAAGATTGCCTCATAATTTCAACTAAACCTGTAACTGAAATAAGGGAAGTATCTTTTAAAGTAATTTGCCAAACATTGCTCAAGTTAGGAATAGCAAGCCTTAACATTTGCGGTAAAATTATTTTATAAAATTGAGCAAATTTACTGACCCCTAAAACTTTAGCGGCTTCAAACTGACCTTTGTCTATAGATTGAATGGCTCCACGGAATACTTCTGTTGAATAAGCGCCCGAAATAATTCCAATTGCCATTGAGCCTGTAATGAAAGCATTAATTTCTATATATTCAAAATAACCAAAGATAGAAGCCACATACATAATCGCTCCACTTCCTCCAAAAAAGAAAAGGTAAATTACCAAAAGTTCAGGAACACCACGAATTACAGTTGTGTATAAATTTCCAATTAAATTTAATGATTTGTATTTAGAAAGCTTTAATGGGGTAAAAATTAAAGCGAAAAAAAAACCAACTAACATTGCTGTAACTGATACAGCTATCGTCATTAGGGTTGCATAAAATAATTCATCACCCCAACCTGTTTTACCAAATGCGAGAAGTTCCATATAGACTGGCGACTATATATTATAGTCGCCAAATCTGAAATTAATTACATAGAAGCGTCAAAACCAAAGTGTTTAATAGCAAGTTTGCTAATAATTCCTTTTTTTCTAGCTTTATCAATTGCTTTGTTGAAGTCTTTTAGGATTTTAGCATCTCTTTTTCCAATAGCGCTATCTCCACCTTGTCTGATTCCAACTCCAACACCATTACCAAAGGCACCACCTGAAAAAGTTGGTCCAACTAGTACAACTGATTTTCCTGATTTGTCGGCATAGTCAGTAAATGCAACAGCAGCAGCTAATGCAACATCGCATCTACCAGATGTTAAATCTAAGTTAACTTCATCTTGAGTTTTGTAAGTTCTAACATTCACACTTCCAACATCACCAGACTCTAAAAAGTTTTGGTGAATTGTTCCAGTTTGAGTACAAACAGTTTTTCCAGCAAGAGCACCTGTTAAAGTTTTAAGAGCTTTTTTAACATCGGATCCACCTAAAGTTAAATTAACACCTTCTGGAGTATCCATTCCTTCTAAGCTTGAACCTTTCATTACCGCAAGTGAAGCAACTTCATCTGCGTAACCTTGTGAAAAAGTAATAGTTTTTTGTCTTTCAGCTGTAATTGACATACCAGCCATAATCGCATCGAACTTTCTCATCAACAAAGCAGGGATCATTCCATCCCAATCTTGCTCAACAATAGTACATTCATGTTTCATGATTGCACAAAGTTCATTAGCTAATTCAACCTCAAAACCAATAAGATTACCTGAAGCATCTTTTGAATTCCAAGGAGGATAAGCACCTTCAGTTCCAATTTTTATTTTGTCAGCGTAAACATTTCCAATGACCAATAAAGAAGCAAGAACTGTTAAAATAGTTTTTTTAAATATATTCATTATTTTCTCCTTTAATTTGGATCAAGTATTTCACAAAATTAATAATTAAAAAAGAAAAATTAATGATTTATTGACGAAGAAAAATTCCAAGAACAATCAAAACTAGGTATGTAAACTCTAGATAATTTAGTATTTCCGAAATGATGGTTAAATACATTTAGCCAATTATCAACTTGTTTAGGTTTTTTATCTTGGCTTCCAACTTGAGCGGTGATTACACCTTTTGGTTTTAAAATTCTGATCATTGAGTCCATATTTTTAGCAGCAAGATCTATACAAAATTGATCATCATTAAGATCAACAAAGATATGATTATATGTATCATCTTCTACTGATTTGATACTCTCAAATGCATCCCCCCATACACATTTAACTGAATTTTTTTCTGTAGCTTTTTTTCCAATATCTTCAAGATGTTTGCTACATACATCTACAACCTCAGGATCAAGTTCATACCAATCAATAAAATTAAAATTTTTTGAAATACATTCTCTAGCAACTCCACCATCTCCACCACCAATAATAGCAGCTCTTTCATTATCTTTATTTAAATTAAGACCCGCACCAACAAATGTGGAACTATATAAATGTTCATCAGTTGCAGCCACTTGAATTTCACCATCAATAAACAATGATTTACCAAACTGTTCTAAATCTAAAATTTCAATATGCTGACCTATCTTGGATTTAAAATCCTCTAAAACATCATTAACTACATATGATTTTTGCAAACCAGGTGAACTGTAGATGTCATGATAAAGTGATTTTGTATCTCTATTAAATTCTTTTTTTACAATTCTTTTATGTTTGAATGTTTTTTTAATTATATCTATAGCAACTAATGGAGTAACTTTTCCACAAGTAAAAAAATCAAAGCTAATTATACCTTTTTCTGGAAAAGTATGAAAACTAATATGACTCTCCGCTAATAGTGCTAAAATGGTAAAACCTTGAGGTTCAAATTTATATTTAGAGATATTAAGAATTGTTACTTTTGCAGCTTTAGCAATATCGTGAATTACTTTCTCAAATACTGAAGGATCATACTCTTTTGTTGTTCCAATAATGTCTAGAGTTAAATGTTCTCCAACTTTAGTCATCAATTATCCTCTTTTATAATTTTTTGCTTTGGATAAAACTTTTTTCATTTCTTTTAAAGATAGAATCTTAGGCTTACCCAATTTAAGGCTCGTTATATACTGAAGCGATATATTTTCAACCTCTTCAGCTAACTCAAAAGCTTTTGATAAATTTTCTTCAAATGCAATCTGACCGTGATTTGCAATTAAACAAGCTTTTCTGTCTTTTAAAGCTTTCAAAATATTTTTTGATAAATCTCGTGTTCCAAATGTTGCATATTTTGCACATTTAATGTCGTGACCTCCTCCCATTGCAACCATATAATGAAATGATGGAATTCCTCTTTTATGAGTAGAAACTGCCGTAGCATTGGTTGAATGTGCATGAACAATTGCTTTAGCTTTTTTTTTATTCTTATAAATATCTTGATGAAACTTCCATTCAGACGATGGAATGCTTTTTTTTTTATCAAACTTTCCATCCAAGGAAACGAAAACAATGTCTTTATTTTTTAGAGAAGAATATTTTTTTCCTGATGAAGTAATTAAAAAACCATCCTTATATCTTGCGGAAATGTTGCCAGACCTTAAAGCAGACAACTTTCTGCTATTAAGCATTTTAGAATATTTGATTATTTCAGCCTTTATTTTGGTCATTAAAAACTACTTGATTTTAACTTAATTTAAGATGAGACTACATATAAATTAAAATGTCTGATACAATAAAATACTTCCTTGAAGAAAGCAAAATGCCAAAAACTTGGTACAATATTGCTGCGGATCTACCAAAACCTATGGAGCCTCCACTGCATCCAGGAACTTTAAAACCAATTGGACCAGATGATTTAGCACCTTTGTTCCCAATGGCATTAATTGGGCAAGAAGTATCTCAAGAAAGAGAGATTGAAATACCAGAACCAGTAAGAGAAATTTATAAACAATGGAGACCATCACCATTATATAGAGCTAGAAAATTAGAGAAACATTTAGATACACCGGCAAAAATTTATTACAAATATGAAGGTGTAAGTCCTTCTGGTAGTCACAAACCAAATACTGCTGTTCCTCAAGCTTTTTACAATAAAGAAGAAGGTACAAAAAAAATAACAACTGAAACAGGTGCAGGACAATGGGGAACATCACTTGCTTTTGCATGTAAATTGTTTGGAATCGAACTAGATGTTTACATGGTAAAAGTTAGTTTTGAACAAAAACCATATAGAAAACTAGTAATGCAAACCTATGGAGCTAGATGTGTTGCTAGTCCATCTAACGAGACAGATAGTGGTAAAGCAATTTTAGCAAAAAATCCTAACAATACAGGAAGTTTGGGTATTGCTATTTCTGAAGCTGTTGAAATGGCTGCTAAAAATCCTGATACAAAATATGCATTAGGAAGTGTATTAAATCATGTTTTAATGCATCAAACTATCGTAGGTAATGAAGCATTAATACAAATGGAAATGGCAGATGATTATCCTGATATTTTAGTTGGTTGCACAGGAGGTGGGAGCAATTTTTCAGGACTAGTAAATCCATTTTTAGGAAAAAATTTTAGAGAAGGAAAAAAAACAAGAGTAATTGCATGTGAACCAAAATCGTGCCCAACATTGACAGAAGGTAAATTTGTTTATGATTTTGGAGATACTGGAAAATTAACACCTTTAGTAAAAATGCATACTTTAGGATCACAATTTATACCACCTCCAACGCACTCTGGAGGATTGAGATATCATGGTATGGCACCACTTGTCAGTCATTTAAAAGAAATTAATGCAATTGAAGCAAAGGCATATGGTCAAAAAGAATGTTTTGAAGCTGGAGTAAATTTTGCAAGAACAGAAGGTATAGTCCCTGCGCCTGAAGCGACACACGCTGTTAAGGGTGCTATTGATGCTGCTCTAGAATGCAAAAAAAATGGCGAGTCTAAAACAATATTATTCAATTTATGTGGTCATGGTCATTTTGACATGAAAGCATATGGAGATTACTTTGAAGGAAGTTTAGCTGAAGATAAATTTGATAAAGGAAGTATGGACAAAGCTTTAGAAGACCTTCCAAAAATTGCATAATTTTCAAATTGAGTTTAATAAATCCATTTAAAGCTTTAAGACCAATACAAAAACTAGCACGTAAAATTTCAACTCCAAATCCAAAATATTTTAATAGTTTAAAATCTTATCCAAAGTTTGGTTATTTAAAGATTTTAACTAGTAAAAACCTAATTCAATCAAAAAAATACTTTCAAAATATGAAGAATAAAAAACTAATAACTAAAGAAATTAAAGATTGTTATTATATTTACAAAATATCCAATAAAAACCATCAACAAATTGGAATAATGGGTAAAGTAGATTTAAATAATTATGACAACAAAAATATTTTAGGCCATGAAGAAACTTTTAAAAATAGAGTTTCTGAAAGAAAGAGACAGATATTAAATATTTCAACGCAAGTAGGTCCAATTTATACTGCTTATAAATACAACAATTACCTCCAAAATTTCTTAACTAAAATTACAAAATCAAAGCCAATTTATTCATTTAAATCTTTAGACAAATTTAATCATCAAGTGTGGATTGTTGATAAAGAAAAAAATTTAGAATCTTTAAAAAATTTTATTAAAAAAATTAACAAAATATACATTTGTGATGGTCATCACAGAATACAAGGTATGATTAAAAGTAATAAAAAAATATCGCCCATGGTTATTGCTTTTCCTCATAATCAAATAAAAATTTTAGATTATAATAGAGTATTAAAAAGTAAATTAAATAGCGAAAAAATTATTAATATTATTCGTAAAAATTTTAAAATTAAAAAAATTAAAAATAACTCCAAAAGTTTAAAAAAAGGTTATTTAGAAATGTATATGAATAAACAATGGTATTCTCTCAAACAAATAAAAAATAATAATCAATTAGATGTAACTATTCTTCATGAAAATATTATTAGTAAAATTAAAGCTAATAGAATTGAGTTTATTTCAGGGATTAATGGTTCAAATTTTTTAAAAAAATTAGTAAATTCAAAAAATTTTAATATAGCTTTTAAGCTTTGTCCTACAAATATTTCAAGTGTTATGAGGCTTGCAGACAAAAAAAGATTTATGCCCCCAAAATCAACTTGGTTTCACCCAAAACCTTTAGATGGATTGATTTCTTCTGAATTATAACACAAATCTCATTTTTCCAATTTTTTGACCCGTAGAATTTGTTACTTCACTAGATTTAATTTTTAATAATTCACTTTCATCTATAATATTTAATTCAGAAATCAATCCTGCTATTGCGGTTTCAGCTGCCCTTGTTGCTCCATCTAAAATTTTAACTACTAGTGCAGATTTTATTTCGGGTATTAAAGCCAAAAATACTCCTTCAGCACCATTTTTAAAGAATATTTTTTTTTTAGAAAGTTTTGTTAAGATGCAATTAACGCTATTTGTACCTCCGGTTATTTCTGGAAAATTTACACATGAGTTAAATATTTTTTTTGCTATATCTGTATTTTCATTTAATGTTTTGTTATCTGTTAATCGAGACGCTGCTAATGCAAATTTTTTTAAAGGCATTAAGGGATTAGGAAGAGTACAACCATCAATTCCAATATTTTTTATTTTATAGTCTGACAAATTTTCAATTAATTGAATTAAATCTTTTTGTAACGGGTGTGTTTTTTCATGATAATTTTCTAAAGTTAAGTTTTTATGTTTACAAACTGCCAGGTGTCCACAATGTTTTCCCGAACAATTATGATAAATTCTTCTTTTATTTTTATATTCTAATTTTGCTTTAAATTTATCCTCTAAATTCCAAGGCCAATCATGTCCGCATGAAAGATTTTCTTCGTTAATATTAATTTTTTTTAACCAATTAGAAATAATTTCTTGATGAAATTTTTCAGCATGATGTGATGCTGTTGTAATTGCTATTTGTTCTTCAGTGAGATTCATAGAATCTGCTATGCCATCCTTATAAAGATTTAGAGTTTGAATTGGTTTTAGTGCTGATCTAGGATATATATTTAAGTCTGAATTTCCCCACTCTTTTAAAATATTTCCTGATGAATTAATTAGTACTGCAACACCTTGATGAAAACTTTCTATTTCACCACCTCTTGTAACTTCAACCATTCTTACAGATTCCATATATTTACTTATTAAATAATTTTTTTAAGCTTTCACTGGATGCTTCAGAAATCCCTTTTTCTGTAATTAAACCAGTAACGTATTTTGCAGGAGTTATATCAAAAGCTAAATTCATCGCTTTACTTTTGCTTGGATAAATTAAAACTTTTTTAATTTCATTATTTTCATCAATCCCCTCTACATGAGATAATTCTTCTGAGTTTCTTTCCTCAATAGGAATATTTTTAGAATCTTTTATATCCCAATCTATTGTAGAGCTAGGAAGTGTCACATAAAATGGAACTTTGTTGTCATGAGCTGCTAATGCTTTTAAATAAGTTCCAATTTTATTGCAAACATCTCCATTAGATAAAGTTCTATCAGTTCCTACAATACACATATCAACCTCACCTCTTTGCATTAAAATTCCACCTGTATTATCCGCTATAATAGTATTAGGAATATTTTCTTCATTTAACTCGTATGAAGTTAAATTTGCACCTTGGTTTCTTGGTCTAGTTTCGTCTACCCACACATGAACTGGAATGCCTTTTTTATGTGCATGATATATGGGAGAAGTAGCTGTTCCCCAATTAATAGTTGCTAACCATCCAGCATTACAATGAGTTAAAATATTAACTGTATCTTTCTTCTTATTATAAATTTCTTCAATTATTTTTAATCCATTAACACCAATATTTTCACAAAACTTTTCATCTTCATCGCATATTTCTTTAGCTTCCTTTAAAGCTTCATCTAAAATTTTATCATTATTAATATCTACTAATTTTTTCATCATACGATCTACTGCCCACTTTAAATTAATTGCAGTAGGTCTCGATTCAATTAATTCTTCAGAACTTTTTTTAATAAAATCAGGATCATTGTTTTCTTGAATAGCTAATGCCATTCCGTAAGCAGCAGTTCCACCAATTAAAGGTGCACCTCTCACCTCCATAATTTTAATAGCATTTATTGCATCTTTAACTGTTTTAAGATCTTTAATGATAAATTGATGTGGAAGTTTTGTTTGATCAATTATTTTAACTACATTATTTTCGTACCAAATAGTTCTAAATTCTTTACCTTCTATTCTCATTTTAATAAATTTGTTCTAAAAAATTAATCATATCATTTGCATTTGATTGTTTCTCAGCAAAGCATTTGGTTAAAGGTATTCCGTGATATTTGCCAAAAATTAATTTTGCCTTGCAATCAGTTTTACTAATATCTTTATATACGACTGTATCTAAATTTAAAAATGAGAGTGTTGTAATATTTTCATGATCATCTTTATCATGAACGTAAATTAATGTATTTTTAAGACTTGTTAAATTTATTTGACCAATTCCATACTCTCTCAGAAGTTCCCAGAATTTCCACTCTTTTCTATTTTTTAATGTTCCAGAAAACGCTGGATTAATTGCAATAGCACCTGAAATTTTGCTTGGATATTTAGACTTTAATGTAATTGAGGCCCAACCACCCGCAGAATGTCCTGCTAATATAATATTTTCAAAACCAAGATTAATTAGTTCATCTATCTTATTTATAATAACTTTTTGTTTTCGAAATTGTTTTGCACTATCAAATTTTATTCTATCAGGGTCATCTTTAATTATCTTAGAAAAATTACTTTTTGATACATTTTTATAAATATCATCCATTTTTCTCCAATGATTTTCTGTCCAACCTCTTACTCCTGAACAAAGATGATAAATTTTAACTTTAAGATCCTTTATCTTTTTGTCATGTAAGTAAAATATTATTGGAGGTACTTTGTTCCATTTTTTTTTGCATTTATCAATGTTTTGATCATTGCCGCTTCCGTGTGTGTAAACAATTAAAATTGTATTTTTTTTATCTGATATATTATCAATTGGGTAAATCTTTCCTGTATTATCAATAAAACCATTATCTTTTGAAACTTTTTTTAAATCCTTTTCAAATTTTTTATCAGCAAATGAATTTGTATTTAGTAAAATAAATAGAATTATTATTAATATTTTTTTCATTTATTAAGAGCTCTACCAGCCACAGTTTTAAGTTTATCTATTGTTTTTTGTGTTCTTTTTTCGAGAGATGTTATTATTGCAACATCTAAACAATTATTAGTTGGATCTTTTGGATCTATATGATCTTCAAAATTATCTATTAAATTTTTTATCATTACTTTTGCTTTTTCAGCATTACCTAACAAAACTTTAATTACTTGTTGAACATCAACATTTTCATGATCAGGATGCCAACAATCAAAGTCTGTAACCATTGATACGGATGCATATCTAATTTCAGCTTCTCTTGCGAGTTTTGCTTCGGGCATATTAGTCATGCCAATTACATCTGCTTTCCAAGATCTATATAAATTTGATTCAGCTAGTGTTGAAAATTGTGGACCTTCCATAACAACGTAAGTACCATTTCTTTGATAATCTATATTTGATTTCTTTATAGCGTCTTCACATGCATTCATTAAACCATTCGATGTTGGATGAGCCATAGATACATGGGCAATTATTTCTTCGTCAAAAAAGGTTTTTGTTCTAGCAAAAGTTCTATCAATAAATTGATCTACAATTACAAATTTTCCAGGAGACAAGTCTTCTTTTAAAGAACCTACTGCAGAAACAGAAACAATATCTGTTACTCCTAATTGTTTGAGTGCATCAATATTTGCTCTAAAATTTATATTTGATGGTGAAATAAAATGACCTCTTCCATGTCTTGGTAAAAAATAAACTTCCTTATTATTGTAGTTTGTTTTTAAAATTTGATCTGATGGTTTTCCCCATGGAGTATTTAGATCAAGTAACTCTCTATCTTTAAACTCTTCAACATCATAAAGACCACTTCCACCAATTATTGCTAATTTATTAGTTGTCATCGTTAAAAATTTAATTATTTATACTTTTATATTTAACTATTATGAATTTAAAAGATTATATTAGATCTATCCCAGATTATCCAAAAAAAGGGATTTTATTTAGAGACATTACTACTTTAATTAAAGATCAAAATGCATTTTCTGAAACTATTAACCAAATAGTTGAAAGATCAAAAAAATATAACTTTACAAAAATAGCTGCGATAGAGTCTCGTGGCTTTGTATTTGCGTCAGCAGTTTCCTACATTTTAAAGAAACCATTTATAATGCTTAGAAAAAAAAATAAATTACCTGCTGATGTTCACTCTATTGATTTTGAACTAGAATATGGAACAGCGACGATCGAAGTGCATAAAGACTCTTTAGACGAAAAAGATAGTGTTCTAATTATTGATGACTTAATCGCAACAGGTGGTACTGCAGAAGCTGCTGCTAAACTCGTTGAAATTTCAAAGAGTAAAGTTGCAGCGTTTGTGTTTGTGATTAATTTATTTGATTTAGGTGGGTCAGATAATCTAATTAAAAAAAATTATAAAATAGAAAATTTAATTGAATTTCCTGGACATTAATCGAATTTAAAATCTTTTATATTTGTTGTTTCATATTTTTCGAATGGTATATGTATCCATGGTGAATCCTCTAAGTAATCTACTGAATAATCTGGATTAAATTTTGATGTTGATTTGTGCCACAATACAGTTGTTTTTATTTTTTCCTCTAAATAAAAACCATAAAAATATTCTAACCTTTTTATACTTTTAATAAGTGTTTTTCCTGAGTCTGCCAAATCATCTACCAATAGTATATGAGATCCTAAATTAGGGGTTGTTTTAGCCAGATCCCTTGAAAAAGTAAATTGTCCTTGTTGATTTTTAATATCATCACTAGTTCCATCATATGATTCGACGGATAGAATTGCTAAGGATAAATTAAACAGTCTGCTAAACACTTCTCCAACTCTTAGACCTCCTTTAGCTATACAAATTATTTGATTAAATTTACAATCATCATCATCAATTTCTTTGCAAGTTGCTCAATCTTCTTATTGATAGTCTTCCCATGTTATATAAATATCTTTCATAAAATTAAAAAATTTCAATCTCAAGTAGCTTATTTCTTATTTTTATTGAAAATATAAAATATTAACACTCATAAAAACTTATCCACAGGCTAGTTATTGGTTTGAAATTAATTTTTATAATTATAATTTAAAGCCTTATGAGAATAGAAGAAGAATTAAAACTAGATTATTCTGACGTATTATTTAGACCCAAAAGAAGCACCTTAAAAAGTCGTAAAGATGTAAATCTTTTAAGAACCTATAGATTTAAATATAGCAAAAATGAATGGTCAGGAATTCCTATAATGGCAGCAAATATGGATGGTGTTGGTGAATTAAATATTGCAGAAAAATTAAATGACTATGGAATGATTACTTGTTTAACAAAACAACATGATATGAAGAAAATTAAACAAAATAAAAATATAAAAAAAATCTATCCAAATATAGCGTTAAGTGTTGGAATTAAAAAAGAAGATTTTCAAAATTTAGATAAAGTCTTAAAAGAATTTAATTTTTTCAATTTCATTTGCATTGATGTTGCTAATGGTTACTCAGAACATTTTACAAATTTTGTTAAATCGGTAAGAGACAAGTACCCTACTAAAACAATAATTGCGGGAAATGTTGTAACTGCTGATATGACTCAAGAACTGGTTCTTAGTGGTGCAGATATTGTAAAAGTTGGGATAGGACCTGGAAGTGTTTGTACGACTAGAATCCAAACTGGAGTTGGATATCCACAATTAAGTGCTGTAATAGAATGTGCAGATGCAGCACATGGGCTTGGAGCACACGTGATAGCAGATGGTGGATGTACTTGTCCAGGTGATGTTGCAAAAGGTTTTGGAGGAGGTGCAGACTTTGTAATGTTAGGAGGAATGTTAGCTGGACACGATGAAGGTAAAGGTAAATTAGTTAAAGTTAATGGTTCTAAATATATTGAATTTTATGGATCAAGTTCTGAAGTAGCAAATAAAAAACATTATGGTGGACTTGCAAATTATCGAAGTAGTGAAGGAAGAAAAGTACGAGTAAAATATAGAGGAAAAATAAATGATACGGTTTTGAATATTCTTGGTGGTGTCAGAAGTAGTTGCACTTATGTGGGAGCCCCTTCATTAAAACAATTAAGTAAATGTACAACATTTATTAGAGTTTCAAATCAATTTAATGATACTTTTCTAAAATAGTATTTTTAAGTGGTAGCGGGAAGTGGGATCGAACCACTGACCTCAGGCTTATGAGTCCTGCGCTCTAACCAACTGAGCTACCCCGCCATATTTATAAATGACTTATAATATAAATCTTTATTGTTTCAATAAACTTTTTAGGTAAGGTTTTATACTAAATAATAAAATAAACTATTAAAGAACTAATTGTAGCAATTAATAAAAATGAAAAAATAATTCTTTTTTTAGCAGTTCTTTTTTTATCTAATCGAACCCTGTTAAGTAAAATATTTACATTAGTTGTTTTATTGTTATCTTTTTTTAGATCTTTATTTGAGGCAATATCAGAATTTAATAAAATTATTTCTTGTTCGTCTTTTTTCACGACATCATTTAAACAGGAATTGGCTGTAAATTCAAACTAATTAAAGAATAATTATATATTCTTAAAATTACGATTTTTTAGAGGCTTTACCAATAATTCTGCAGGATATTTTTTCTTTTCAATTTCAATATAAAGATTTTTACCAATTAATTGTTCGTTAGAAAGTTCAGAATTTACATAACCAAATGATAAATTTTTATTATAGTTAAATGAGTAGTTTCCTGATGTTGTTTTTCCAATAATTTTTTTATCTAAATAAATCGGTTCTTCATGCAGTAAAAGTGGTTTTCCAGGTGTACTATCTTTCAAAACTAACATAATAAATCTTTTATCTAATTTTTGATCTTTAATTTTTAGCAACTTTTCTTTTCCTATAAAATCAAATGGTTTTTTATAACTAATTACAAAATTTAAACCTGCATGATATTGATTTTCTTCTGGAGAAATATCATGTCCCCAATGTAAAAAACCACTTTCCATCCTCATTGTATCCATAGTGTGAGCACCACAATGAGTAAGTCCAAAATCTTTTCCAGTATCAACAATTAAATCATATATTTTTTTTCCATTTTCTTTTTTAATATAAAGCTCGTAGCCAAGCTCACCCACATAAGATAATCTTTGTATCCAAACATTTATTGATTTTATTTTGATATTTTTACTTGTGGCAAATTTGAAATTTTCATTAGACAAATCTTCTTTGGTAATTTTTGACAATAATTTTCTACTTTTTGGTCCAAAAATTCCTAAACAAATTAATTCATCTGTTGCATCTTTAAATTGAAGATCATTAGATAAATGTTTAAGTATATGAGCTTTATCATGAGTTCTTACAGCTGCTGAACTTATTATTCTAAAATAATTTTTTTCAAGACAAACAACAGTAAAATCTGTCTCAATTCCTGCTCCTTCATTGAGCATATGAGTATATGTACATTTTCCAATTTCATTTTTAATATTTGCTGTACACAATCTTTGTAATTCTTTGTATGCTTTATCACCTTTAATTTCATATTTTGAAAATGGAGAAAGCTCAAATAAACCAACGTTTTCAATTGTATTTTTACATTCATGTTCAACCGACGGATACCAATTTTGATAATTAAAACTATATTCATATTCAGGGATAGCATTATCTAATGCAAACCACATTGGTCTTTCGTATTCGCCTGACTGACCAAAGCATGCTCCAGCTTTTTTTAATTCATTGTGATATGGAAGTAATTTTTGATCTCTTGAAGTATTATGTTGTTTATATGGCCAGTGCATTCCATACAAATCACCTAGAGTTTCTGTAACTCTATTCATTATAAATTTTTTTGAAGAATGGAATTTTTGAAATCTTTTTATATCTAAAGAATATAGATCTTCATTCATATATCCATTAATCATCCATTCAGCTGTAACTCTACCAGCTCCTCCTGAACTTGCTATTCCAATACTATTGAACCCACAGCATGTAAATAAATTTGTAATCTCGGAAGTTTCACCTAACAAATATTGTGTGTCTGGTGTAAACGACTCGGGTCCAGAAAAAAATTTTCTAATTCCTGCTTTTTCTAGTATCGGAAGTCTTTTAAATGATTTTTCTAAATAAGGTTCGAAATGATCAAAATCATCAGGAAATTCTCCAAAAGAAAAATCATTTGGAACTATTCCTTTTTCTTTAAAAGCATTTTTTGCATCTGGCTCAAAAATACCAACAAGCATTTTGCCAGCATCTTCCTTTAGATAAAGACAATCATTATAATCTCTAAGCACGGGAAGATCTTTTGTTAGGTCTTTTATAGGTTCAGTTATTATGTAAAAATGCTCATTTGGATATAATGGTACGCTAACTCCTATATCTTCACCAATTTGTCTGGACCACATTCCAGTAGCAAGCACTACATATTCACATTCTATTTTACCTTCTGATGTCTCTACACCAATTATTCTATTATTTTTTACTAATATTTTAATAACAGGTGTTTTTTCGAATATTTGAACGCCCTCCATTTTAGCAGCCTTAGCTAAAACATTAGTTACACCTACTGGATCTGCTTGACCATCTTTAGGCATATACACGCCACCTAAAATATCCTGATCATTAATTTCTGGATATAAATCTTTAACTTTTTGCTTATCTAAAATTTCTACATCAACATCAAAAAGTTGTGCCGAAGTTGCTTGTCTTAACAATTCTTGAAGCCGCTCTTTTGAACTTGCTACTGTTATTGCACCATTTTGCTTTAAACCAGTTGAAAGTTCAGTTTTTTTTTCAAGTTCTTTATAAAGATTGAGAGAATATTTTCTA